>NZ_DATCVQ010000033.1:0-12233 GCF_036566765.1 Streptomyces sp.
GCGTCCTCGCCCACGGCCTCACCGCGGACCCCCTGGCCAAACGCTACGGCCCCCGCCTCGCCCCACCACAGGAAGCCCCAGCACCGGGCACACCGGCCGCACCGGCCGACATCCCCGAACGACGCCTTATCCGCCGCTCCCAGACCCACCACCCGCCCAAAGCGTAGGAACCCTTTTCCCAAGTCCCTGGGCCGGCGGGCTCGGCAGCCTGGCAGCAGGCGGCCGCCCGACGCCCTGTCCGTCCGCACTCACACGACGTTTGCTGAGCGGGTGCGGGACGACACTCCGCCCGGCAGCCACGGTCCGCGCCGCGTGGTCACATTGGGGTTGACCTGGAGGACGGGGCAGCGGATGCAGGCTTCTCTGAACTAGCGATCGCTACTCGAGGATCTGTGTAAATCGTTGGCAGCTGGGTCCTCGCCGGGCAAGGATGCAGCCATGCGCTATGCCAGCACCGACCCCGAGCTCATGGACCTGGTCCGACGATTCGTCACGCCCGGCCGGCGGTACCTGCGGCTGGGTGGAAGCTCGCTGCGGTTGAGCGGGCCTGAGCGCGACCTTTTCATGAGGGAGCTGGTCGAGGCTGCCGGGGAGATCACTCCCGCTGAGCTCGGCATCCTTTTCGAAGGCGGTTGGCGAGAGCGTAAGACTGCCTCTTGGCTGGTTGTTATAGCTGGCAGGACCGAGTTCCGCAGCCGTATCGGCGAACTCTTGCTGGCCAGCGGAGGCCCCTACGGCGGGTCCTACTGCATCGCCCTTGCCGCTTTCGGCACCAGCGCGGACGCCGATCTGGTCTGCAGATACCTTGATCGCTACTTGCCTCAACCCGACCTCGTCTACGACCAGACCTTTGCCCTCAGCACACTGCTTCACCTCGATGCCGTCCTTGGGACCGAGCGAGCATCCCGATACCTTGCCGCCGGTGGCCTGTGGCAGCAGTGGACCGATGCCACGTCGAACATGGTGCGGGATCCGCAGGAGTACCGGCAGGTCGTAGACCAACTCTGTTCTTTCGCCAGCGAGTGCGCTGAACTCTTCGCCAGAATGGAAACCAGGCGCTGATCCTCCCGGCCTGACCGCTGGACGCCGACTGCTTCGGACCCCTCGGTAGAGTCTGGGCAATGACAGGAAACCAGGGCCGCTGGCCAAAGAACGACCAGGATGGTGGCATCGAGGACGTGACACTCCTCATCCTGGAATGGCTGGGTGAGCAGGGCGTGAATGCCATGATCAGGATTGACGCCGAGAGGGGGGCTGATAGCGCGCCGGCGTGGACGTTCGCAGCCAGCGGCGGTCCCTTGGAGCATGGCATGCGTGCTGATGGGAGGACGGTGCAGCAGTGCATGTCCACAGCCCTCTCTCAGCTGCGCGAGGCTGGGCTGTCGACTCCGTTTTGATCCTCGTCTTCGCTCATCTCTGGCTTCGATCATGACGTTGGTTTCGGCGTCTCAGCGATTCCTCCGGACCGGCTGAAGCCCGGCATGCCGAGCTGGACCGCAGCCGATGTCTCTCGGCTAGTGCGTCGACCTGGGCGAGCTTGTCTTTGGCACCGGCCAAGCTGACACGAAGCCCCTCAACCTCACCGAGCCAGCCTTCGCGCTCGGCCTCGGCGATGCGAGCGACGAGGTTGTCGTGGATCTCCTCCAACCGGCCGCGCTGGGCCGGGTCCGGCCGGAGAAGCGAGCAACGAACGCAAGCGTGTTCATGAACACAAGGGCTTGAAAAGGCGCGACCGCAGGTGCCAATGGAGACCTTGCGCTTCTCGAAGTGCGCGAGAAAAGCGTCCCATTCCTCCTCGGTCGGCGTCCGATACTCTTCGCTGGGCCGACTGGCCCGGCGACGGGCGATGAAGGCGCGGTGGGCCTCGATGGTCTCGGCTGGGTAGATCGCCTTGTAGCCCATCGTCGTATCAAGACTCCGATGCCCGCAGAGCACTTGGGCGATGTGCGGTGGCAGACCGTTCATGATGGCGTCGGTCACGAAGATCCTGCGGAAGTCGTGCGGGGAGAAGACGAGCGGTTCGCCGGCGGCGTCGGTCAGCCCGGTGGCGGCCAGCGCGTTAATCAGAAGCTTGCGGAGCGCGGTCGGGGTGAAAGCGCGGTGCTCGGTGCCGATATCGCGCTGGAACAGCAGCGGCATCGGCGGGTGCCAGACCCGCTCGTGGACGTCGTAGGAGGTCACCAGCGGGATCGCACGGCTGCTTCCTTGCAGGCGGCGGATGATCCTGGAGAGGACATCCGCCAGTTCCGGGCTGACGAGCAGAAGCCGTTCGCTGTCGGTCTTGGAAGGTGCGACCTGTAGCAGGGGCACGACTTCGCCGGTGCTGGGGAGCCGGTATTCGGTGATGCTGTGGTGGGTCAGCTCCAGGAGCTCCTCGTTGCGGATGCCGGTCAGGCGTAGGACCTCGATCGCGGCGAAGGCCCAGAAGGCTTCGGTCTCCTCGTGGGTGAGGTTCCGCCGCCGCCCGGTCGAGGTCTCCTCGGCCCAGGTCAGGTGCCCGGCGGCCTTGGGCGCGACGGCTCTGCGCAAAGTTCCGGAGGTGTCGGGGATCAGGTCTCCGGGCGGGGTGTGCTCGGCGGCGGCAAGTAGTTCGGCTGCGGCGCGTCGCCTGCGGTCGACGGTCTCGGTCAGCACCGGCAGGAGGGGTAGCCGTTCGCGGGTGCGCTGATCCATCCGGGCCTTGCGGTGTTTGCGGTCTTTGGCCTTGCTGATCTCCTCGTCGCTGATGGGGCAGGGCACTACCCATGGCGCCCAGCGGGCCGGCTCTTCCGCAGCCCAATGGGCGATGTCGAGATAGAAGGCGCGGACGCGGATGAGCTCGTCTTTGGCGTTCAGCCTGGGGCTGGCGACCTCGACGGCGGTGCCGTCTGGAGCGGTCGTGGTGCGCTTCTTGGTGGCGATGTCCGTCTTCCAGGCGCGGGCCAGTGCTGGTGGCAGCCGCAGGGAGTCGATGTCTGGTGAGAGCGCTTCGATCCGGGTCCAGAACAGCCCGGCCAGCGTCCGGGACACCGCGTCCAGGCTGGTGTAATCCAGCGACGGCTGCCGTTCGCGCAGGTAGTCCACGATCAGGTTACGGATCGGGCGGCATCGGATCGGATAGCGATCCACGAGTTCTTCGATGCTCAGTCGGCCGGCGGCAAGCCCGAAGGCTCGGATCGTGGCCGGGGCGTCCTCAGGGAAGACTCCCAAGACCCGCAGCCGAAGGTAGAAGTCGACTTTGCGCTGACCCCCACGGACATGGACCCGACGCAAGGCGTCGACCAGCTCCACGCAGTCGCCGACAGTGATGCTCGCGATCGTCCCGCCCTTGCAGGCCAGGAGCATCGCGATCCGAGTCGCCGCGATGGTGGCGTCGCCTCGGGCGCTGGTTGGCCCGGTCTCGGCCAGCTTTGCCAGCCTTGCAAACCCTTCGGGGTCGCGGACCTCGGCCATGACGTGGGCCAGGTGCTTGTGGGTACGGGTGAGCATCCAGGCCAGGTCGGGACGGATGACGTCGCCGCAGACCAGCATCAGTAGCCCGGAGGCGCTCATACGACGGCGACGGTCCACTCTGGCGCAGGAAGCGCAGCGGGAGGTCTGTCCAGTCCGCGCCGGGGATCTCCTCGGCGCGGCTGGCTTTCCATCGCTGCTGCCAGGTATCCCCTGGGAGGCCGGACAGCCAGCGCAGAAGTTTGGCGACCCCGCGCCGTCGTCCGGCCCGGGTGGCGTTGGCTGCCGGCAAGAACGGTGGCGCCGTCAGCCGATGCAGCACCATATCCGCCGACTGCGCTGTCACCGGCCACCACGCTTCCGCGGCGCGGGGCGGAAACCGTTCCCGCAGTACGTTGTTCCGTGCCCGGGCCTGTTCGGCTGTTGCATTTGCGGTCTGCAGTTGTCGGCGCGTCGAGTGCTTCGTGGTGATGGTCATGATGACCGCCCGAACAGCACGTCCAAGGCTTGCGGGTCGTAGCCGGGTGCCGGGGGCGGCGGCACTGGCTCGGCGTGCCGGTCTGCCTGCCGGGCGTGGTGGGCCAGCACCTCGGCCACGACTTCTTCCTGGCGCGGCGCGAGGTAGATCTCGGTCGTGGTCAGATGCGCGTGTCCGAGGACCCACTGGGCGTCGGTCAGCGTCAGCGCCGGGTCGCGCACCATGCGGGCGGCAGCGCTGTGACGAAGGTCGTGAAGGGTCCAGTCCGCACCGAAGGTGGCGTTTACCCGCTCGAACATGCGGTGGGCGCCGTGATAGGTCAGCGGCTGAAACGGACGCCGCAGCGTCCACCACACTGGCAGCGTCCGGCCCCGCGGCACCAGCCCGTGCAGCTCCTGCTCGTAGAGCCGCAGCCACACGAACGCATCCGCCGAGGCCGGCACCTGCTGCCGTGCCCGGGAGCCCTTCCGCACAACGCTGATCAGCTGCTGCCCTGGGTCCACGTCGCACTGCCGGACGCCGATCAGCTCCGAGGCCCGGACACCGCTGGAGATCCAAAACGCGATCATGGCCCGGTCCCGGTTCGACGGCAGCGCCGCGAACAGCGTGTTGAACCACTCATCCGGGATCGAGCGCGGAATCCGGCGCGGAACCGTGGGCCGATAGCGGCCCGTCCGCTCCGGCGCCCAGGCGTCCATCGGGTTGTGGTGTGCGTGCGCGCGGCCGGCACGACGCGCCAAGTCCAGCGGGAACGGGTTGAGCAGCGGCCCAGATCCGGCATCACGGTGCAGGTCATAGAACCTGCGCAATACCGTCTCGCTGTGAGCGACGGTCGACGGGGCATAGCCGAGCCCAGGGCTCGTTTTCCCGGTCACCGGATTCGGGGCGCCGACGATACGGGCTGGCCGTCGCCTGGCCGCGGTCGCTCGCGGCTTGACCGTCAGCTGGATCCAGCAGCTGAAATCCCGAGCGTCCACGCGCGTCGCTCGATCCCACGACACCTCAACCGCGCGCAGGAACCGCCACCACCGCAGCAGGTCCATGCCATAGGAGCGGACGGTCGCCGCCGCCTTCCCGGCAGCGAGCAACTCCTGGAAGAACGCCGCGACCGGTGTCACGGCCGCGCCGTCGGCGCCGACGAGCCGCTAGGGCTCGTACCGGTCGCCGGTCTCCACCAGCCGACCCCACCGAGGAACGGCCAAACTCGACAGATCCCGCTCGGGCACACGATCGTTCATCACGACCGCAGACCGTACTGGGCAACAACCCCACCTGCGCCCTGAACTGCACAATCAACGTGGTTCGTTCAGTCAACGGGGCGTGCTCGTGGCGGCAGGGTGTCCCGTAGGGGCGAGCGCAGTTGCCGAGCTCGACCTTCCGTTTGTCGAAGTGTTCTTCGAACTCGGCCCATTCCTCGGCGGTGACGTCGCCGTATTCGCCCTCGGGCCGCTGGGAACGCCGATGGTCAAGGTACTGACGTTGAATGTGTGATGTCGGTCAGCCACGTGTGGCCAGTTCTGGTCCCAGCTGCGACTCGGTCTATGACTACGCCGTCTACGTCGAACCCAACGCCTCTGACGGGTCAGCATCCTCGCTCGTAGATCGCCCGCAGCCACGGTTCCCTGACGGCGGGAATCCGCGCGAGCGTGTACCGGAACGCCTCCCTGGACGGCTGGAACGGGTACCACGCGTGCGGCGGCAGCGGGTCGTCCCGCTCCACGCCTGCCGGCAGCCCGCCGACCACAGGCAGCCGGGTGCGGTGCGGCGGGAAGGCCAGCTCGGCCCAGAGCGCGGCATCCACAGGTACCGGCATCGCCCCGGTGCGCGGCTGCCACACGTCTCCGGTCTGCGGATGGACCGGCACCAGCACCAGGTCCGTGGTCGGCTCGCCGAACCCCGGTCCCGCCAGGTCCAGCCGCTTCGCACCTTCCCCGGCGGGCAGCAGAGCGCCGAGTGCCCGGCCGAGGAGCTCAGCGACCGGCCCGGGTGCCACCTCAACCGGGGCGCCTCCTGCGGCCACCACCACTTGGGCGAGAGCCACGCCCGCCGGGATGTCCCGGTACTCGCTCAGCCGGTGCCACAACGCGCCGGTGGCCAGCAGCTCCGCCCAGCCCATGACCGGCCGCTCCGGCGGTCCGGGCAGCCGCACCACCGCCTGTGGGAGGAGCCGGACGACCTGCCAGCACCCGCAGTCGTCCATCCTCGTTCCGACCGGAAGATCGCAGCCCAGGCAGGCAAGGTTCGGCCCGTCCCTCCCGTCGATCCCCATGCAGTAGCCCCCGGCCCGCTCGAGGATCAGCCGCGTGCCGCGCATGTCGCCGGGCGAGAGGAGAACGGTGTCCGACGGTCCGTTGGACAGGGCGCCGTACCGCGCGAAGCGCCCCCGCTTTGCCGCCTCGCGTGCCCCGACCTCGTCCCACTGCTGCCACGGCGGCCCGTACGGCGCGGGGTCGACGGCATAGGACCCGGCCTCCAGCAGGGGCGGGTACAGCCTCTCCCAGTGGGTATCGGCCAGGTGGATCGGCAACGCCACCTCCGACACCACCGCCGTCAGGACCGCACCGCAGCCCGCACACCCGAACACCGCCAAGCTGTCCCCTCCCACCGTCGAAGCCCCTGCATCCCACCAAGCAGGCGGACCGGGGAGCAAGGGATTTTCTGACCACGCTGAATGCCTCCACCGATGGGGCAGCGCGGGCCTCAACGTCCCGGGCACATCCTCAGGAAGCTGGCCGCTGAACGTGATTGGGACCCGTCAGTCAGCCGTCCGTGATCAGGCCGGTGCTGGCGAGACAGCCGTCGAGTAGGTCCCGGCGGTACTGGATCTGTTTGAGCCGGCGCTTCAATGCCCGTGTGATCTGGCTTAGGTCAGCTGCGGCAAGGTTGCCGATGTCGCGCTTGACCAGCGACCAGATGCCCTCCTGTGGGTTCAGATCTGGGGCGTAGGTGGGCAGCTGGAACACGGTGAGCCAGTCGGTGTTCGCCTCGATGAACTCCCGCAGGGGCTTCGTGAGGTGAAGACGGACGTTGTCCCAGACCAGCACAATCGGACCGCCGAGCTGGATGCAGGCGCGGACGATCAGGTCGCGGAAGTCCTGCCAGCCGAAGCCCTTCGGTTCGTCCGTGCGGCCCCGGTACTCACGGATCCGGTAGATCAGTCGGGAACGTTCGCCGGGTCTGTAGCAGACCATGCCTGCCATAGACACCCGTCCGGAGCCCCGACCGCGAACTCGGACAACGGGCGTATGGCCGACCCGCCCCCAGGTCGTGGCACGCGGCGGCGTCATCGACTGGCCGGCTTCGTCCTCGAAGACAATCCAGCCGTTGCAGGCCGCCACGGTGCTCTTACCCGCGGCCAGACCTCCCTCTTCCACAGCTCCACCGCCGCGTCGTCGCGCTCGATTGCCCGACGTGCAGGCTGCTGCCACGACCAGCCATGCCGCTTCAGCAGCCGCCACGTGCCCTCAACCGTGTACGACACGTGGAACAAACGGCCGATCAGCGTCTTCACCCGCGCCAGCGTCCACCGCTGGTCCGCCCAGCCATGGACCAGCGGCCCGCGCTCCAACTCCCGCTCCAAAGCTTCCACCTGGGCCGGCCCCAGCCTCGGTCGCCCCGGCGATCCCTTCGGCAGGACCCCGGCCTCACCGCGCTCTCGCCACTGGCGTCGCCACCGCTCCACCGACCGCTCACTGACCCGCAGGGCAGCGGCGATCTCCCGGTTCTTCTCACCGCCCTCGAAGCGTCCCACGGCCTGCAACCGGATCCGCTCCCGCGCGGCCCTCCCTGCATCGGTCAACCCACCGCCCTGCGCGTATCTCACGCCCAACAGCTACCGAAGCCGTGGTGCCGCTGTCAGGCGAAAAGCTCCGACATCACCCAATCAAGTTCAGTAGCGCTGGTAGTGGCCGACGACGTCCTCGGCGAAGACCGCTAATGGTGGAGTCGGGTATTGGAACCGCCCGAATGCCCTGCTGGGATGGTCATGATCCGCACGTCTGGATCAGAGAGACAAGGACTCCTGCCGGATCATGCAGAGGGCGGGCGCCATGTGACGACGCGACGTGTGCCAGGGTCGACGGGGTCCGTCTGTGGCCACTCCAGAGACCCGACCCGACGCGCCCCACACGTGCACGTCCTCGGCCGACTACTCCCCCACCGCAAAGGGTGCCGGGGGTGCAGCTGGCCAGCTGCACCCCCGGCACCTGAGTCAGGCCTCTACAGACGGGACTTCGGCGGATCCCCGACGGGCGCGCCGGCTTTGTACAGGGGAACGGGCCTGGCTCACTTTCCGTGGAGCGTGCGCGTTGAGCGACGGTTGTCGGGTGAGCCTTCAAGTCGGAGAACCGCTCCAACGTCGGCACCGACACGATCGTCTCGTTCGGCTTCACCGCACCCGGTACGGGCCAATTCCAGGCAACTTTCCGAGGCCTCGGTTCCCGGCTTCCAGTACTCCTTCGGGCGGAAGTCGAGGCACCCGCCCTGGAGTTCTGGGGTCGTCGAAGGCCACGTCAAGCGGATCAAGATGCTCAAACGCCAGATGTTCGGCCAGGCCGGCTTTCGTCTCCTGCGCAAGCGCGTCCTGCTCTACTCGTGAAGCACAGGTCAGACCGCATCATCAACGAGGCCGAAGCCTTCCGGGAACCCTTCCAGGAACTCCCGTCGCGCGGGGTCGGACTCGGCTTCGGCCATCGTCCCGAGCAGGTCGGTCCATTCGCTCCGCTGGTCGCTCGACAGCTGGCTGACCAGGTGGGCGACACCCTCCAGGCCCTTGGCGGCGTCGTCCGGATCCATCTGCTCGCCTTCACTGCCCTCGATGAACCACAGGACATCGACCAAAGCCTCGGCCAGAGCGTGGGTCAGAGACGAGTACACGGGCATCAAGGCGAACTCCCAACAGGTCACGGCAGCAGAGTCCAGCCATCCCACCTCACCACCACTGACATCACACTCAGTCAGCCCTCCGCGGAAGGTGAGCCGCAACCCGAGAATGGGCAGCAGATGTTCACCACTTCGGGCTCTGGCACAACTTCCGTGAATCCCCCTCGGCCGGGCTCCCGTCAGCCTCGATGCAAGTCGTGTCGGCACCCGGTGTCGGGCCCGCCCGGGCCGGGTATGCCCCGCCCTGGCAACACCCAGCAGCGGGCGGGGCAACAAGGGGGGTGCGATGAGACGCGGGAGCGTGGACAAAGGCTGTCTGGGCATCGGGCTGGTCCTCCTGCCCTTCGCCCTCGGGCTCGGGTATGTGCTGGTGATGGCGGCCTGGCGGTTCGGACGCTACCTCTGGACCACAGGCGGGCCACGGCTCGCCGAAGGCGACCCGGCAGCATGGGCCGTCCTCGGCATGGTCCTCTTCCTCACCGCGGTGATCGCCCTCATCCACTGGCACGCCGGCCGCGACGGCGGACCCAACCCCGTTCCCGGCCGGGCCGTCCATCAAGGGGAAGATTGGTACTGGGAACCCGAACCGATCGAATACCCACCCGAACGGAACACCGGCACCCGACCCCCACCCACCCCATAACCCGACCCCACCCACCCGACCCCACGCACAGAACACCGCCCCCAGCGACACACCCAGCCACCATGAGGACACGACGCACCAGCTCACGGGAGCGCAGCCCGGACACCGGGCGGACCGGATCCCGTGTCGTACGGTCTGATGTCGCGGCCGCCCTCCGTCCGCAACGGATCTCACCGAACCGGCGGTGCCGCCGGTACGGCCGAAAGATCTGAACCAATACCGGGAATCAGGCCGCGACGAGCTCCTGCTCGCGGTCCGGCGTCTTGACCTTGGGCTTCTTGTTCGGCAGCGAGAGCCGGAAGACCTTGCGCCACGCGGAGAACACCTGCTTGGGCAGCGGCCCGGTGACGTACTCCAGCTCGTACTTTTCGAACAGCGCGCGCACCTTCACCGCGACCTCGGCGTACCGGTTGCTCGGCAGGTCCGGGAACAGGTGGTGCTCGATCTGGTGCGACAGGTTGCCGGTCATGAAGTGCATGGCCCTGCTGCCGCTGATGTTCGCCGAGCCCATCATCTGGCGCAGGTACCACTGGCCGCGCGTCTCGCCCTTGATCGACCGGCGCTCGAAGACCTGCACGCCCTCGGGGAAGTGCCCGCACATGATCACCGAGTGGGACCAGATGTTGCGGACCAGGTTCGCGGTGAACGTGGCGGCGAGCGTGGTGAGGAACGACGGGCCCGACAGCAGCGGGTGGATCACGTAGTCCTTGAGCACCTGCTTGCGGATCTTGCGGCCCACGGCCTTGGCCTGCGCGCGGAACTCCGGGTTCTTGCGGCGGCGCTTGTGCAGGTTCTTGCCGAGCTCCAGGTCGTACGCTGCGATGCCGTACTCGAAGAAGCAGGCGTTGAGGAAGTTCCACAGCGGCTGGCCGAGGTGGAACGGGTGCCACTTCTGGTCCTCGTCGACGCGCATGATGCCGTAGCCGAGGTCGTTGTCCTTGCCGATCACGTTGGTGTACGTATGGTGCAGCTCGTTGTGCGAGTGCTTCCACTGCTCGGACGGTGAGACGTGGTCCCACTCCCAGGTGGTGGAGTGAATCTTCGGGTCTCGCATCCAGTCCCACTGGCCGTGCAGGATGTTGTGGCCGATCTCCATGTTGTCCATGATCTTCGCGACGGACAGCCCGGCGGTGCCGAGCAGCCACGCGGGCGGGAAGATCGAGAACAGCAGCACGCCCCTGCTGACCAGTTCGAGCTTGCGCTGCGCCGAGATGACCTTACGGATGTAGGCGGCGTCTTTCTCGCCGCGGCTGGCGATCACCTCGTCGCGGATCGCGTCCAGCTCGCGGCCGAGCTCCTCGATCTGCTCCGCGGTCAGGTGGGCGGTGGGGTCGATGGCGGTCAAGGCGCTCCTACCGTTCGATGTCGCAGGGGCCCGCAGCGGCGGACACGCAGGTCTGGATGAGGACGCCCGGTTCGGCCTCGGTGATCTCGCCGGTGCGCAGGTCGCGGACGGCGCCCGCCTTGAGCGGCGTGATGCAGCCGAAGCAGATGCCCATGCGGCACCCGGAGGGCATGAGTACGCCGGCCTCCTCGCCGATGTCCAGCAACGGCGTGGCGCCGTCCGCGTCGACGGTCTTGCCGGTGGCGCTGAACGTGACCTCGCCGCCGTCGCCGGCGACGACGATGCTGGGGCGGAAGCGTTCGGTGTGCAGGCGCTCTTGTACGCCGTGCTCGGTCCAGTGCTCGTCGGCAGCGTCGAGCAGGGCCGCGGGCCCGCAAGCCCAGGTCTCGCGCTCGGCCCAGTCGGGCACGAGTTCGTCGAGACGGGCGATGTCGAGCATGCCGTCTGTGTCGGTGTGCACCTCGGTGAGCCGCAGCTTCTTCTCCGCGACCAGGTCGTGCAGTTCCTTGCGGAAGATCACGTCTTGCGGCTGTGGCGCGCAGTGGACCATGACGACGTCGTCGAACTCGATGTCGCGCAGCATGCCCATCACGGGCGTGATGCCGCTGCCGGCCGTCAGATATAGCACCTTGGCGGGCTTGGCCTGCGGCAGCACGAAGTCACCGGTCGGCTGGTCGAGCTGGATCAGCGTGCCCGGTTTCGCCCTGCGGACCAGGTGGTTACTGACCTTGCCGTCCGGGATCGCCTTCACGGTGATCGTGACGCGGCCGTCCTGGCGGTTTGTCGGCGAGGTGAGGGAGTAGGCACGCCACAGGCGCACCCCGTCGACGTCGACCCCGATCCGCACGTACTGACCGGCTGTGTGGCCGCGCCAGCCCCGTCCCGGCCTGATCACGATAGTCGCGGCGTCACCCGTCTCGGGGTGCACGGCCTCGATGCGCCCACGCAGGTCAGCGCCCGCACGCAGCGGGCTGACCAGGTCGAGGTAGTCCGACGGCAACAGCGGCGTCGTGACCATCTCCAGCAGTTTCCACGCCCTGCTGCGGAGGGCTGCACTCGTCATGACTCCAGCTTGCTGCGCCTCAAGGCGTAAAGTCCTGACCACAGGACGTAAATCTGGCTGGCTGAATTGTTCGCAGGGAATAGAAACGTGAGCCATGCAATCCAGAGGGCCAGCGAACTGGCCCTGGACGAGACGACGGTCACAGCACTGCGGGCCGCGCTGAAGACCACCGCCGACGAGGTCGTCCAGGCGATCATCGACGAGGTCCCTCCCTACGCCAACGCCCTCTCGGGCCACATGGGCGCCACCATCCGCCGAGCCGTCCGCACCGCCCTGGGGCACTACCTGGACCTCGCGAGCGGGAACGCCACAGGCGGTGACGCCGGTGACGCAGCCTACGAGCTGGGCCGCGGCGAGGTGCGGAGCGGCCGTTCGATGGACGCCCTACTCGGCG
>NZ_DATCVQ010000034.1:0-9602 GCF_036566765.1 Streptomyces sp.
GGCTCCCGCCACGATCTCCAGCCCCCTTCGCTGCTTCTTGCGCGGGGCCCTCCAGGACCCCGCGATTCCCTCTCGTGTGAAGAGCCGGCAAGCGGCCTCCATATGAGCGGCCGATACGAACCGGCCGAACGCGTCCGACAAACGGAACCGGCCATGAACTGGCCGCAGGCGGAGCGCGTGGGAATCACGGTGCAGCGATCCCGGAAATCGTGTGGATCTTGGTCAAAAACTGTGGACAACTCAGCGGCTGTGAATATCGGCTTCACGCCTACCGGTGAGCGCTCAACGACTTCCGCAGAGCATCCCAACGGCTACACATAGTGACTGATCGCGGATGCGCGAAGAGCGCGGAATCAACGGTGCCGAGACGGCTCCGGGGTCGCGCAGAAGATGGGAAAACCCATCCGGACATGCGACGACCCCCGCCGGGGGGGAGAGCGGGGGTCGTCCCCACGGTCCGACTCGGGGGGGGAGGAGCCAGACCGGGTTAGCACGGTCGCGAACGATCCGTGACTTCCATGGTGTACCCGAGAGCCTTCTCAGGCAAACCCACGCGCCCCAGCGTGCCCCGAATGGCGGGCACCTATGCTCAGGGTCGTGGAAAACCACTCGTTGCCGCGCACAGCTGCCTTCTTTGACCTGGACAAGACGGTCATTGCGAAGTCGTCGACGCTGACCTTCAGCAAGTCCTTCTATCAAGGCGGGCTGATCAACCGCCGCGCCGTCCTGCGGACGGCCTACATCCAGTTCGTCTTCCTCGTGGGCGGCGCCGACCACGATCAGATGGAACGAATGCGCCAATATCTCTCGGCGCAGTGCAAGGGCTGGAACGTCGCGCAGGTCAAAGAGCTCGTCGCCGAGACCCTGCACGACCTGATCGACCCGATCATCTACGACGAGGCCGCCTCACTCATCGAGGAGCACCACGCCGCCGGCCGGGACGTCGTGATCGTCTCGACCTCCGGCGCCGAGGTGGTGGAGCCGATCGGCGAGATGCTCGGCGCCGACCGGGTCGTCGCCACCCGAATGGTCGTCGGCGACGACGGCTGCTTCACGGGCGAGGTGGAGTACTACGCCTACGGCCCCACGAAGGCGGAGGCGATCCGGGAGCTCGCGGAGTCGGAGGGGTACGACCTGTCGCGCTGTTACGCGTACAGCGACTCGGCGACGGACGTACCCATGCTGGAGTCCGTCGGTCACCCGTACGCCGTCAATCCGGACCGGGCGCTGCGCCGCGAGGCGACCGCCCGGGACTGGCCGATCCTCGTCTTCAACCGCCCCGTCCGGCTCAAGCAGCGGCTGCCGGAGTTCAAGATGCCGCCGCGCCCCACGCTGGTCGCCGCGGCGGCCGTCGGTGCGGCCGTCGCAACGGCCGGACTGGTCTGGTACGCCAGCAGGCGACGCCAGGCGAACCGGGCCGCCTAAGTCGCCCCGTTTGTCCAGATTTGAGACCAAAGGCAAAGAAGTGGAGCTTAGGGGTTCCGCTTCCCATTCGGGAGAGGTACAAAGGAAACAGGCCCGCGAGACCTAGGACATCCGAGAGGATCACCTGTTGAGCATGAAGGCCCCACGGACCTGAGCACAGAAGCTTGGCACCCACGCGACGTCGACCCGTCGATTACGGGCCAGCCGCACCAGGCGTAGGGCAAAGTCCCCGCCTGATGGGCACATATCGAGGACGCTTGGTAACTGGGCAGACGTGCCAGCGGCGGTACCGAAACTGGTACCGCCGCAACCCTGTTCAGGGACTTTTCGCAGCGACGATCAGGCAGCACCGATCAGGCCGTGCCGCACTGAAGCGCCTCGCGCCGATCAGGCCGCGCCGCGCTGAAGCGCCTCGCAGACTGCCGTCGACTCCCGGACCCCCAGCTCGACCGCGCGCCCGCAGTGCGCGATCCAAGCCGCCATACCCTCCGGGGTCCCGGACATATAGCCCTCGAAGGCCGCGACGTACGCCGCCCGCCCCTGCTCCGCGTGCCCGACCTCAGCCGGGCAGATCGCCTTCGGGTCCAGGCCGCTGCCGATCAGCACGATCCGCTCCGCGGTCCGCGCGATCAGGCCGTTGTACGAGGTGAACGGGCGCAGCGCCAGCAGCTCGCCGTGCACCACCGCCGCCGTCACCAGCGCTGGGGCCGTACCGCCGGCGATGATCAGCCGGGAGAGCCCGTCCAGCCGACCCTCGACCTCCGCGGCGTCGGGCAGCGGGGCCTCGATCAGCGGCTCGTCGACCGCCTCGCCGTCCTGCCGCGGCCGCCCCGTCGACTCGTCCTGCTCGCCCGCGGCGACCAGGTGCAGCCGAGCCAGCACCCGCAGCGGCGACTGTCGCCAGATGGACAGCAGCTGACCGGCTTCGGAGCCCAGGCGCAGCGCGGCCCCGACGGTCCTGGCCTCCTGGTCGCCGCCGAAGTCGGTGCGCCGGCGCACCTCCTCCAGAGCCCAGTCGGCCCCGGACAGCGCAGCCGAGCCGCGCGCGCCGCGCAGCGCCGCCTCCCCGGTGATCTCACTGCTGCGGCGCCGCATGATGCGGTGCCCGTAGACCCGGTCGACGGCCTTGCGTACGGAGTCCACCGAGTCGGCGACGCCCGGCAGGGAGCCGAGGGCGGCCAGGGGGTCAGAGGCGTGCGTACTCATAAGTAGCGAGGCTACGCGCCCTGCGCCCGCACCCCACCTTGGAGTGGTCTTCTTCACGCACTTCGACCACGCGTCGCGATCGAGCGGCTACCGTAGGTGAACATGAAGATCGCTTTCGTAGGGAAGGGCGGCAGCGGCAAGACCACGCTGTCCTCGCTCTTCATCCGCCATCTCGCCGCGAACGAGGCGCCGGTCGTCGCGGTGGACGCGGACATCAACCAGCACCTCGGCGCCGCGCTCGGTCTCGACGAGGAGGAGGCGGCCGCGATGCCCGCGATGGGCGCGCGTCTGCCGCTCATCAAGGAGTACCTGCGCGGCACGAACCCGCGGATCGCCTCCGCCGACACCATGATCAAGACGACCCCGCCGGGGCAGGGCTCGCAGCTGCTGCGGGTCCGCGAGGACAACCCCGTGTACGACGCCTGTGCCCGTACCGTCCGGCTGGACGACGGCGACATCCGGCTGATGGCGACGGGCCCGTTCACCGAGTCGGACCTCGGGGTGGCCTGCTACCACTCCAAGGTCGGCGCGGTGGAGCTGTGCCTGAACCATCTGGTGGACGGGCCGGACGAGTACGTCGTCGTCGACATGACGGCCGGGTCGGACTCCTTCGCCTCGGGCATGTTCACCCGCTTCGACATGACCTTCCTGGTCGCCGAGCCGACCCGCAAGGGCGTGTCCGTCTACCGCCAGTACAAGGAGTACGCCCGGGACTTCGGCGTCGCGCTGAAGGTCGTCGGCAACAAGGTGCAGGGGCCGGACGACCTGGACTTCCTGCGCGAGGAGGTCGGCGACGACCTGCTGGTGACCGTCGGCCACTCGAACTGGGTCCGCGCGATGGAGAAGGGCCGGCCGACCCGGTTCGAGCTCCTGGAGGCGGACAACCGCATGGCGCTGCAGAGCCTGCAGAACGCGGCGGACGACTCGTACGCCCATCGCGACTGGGAGCGCTACACCCGCCAGATGGTCCACTTCCACCTGAAGAACGCCGAGAGCTGGGGCAACGCCAAAACCGGGGCCGACCTGGCGGCGCAGGTCGACCCCGGGTTCGTGCTCGGCGAGCAGTTCGCGGTACCGCAACCCAGCTGAGCCGCTCGCCCGCTGAGCAGCTCACCCAGCTGAGCGGCTCGCCCGCTGAGCAGCTCACCCCGCTGAGCAGCTCACCCAGCTGAGCGGCTTACCCAGCCGACAGGCTCAGCGCCCCTCGGCCCGCCTGGCCGGCGGGGCGGGAGCTACGGGGGCGGCGGCGAGGAAGGACTGCCAGCCGCCCTGCGGGGCCTGACCGACCTTCAGGGTGTGGAGCTTCGCCAGGACCTTCGGGTCCTGGGCGTCCAGCCAGTCGGCGAGCTGCCGGAACGAGACGCAGTGGACCTCCTGCTTCACGCAGACGGTCGCGATCGTCTCCTCGATGGCGCGCATGTACGTGCCGCCGTTCCAGGACTCGAAATGATTGCCGATGATCAGCGGGGCGCGGTTGCCGTCGTAGGCGCGGTCGAAGGCCTGGACGAGGCCGTCACGCATCTGATTGCCCCAGTACTCGTGCTGGGACGGGTCGCCCTGGGTCCTCGTCCCGGACTGGTTGACCATGAAGTTGTAGTCCATGGACAGCGTCTCGAAGGCGCGGCCCGGGACCGGGACGAGCTGCATCGACAGGTCCCACAGGCCCAGGTCCTTCTTGGGCCAGACCTGGTTGTTGACGCCGCTGGTGTCGTAGCGGAAGCCGAGTTGGCTCGCCGCCCGGACGAAGTTCTTGCGCCCCTCCAGGCAGGGGGTGCGTGCGCCGACCAGTTCCTTGTCGTAGTCGAACGGGAGTGGCTGCTCGGCCTTGAGGGCGGCGTTCGTCCGCCAGTTCTTCACGAAGGACTTGGCCTGGCCGATCTCGCTCTTCCAGTCCTCCACCGACCAGTTGCCGACCCCGCTCTCCGGGCCGCAGAAGTGGCCGTTGAAGTGCGTGCCGACCTCGTTGCCCTCCTGCCAGGCCCCGCGCAACTCCCGGACGGTGGCACGGATGCCCTCGGTGTCGTTGAAGCCGATGTCGGAGCGGCCGGCGGAGTGCTGCGGCGGGTTGTAGAGCTTCGACTTCTCCTCGGGCAGCAGGTAGACCCCGCTGAGGAAGTACGTCATCTTCGCGTTGTACTTCTTGCCCACGGTCCGGAAGTGGGAGAACAGCTTCTGGCTGTCCTCGCCGGCCCCGTCCCAGGAGAAGACCACGAACTGCGGTGGCTTCTCGCCGGGCTTGAGGCGCTTCCAGGTCGGCTGGTCCGGCTGGGCCCCGGTGTACGCGGTGGAGCCGTCGCCGATGAGGCGTACCGGACTCTTCGGGGCAGCGGCGCCGGCCCCGGGGACGCCCTTCGGGGCGGCCTGTCCGCCCCGGCCGCCCTTCGTCGGCGCGGCCCCGTCGGAGCCGGAGCACCCGGCGAGTCCGGCGACCAGCGCCACCGCGACCGCGCCGGTGGCGAGCGTTCTCCTGCGGACCGTGGTCCTTGTCCCGGCGACTGTCATCGCCCACCTCTCCTCGGGTTCCGTGCGAGCGGCGTCAACGTCGCACCACGGCCACCGGAACGATGAAACGACAAGCGGAACAAGGCCCGCCATTCACCGGAATCGGTGAATCATTGCCCTGTTTGCCCCGAAAATAATGCCGGAGTCTTTACTCTGCATTACGATCCATTTACTGAGTGTTGATACTCGCTTCGAACGGGCCGCCGCCCGAGCGAGCAGCAGCGCCCAGCATCCCGCCGCTGCACGCCGTGACCCACGGCCGCGTCCCCCCACGTTCGTCCCGCAACGAGCCGCGACCGCGCTGCCCCGGAGGAGACGGGAACACATGACTCTCTGCACCCCGAACCGCACCACCAACCGACCCCGCTCCCAGCGGCCCCACAGCCCACCGCGCGGCAGCGGTCGCTTCCGCATCGCCGGCGCGGATCTGTCCGCGTCCGTCACCGTCTTCCTGATCGCCCTGCCGCTCTCCCTCGGCATCGCCCTCGCCACCGGCGCCCCGCTCCAGGCCGGACTGGTGGCCGCCGCCGTCGGCGGCATCGTCGGCGGACGGCTGGGCGGCTCCCCTCTCCAGGTCAGCGGCCCCGCCGCGGGCCTGACCGTCGTCACCGCCGAGCTGATCCAGCGCTACGGCTGGCGCACCACCTGCGCGATCACCGTGCTCGCCGGGCTCGCCCAACTCGCCCTGGCCGCCCTGCGCGTGGCCCGGTCGGCGCTCGCCGTCTCGCCGGCCATCGTGCACGGCATGCTGGCGGGCATCGGCGTCGCCATCGCCCTCGCCCAGCTCCACATCGTCCTCGGCGGGACCCCGCAGAGCTCCGCCGTCGACAACGTCCTCGGGCTGCCCGCCCAGTTGGCCGAGGGCCACCTCGGGGCGCTGTCGGTCAGCGCCCTCACCGTCGCCGTGCTGCTGCTGTGGCCCCGGATCCCCGGCCGGGCCGGCGCGGCCGCGCGGAAGATCCCCGCGGCGCTCGCCGCGGTGGCCGCCGCGACGGCGCTCGCCGCGTTCGCCCCGCTGAGCGTCCCCCGCGTCGACCTGGAGTCCTGGCGCAGCCACGCCCTGCCCGGACTGCCCGAGGGGCCGGTCCTCGGCCTGCTCGCCGCGGTCCTCACGATCACGCTCGTCACCAGCGTCCAGTCACTGCTCTCGGCCGTCGCCGTCGACAAGCTGGTGGCGGTGCGCGCCGACCACGGCCACGGCGTGCCCCGCTCCCGCCTCGACCGCGAGCTCGCGGGTCAGGGCGCGGCCAACATCGTCTCCGGGGCCCTCGGCGGACTGCCGGTCGCCGGCGTCGCGGTCCGCAGCGTGGCGAACGTCTCGGCGGGCGCGGTCAGCCGCCACGCCACGATGCTGCACGGCCTGTGGGTCGTGCTGGCCGCACTGCTCCTCGTGCCCGTGCTCGACCTCATCCCGCTGCCCGCGCTGGCCGCCCTGGTCATGGTGGTCGGCGTCCAGATGGTCAGCATCACCCACATCCGCACGGTCACCCGGCATCGCGAAGTCCTGGTGTACGCGGTGACCTTGAGCGGCACCGTCGTGATCGGCGTCCTGGAGGGCGTGGCCCTTGGCGTCGCCGTCGCCGTCGCCGTCGCGCTGCACCGGCTCACCCGGACCCGGATCACCCATGAGGAGCTCGCCGGTCGCCACCTGGTGCGCGCCCGAGGCCAGTTGACCTTCCTCGCCGTGCCCCGGCTGAGCCGGACGCTGCACCACCTGCCGCCGGGCGGGCACGTGGTGGTGGAGCTGGACGGGTCCTTCATGGACCACGCCGCGTACGAGTCGCTGACCGAGTGGCAGGCCTCGTACGTCCGGCACGGCGGCACGGTCGAGATGACGGGCCCGGCCGGCGGGCGGATCGCCGAACCGGCCACCGAGGCGCACACCTGCTGCCGCCCCTGGACGCCCTGGCGCAACCACCACTGCGGCACGCACCCTCCGGCCGGCGGAACGCAGCGCACCACCGGTCACCAATTGGCCAGCGGGATCGGCAAGTTCCAGCGCAACACGGCCCCCCTGGTGCGCGAGGAGCTCGCCCGGCTCGCCCGCGAGGGCCAGCGGCCCTCGCAGCTCTTCCTCACCTGCGCCGACTCGCGGCTGGTCACGAGCATGATCACGTCCAGCGGGCCGGGCGATCTGTTCACCGTGCGGAACGTCGGCAATCTGGTGCCGCTGCCCGGCGCGGAGAGCGGGGACGACTCGGTCGCGGCGGCCATCGAGTACGCGGTGGACGTGCTGCAGGTGGAGTCGATCACCGTGTGCGGGCACTCCGGCTGCGGGGCCATGCAGGCGCTGCTCTCCGCCGGTCCGGACGCGCCGCAGACGCCGCTGCGCCGCTGGCTGCGGCACGGGCTGCCCAGCCTGGAGCGGATGGCGAGCCGGCATCAGGCCCAGGCCCGGATCTCCGGCAGACTGCCCGCCGACGCGGTGGAGCAGCTGTGCCTGACCAACGTCGTCCAGCAGTTGGAGCACCTGAGGGCGTACGAGCCGGTGGCGCGGCGGATCGCCGAGGGGACGCTGCAGCTGCACGGCATGTACTTCCACGTCGGCGAGGCGCAGGCGTATCTGCTGGCCGAGTCGGACGACGTGCCCCGCTACGACGACGTCTTCGACCGCGTCCCGCCCTCCTCCCTGGAGCGAGCCGGAGCCTGATCCACAGCCGGGCCGAAGCCTCGGCCGGAGCCTGATCCGCAACCGGGCCGAAGCCTCGACCGCAGCCGGGGCCCGGCAGCCTGACCTGCGGAATCCCGCGCGCCCTGAACCTTTCCGCCCCGCCGTCCGTGAGATTGTGTGGCCCCTTCTCCCCACCGCCCTGGGGAGAAGGGGCCACCCTGCAACGGGCCAGGGTCACTCACAGGTCTAAACCAATTCCCGGGAGGCTCTTGTCACCCGGGCATCTGGCTGATGAGCTATGACCCGGGACACAGAGGCACATAAGACGCCCTGGGAAAGGGAGATGTCGTGAGCAACGAAAGCCTGGCCAACCTGCTCAAGGAAGAGCGCCGCTTCGCGCCGCCGGCCGAGCTGGCCGCGCACGCGAACGTGACGGCGGCAGCGTACGAGCAGGCTGCGACGGACAGGCTTGGCTTCTGGGCCGAGCAGGCGAGGCGGCTCACCTGGGCCACCGAGCCGACCGAGACCCTCGACTGGACGAACCCGCCGTTCGCGAAGTGGTTCGCCGACGGGAAGCTCAACGTCGCGTACAACTGCGTCGACCGGCATGTCGAGGCCGGGAACGGCGACCGGGTCGCCCTCTACTTCGAGGGCGAGCCGGGCGACAGCCGCGCCATCACCTACGCCGAGCTGAAGGACGAGGTCTCCAAGGCCGCCAACGCCCTCACCGAGCTGGGCGTCACCAAGGGCGACCGGGTCGCGATCTACCTGCCGATGATCCCCGAGGCCGTCGTCTCGATGCTGGCCTGCGCCCGCATCGGCGCCGCGCATTCCGTGGTCTTCGGCGGCTTCTCCGCCGACGCCATCGCCACCCGTATCGAGGACGCCGACGCCAAGCTCGTCATCACAGCGGACGGCGGCTACCGCCGCGGCAAGCCGTCCGCGCTCAAGCCGGCCGTCGACGAAGCCCTCGCCCGTGTCGACCGCGTCGGCAACGTCCTCGTCGTCCGCCGCACCGGCCAGGAGGTCGCCTGGACCGAGGGCCGCGACGTGTGGTGGGACGACATCGTCGGCCGCCAGTCCGCCCTGCACACCCCCGAGGCGTTCGACGCGGAGCACCCGCTCTTCATCCTCTACACCTCCGGCACGACCGGGAAGCCGAAGGGCATCCTGCACACCTCGGGCGGCTACCTCACCCAGGCGGCCTACACCCACCACGCGGTCTTCGACCTCAAGCCGGAGACCGACGTCTACTGGTGCACCGCCGACATCGGCTGGGTGACCGGACACTCGTACATCACGTACGGGCCGCTGACCAACGGCGCGACGCAGGTCATGTACGAGGGCACCCCGGACACCCCGCACCAGGGCCGGTTCTGGGAGATCGTCCAGAAGTACGGCGTCACGATCCTCTACACCGCGCCGACCGCGATCCGCACGTTCATGAAGTGGGGCGACGACATCCCCGCGAAGTTCGACCTGTCCAGCCTGCGCGTGCTGGGCTCGGTCGGCGAGCCGATCAACCCCGAGGCGTGGGTCTGGTACCGCGAGCACATCGGCGGGAACCGCACGCCGATCGTCGACACCTGGTGGCAGACCGAGACCGGCGCGATGATGATCTCCCACCAGCGCTCCGCATTCGGATAGTTCGGAACGCCCTCGAAGATCACGCCGGTCGTCGCATTCGCTAGCGGGCCGTAGACGATGTAGCTGTGGCCCGTGACCCAGCCGACGTCGGCCGCGCACCAGTACACCGAGTCGGGCTTGACGTCGAAGATGTAGTGGTGCGTGGTCGAGGCGCCGACGAGGTACCCGGCCGTCGTGTGCGCGATTCCCTTCGGCTTGGCGGTCGTCCCGC
>NZ_DATCVQ010000035.1:0-2984 GCF_036566765.1 Streptomyces sp.
CGGCGCACGACGCCGGGGCCGACGGGGACTTCGAGCTGGCCGCGCCCGACCCCCGGGTCGGCGCGCTCGCGGGCGCGGGCGCGAAGGTGTGCGTCGCCTGCCGGGCCGGGCGGGTGGACGACGACGGGTACTGCGAGAACTGCGGGCACGCGCAGCCCCGCGAGCGGGACCACATGGAGCGCGAGCTGGACGCCGTCGCCGCGGTCAGCGACCGCGGGCTGCGGCACCACCGCAACGAGGACGCGTTCGCCGTGTCCGCCACCGCGCTGCCCGACGGCTCCCCCGCCGTCCTCGCGATCGTGTGCGACGGCGTCTCCTCCGCCACCCGCCCCGACGAGGCGTCCGCCGCCGCGGCGAGCGCCGCCAGCGAGGCGCTGCTCGACGCGCTGCCCCGCGGCACGCACCTCCAGCAGGCCATGCACGAGGCGATCGTCGCCGCCGCCGAAGCGGTCAACTCCCTCGCGGAGGAGCCCGGCTCGGCGCGCGACCACGACCCGCACCGGAACGCGCCCGCGTGCACCATCGTCGGCTCGATCGTGGCCGGCGGGCTGCTCGTCGTCGGCTGGGTCGGCGACAGCCGGGCGTACTGGGTCCCGGACGACCGCTCCGCCCCGCCCGCCCGGCTCACCGAGGACGACTCCTGGGCCGCCCAGATGGTCGCGGCGGGCCTGATGAGCGAGGCGGAGGCGTACGCCGACGAGCGCGCCCACGCCATCACCGGCTGGCTCGGCGCGGACGCCTACGAACTGGAGCCGCACACCGCCGCGTTCAAGCCGGACCGCCCCGGCGTGGTCGTGGTCTGCACGGACGGCCTGTGGAACTACGCGGAGGGCGCCGAGGAGATGGCCCGGGTCGTGCCGCCGGACGCGGCCGGCCGGCCGCTGCACGGCGCGCAGGTGCTGGTGGGTCACGCGCTGGACGGCGGCGGCCACGACAACGTAACAGTGGCGCTGCTGCCGTTCGCCCTGCCGCCGCAGGGGGCAGGATCGGCCTACGGCGCCCCCAGCAGCCCCACCGCGTGAGCCTTCGTACACAGGAGCCGAACTGATGGCCAACTTCTCCAAGTCGAACGTGCCGCACTTCTCGGTGGACGTGTACCAGAACGAGTTCCTGCCGGAGGGCGGGCGCGAGGTCAACGCGATCGTGACGGTCACCGCCACCGGCGGCGGCACCCTCGGCGGGGTGCCGCACCCGAGGGCGGACCCGCTCACGCAGCCCGCGACGGACCCGGCCGCCTCCGGCGCCGTCGTGATCATGGTCGACTGCTCGGGTTCCATGGACTACCCGCCGACGAAGATGCGCAACGCGCGGGACGCCACCGCCGCGGCCGTCGACACCCTGCGCGACGGCGTCGCCTTCGCCGTCGTCGCCGGGACGCACGTGGCGAAGGAGGTCTACCCCGGGGCCGGCCGGCTGGCCGTCGCCGACGACCGGACCCGCGCCGAGGCCAAGGAGGCACTGCGCCGGCTGTCCGCGGGCGGCGGCACCGCGATCGGCACCTGGCTTCGCCTCGCGGACGGCCTGCTGGCCACCGCCGACGGGGCGGTCCGGCACGGCATCCTGCTCACCGACGGCCGCAACGAGCACGAGACCCCGGCCGACCTGAAGGCCGCCCTCGACGCCTGCGCGGGCCGCTTCACCTGCGACGCCCGCGGCGTCGGCACGGACTGGGAGGTGAAGGAGGTCACCCAGATCGCCTCGGCGCTGCTCGGCACCGCCGACATCGTCGCCGACCCGTCCGGGCTGGCCGCCGACTTCACGCGGATGATGGAGTCCGCGATGGGCAAGGAGGTCGCGGACGTCCAACTGCGCCTGTGGACCCCGGTGGGCGTGGAGATCCGGTACGTGAAGCAGGTCGCGCCGACGGTGGAGGACCTGACCGACCGGCGCGCCGAGGCGGGTCCGCGGGCGGGCGACTACCCGACCGGCTCGTGGGGCGACGAGTCCCGCGACTACCACGTCTGCGTCCGGGTGCCGGAGGCCGGCGTCGGGCAGGAGATGCTGGCGGCCCGCGTGTCGCTGGTCCGCCCCGACCCGGCGGGCGGCGCCCCGCAGACGCTGTCCCAGGGTCTGGTACGGGCGGTGTGGACGGACGACATGGCCGCCTCGACCTCGATCAATCCGCAGGTGGCGCACTACACGGGCCAGGCCGAGCTGGCGCAGGCCATTCAACAGGGCCTCGACGCGCGCAAATCGGGGGATTTCGACGGTGCGACGGCCAAGCTGGGCCGCGCGGTGCAGCTCGCGGTGGCCTCCGGGAACACGGACACCGCGAAACTCCTTTCGAAGGTGGTGGACGTCGTCGACGCGGCGACCGGTACTGTGCGTTTGAAGGCGAAAATCGCGGAAGCGGACGAGATGACACTCGAAACCCGTTCCACGAAGACCGTTCGTGTGAAGAAGTAGCCGGCCGAGAAGGCCGAGGACGAGAGGGGGAAGCACCGACATGCCGACCTGCCCGAACGGACACCAGTCGGTCTCCGACGACTGGTGCGAGGTCTGCGGCCATCGCATGGCCGGGGCGGGCGCGCCTGCGGGTGCCGTACCGCCCCCTCCGCCCCCGGCGCCCGGGTACGGGTACCCGGGCGGCGACCCGAACGCCACCGCACAGGCGGAGCTCTGCCCGCAGTGCCGCACCCCGCGCGAGGCCATGGCCCCGTTCTGCGAGGAGTGCCGGTGGAACTTCCTCACCAACACGGCGACTTCGTACCAGCCGGTCGCCCCGCAGGGCATGCCCGCCCCGCCGCCCGGTCTGAACCTGCCGCCCGGCTTCCAGGCCGGTCCGGGGCCGCAGGCCCCGCCGCAGATGCCCCAGGCCCCCCGGCCGCCGGACCACTTCGACTACCAGGGCTCGCGGCCGTCGCAGATGAACCGGCCGGCCGAGCCGCTGTCCGGCGACCCGGCACAGCACCAGGGTCCGCCGCAGCACCAGGGGCCCCCGCCCCCGCCGCCCGCGTTCCAGCAGCCCGGCCCTCCGCCGCCCG
>NZ_DATCVQ010000036.1:0-4309 GCF_036566765.1 Streptomyces sp.
GCCGGGCAGGGTGACCTCGTGCCCGTACCCGTTCTCCGCGATCCGCACGTACCAGACGGCGTCCCACCGCCCCATGAGCCGATGCAGCGCGTCCTTCCCCTGCACCGCCGCCGCCACCCCGAGCACCGCCATCCCGACGACCCGCACGGCGGCGTAGCCGAGGAGGGCGGGGGCGGCGAGGCGGAGCCGGCGCACCCGGTCGGGCCAGAGCTCGGGACGGGGGTCTGGACGGGGGTCGGGACGGAGGTCCTGGTCAACGGACATGCGCTCGATTATGCCGACCGGCGACGAGCCGCCCGCACACCCCGCTGCTCCCTAGGAGATCAGGTCGTCGAGGGTCTCGATCCACGTGCTCAGGTACGAGCGGAGGGCCTGGCGTCCGCCCCACGGGTCGTCGGACGCGTCGATCTCGTCGCGTAGTGCGCGCAGCCTGTCGAGGGCCTCGCGGTCCTCGTCGAGCTCGATCGCGGCGATGATCTCGTCGTCGGTGAGGGTGTAGAACGCGGCGAGCCACGCCATGAGCGCGGCGTCCCGCTCCCCCACCGGCGCGCCCTGCCCGAGCGCCGTCTCCGGGGCGCGCAGGAGCCAGCCCGCGTACCGGCCGTCGGCGAAGAGCAGCTCCAGGCCCTCCGCCACCTCGACTCCGAGCCGCTCCGCGTCCGCCGCGACGTCGCCCGCGACGAAGCAGGCCAGCGCGTCGGCGTCGACCTCGCAGGAGCGGGACACCGTCGGCGGGATCCGGAACGCCGCCCGCTCCCTCGCGGTCAGCCTGCCCCGGACCACCGTCCGCCCCGCCCAGCCCTGCGGCGTCTCGGAGGTCTCGTCCTCCTGGCGGGCCACGGGAACGCTCAGCCACGCGCTGACCAGGCCGAGGTCCCGAGAGGAGAAGCGGAGCTCCTCCTCCCCCGCGGTGATCCAGTCGCCGCACCCGAAGGTGTCGAGGAGATGCCGCTCGTGCTCCTCCGGGGTGCGCGTCGGGCTGACGTCCAGGTCCAGCAGGGCGAGGCGCGGGCGCTCGGCAAGCGGACGCCCCTCGTCGATCGCGAACTCCGCGCCGTCAAGGACCAGCCCGCCGCTCCGTGCTCCCAACACCCTGCCCCGCCTTCCGTGCCTGCCTAGAACTTGAACTTGCGGCCCTTGGCCGCGAAACCGCCGTCCGTGGTACGCATCTTGCCCTGCTCGATCTGCTCGGCCGTGATCGGCATGCCCGGGTCGTCCGGGCTGCCACCGAAGATCTCGGCACCCGACTTGCCGCGCGGGCCGTCCTTGCCGTACGCCGTGACCGCCTGGCCGATCGTCGCGCCCTTGCCGTCCAGGATGACGACGTTGCCGTTCTTGTAGAACATGATCCGGCCCTCCTGACCCTCGGAGATGTAGATGCCCTCGGGGTTGGAGAGGATGTCGAGCACCAGCGAGTCGTCCAGACGGCCGTGGTAGCTCTTCCTCGGGTCGGAGCCATCGACCTTCTTCTTGAACTTGCCGGCCTTCGCCTCATCCATGACCTTCTTGAGGCGCTCCGACATCCGCTTGTGCTCGCGCTCTTCGCGCTTCTTCTTCTTGGCGCACTCCTCCGGGTCCTGGTTGTGCACCAGGACCTCGGTGCCGCCCACGCCGACGTAGTACGTGTGGACGGTCTCGACCGTCAGGTCGTGGGTGCGCTGCATCCGCAGGTAGCGGTCCACGCCGACGACCTCGACGGCCCGTCCGGAGGAGGTGCGCAGCTCGTCGCCCACGGCGATGGTGCCGGCATCGGCCCACCGCTTGCCGTCGACCAGCCAGAACGGGTGGGTGTCCGTGGCCGTGAGGGCCGTCGTGCGACCGGTGGCCCACCGCACCGTGAGGCGGGTGAACTCCTTATCGTCCTCGGTGGTGATGACGTCCGTGACGGTACGGGCCTCGGTGCGGCCCCGCTCGGGGTCGGTGGCCACGACACGGTCGCCGATCCGGACCGACTCGATGGAGCGGCGGCTGCCGTCGGCGAGCAGGACGGGCGTGCCGGGCAGGAAGCTGTGGGTCGGGCAGGAGTCGTCCTTGGGCTTCTCCTCCTTCTCCTTGTCCTTCTTGTCCTTGTCGAGCTTCTTCTTCGCGTCCTCGAGCTTCTTCTCGGCTTCCTTGACCTTTTTACGGTTCTTGATGGCCCCGGTGATGCCGTCGTAGAGGTCGCCGCCGTGATTCTTGATCTTCTTGATCAGCTCGGCGGCCTTCTTCCACTTCCACGGCGCGCCGTACTTCGCCGCCAGCTTGCCCACCGCGCCGCCGACGAGACTGGAGAGGATGTTGAGCACCGTCTCAGAGCAGGCATCCAGGTTGCCCGTGGTGATGCAGTCGAACGCGGCCTTGATGCCGAGCTCCTCGGCCAGGATCTTCGCGAGTTCCTTCGCGGCTTCCTTGGCCTTGTCGGTGTCGGACTTCTCCGCCTTCTTGGCGTCGTCGAGGTCCTTGACGGCCTTCTCGTAGTCCTTCTGCGCCTCGGACTTGGGCTGGTCGCCGTTGTCACCGGCCGGCTGCTCGTCACCGCTCGCGCCGTCGGCCTGGTCGTCCGCCCCGGTGCCACAGTTGTCGCCGCCCGTGATCTTGCACGCCGCGACCTTGAACTGGTCCGCCAGCTGAGGGCCCATGTTGGTCGCGAGGAGCGCGCCCACGATCGCCACGACGACCACGATCAGACCGACGTACTCCAACGCCCCCTGACCCGACTGCGACTTGCGCAGCCCGAGGAGCCGGGACTCGGTACGGGGCAGCGCCTCGCGCACCTTGCGGCGGACTCGGCGTGGGAATCGGGGCGACGATATGCGCATGATCGTGACGCTAACAACTGCACGATCATTCCGTCATGGGTCCACGGACCCATGCACGGTGCTCAAACGCCTTCCTGGGTCCCCCTGTTGGCGTATCAGGCGAGGTGGTCGGCGGCGCGGCGCAGGCCCGCCGCGAGCCCGGCGGCGTTCTCGCGGAAGTGACCTGTCTGCTGCATGAAGGAGAGCTCGGACGGGACGAGGACCAGGAGCGTCATCAGCATCGCGTGGACCGCGTGCAGTTGCTCGAAGGTGACGGCGACCGGGACGAACCCGTCGCCGTCCTCCTCGCCCGCGGAAGCCACGAGGTCCGGGAGCTGCGCGCCGCCGGGCCCGAGCGCCAGATCCCGGCCCGGCCCCTCCGGGACGAGCGAGAGGAACACCTGCGCTGATCGGCGCAGCAGGTCGTGCTGCGCGCCGGTCAGGCACAGCGCCCCTCCGCCCCCGTCCGGGGCGGCCTCGACGCGGACGCGGTTCACCCGACCTCCCTGAGGGCCCAGGTCAGGAGCCCGGCCAGCTGCCTCACCGTCTCCCGGAAGTGCCCGACCCGCTGCACGAAGTCCTCCTCCGACGCCGGCCAGAAGGTCGCCACGGTGAGCAGCATCCCGTACAGCCCGCGCACCTCGTCGAAGGTGAGGGGAAGCGGCCCGGGAACCACGTCCGCGTATTCCAGTCCGGCCTGGAGCACGGCTTCCAGCCCCGCCTGGTCCGACCCCAGCACCAGTTCCCGTGCGACGGGGTGCGGCTCGGCGGCGAGGTAGGCGATCAGGCTCCGGCGCAGTAGGTGGAACTGCTCCTCGTCGACGCCGAACACGTACCGGCCGCTGTCGGACTCGTCCCTCCGTACTTCCAGTTCAGGCTTCATCAGCTGCCTGTCGTCGTGAGCGGTGAAGGTACGGGTGACCGTGCGCAGGGTCGTCAGACCCGTGACCAGGTCGGTCGCGAGGACCTCGTCGCCAAGACGGACGGACTCGATCGGGACGGACAGACCGGCCTCGATCGCCCCTCAGTCGGAAGGTGTTGTGGCGTAGAAGGGGCGCACCGTCCTGCCCAGCTTGCGCTGGATCGACCGGAGCGCGTTGATCGTGGCGTCGTCCGGGAGGCCGGTGGTCGTGCGCCATTCGAAACCGGTGCCCGCGAGGTCGCTGACGAAGACGATCTCGGTGGCGAGGAGCGTCCGGGCCCAGTCCGCGGGGGTGAGCGGCGTGTCGTCGGCGAGGGCGCGGCGGATCCGCCCGCTCTGGTCCAGCAGATCCTGGAACCCGGCGAATCCCATCCCGACGGCGAGCTGATCACTGCACCGCGCCGGGCCGCCCCATTCCAGGAGCGCGCGTCGCAGGAGGCCCGTCTCGTCCGGGGTGAGCAGCTCACTTGCCGCCACCGCAGGTCCCGCCATCAGTTCAACCCTTCCCAGTAATCGTCGAGCGTCGTCGGGTCCCGCCGGAAGATCGTGCCGCCGTCCGGGTGCATCGGGTCGTGGATCACGATAGTCGTGCCGTCCTTGCCGAGGTACG
>NZ_DATCVQ010000037.1:0-15841 GCF_036566765.1 Streptomyces sp.
CGTGTCCGCCGCATTGCCGCATTCAGGCGACGGGGTGGTGCGCAGGTTGATCGCGTACTCCGGGCCGCCGGTCGTCACCAGGGTGGCTACTGGGGTGCTGCGGGCCACGTCAATCCTGGTGGCGTCGTCGAAGGTCACGCAGTAGATGCCGGTGGCGACCCTGGTGGACGACTTGATCCCCTTGGACTGTGCGCGGGTGCCGTCAGCGTTGATCTGAGCGGACGCCATCGCGTACGGGGCCTTGGCCCTCACTGCCGCATCGTCCGCGATGGCGACACCCGCGACCGCTCCTGCGGCCAGGAGGCTCAGCGCGGCAGCCGTCCCGCGGATACCCAGAGTGATGGGCAAGCGGCAGGTCGATCACTCACTCGAACGCGTCAGAAGCGGTCCTTTGCGCGAGGAAGATCAAGAACTGGCCGCCCGGGCCCGCCCGGCCCCCGATCGGTTCTCAGAACCCGTTCTCACGAACAGTGGGTTCAGGGCGCTTCTGAGAATTGTTTGTGACTGCATCCGTCGGCATGACGGTCCCTCAAGAGGCTTCCCCGAGCGACGCCGTCGACGTCGAGGGCCACCCCTGCCCCCGCTGCCGCGCCGAACCGGGCTCGCCGTGCCGCTCGCGCTCCGGCGCGGTCGCCGGCGCCTACCACACCGGCCGCTTCACCAAAGTGCCCCGGCTCGCCAAGCTCCCGCGCGTACCCACCCCCGCCGACCGCGGCCCCGGCCGGCCGTGGCGCCCCGGGACTCCCGTCCCGCTTGCCCTCGCCCCTGACACCCCGACCGCCGACATCCGCATCGGGTACGCCCGGTGCTCGACGCTCACCCAGGAGCTCCAGTCCCAACTGGACGCCCTCGCCAAGCACGGCATCCCGCGCGACCCCGCGTCCGCGTCCGGCCTCAGTTCGAGGCCGCTCTCGCGCTCGCCCGCCAGATCAAGGCCCACGCCCCGCACTGCCGCGTCATCTTCACCGTGTACGAGATGAAGCGCCCGGGCCGCGACGCCGCCGAACTCACCGCGCTCGCCGACCATCTCACCGCCCACGGCCTGGTCCTGGAGATGCTCGCCGGGCCCCTGCCCGGGATGTGCGACCCCAGCGGCGCGGGCCGCCTGCTGTTCGCGTTCTTCGCGGCGATGGCGGAGACCGAGCGGGAGGAAGGAGGCATACCCCGAGGCCGTCGCTCGGGCACACGCCGACTTCGCCGGCCTCCAGGACACCGAGTAGTCGGCAAGCTCAACCCCGACCGTGGTCGGGGACATGGCGTCCGCCGTCCAGGCGCATGTAGCGGCCAGCCGGGTAGTTGAGGGGCAGGACCGGTCGGTCCGTCTCCTCTACGACAGTCCAGTCCCCGGAGCCGCCAGTGACGTGGAGACGCACCACGTCTCGCCGCCGGACGCGTTCATCGAACACGTTCGCAGCCTGAACCATCAGATGCCCACCGTCACCGTCGCGCAGTTCGGGCACGAGCGATGGTCAGCAAGGCCGAATTCGACGCGCGGATGCCGGCCCAGGCCCGCACTCGGCCGCAGGGCCGCTGGGCCGCTGGGGCAGGCTGCGCAAGCTACGCAGAGCGTAGGCGCGAGGGGCGCGACTCTCGCAGTACTAGCTGGGCTCGTCGAGACGGAAGCCCACCTTCATGCCGACCTGGTAGTGGGCGATCTGGCCGTCCTCGACGTGGCCGCGGATCTCCGTGACCTCGAACCAGTCCACTTGCCGGAGCGTTTCGCAGGCACGGGTGATCCCGTTGCGGATGGCTGTGTCCACACCGTCCTGGGACGAGCCGACGATCTCGGTGACTCGGTACACGTGGTCTGCCATGGCGGCCTCTCCTTCGTTCCGACTCCATCCACACTGCACGGAACCGCGGACGCCCGCGACTCGGCGCAGACGCCACCGGTGAACCGGTGCCGCCCCGCGCGGTCGCGGGTCACGCCCTGCGGCGCGGCTGGGCGGTATCAGCGTTCAACCGTGGCGGGACCGGCCGAAACGCCGAGGGAGTTCACGCCATCCAGACAGACCGCACCAACCAGAACGACCTTTCCCGGCCGGCCGGGATCGCCGGCAAGCCCCAGCGGCCACTCCGAGACAGGAGTGGTCACTGAGGCTTCTCCCTGCGCTGCCCTGCCCTGCCCTGCGTCAGTCGGACGCGTCCGTCACCGCGATTGCCTCGGACTTCGGGCCCGAGCCGTTCACCGACGGTGGCGGCGTAGGTTGTGCGGCGTTCGGGCCCATGGTGGCGAGGAGCTGGCGGGCCAGGCCCAGGCCTGTGCCGCCCATGGTCAGGGCCTTGGCCAGGAGGTCTGCCATGCCGTCCGCGCCGTTCAGGACGACCATCTGGTCCACGTTGCCGAACGCGGACGCGCCCGCCTGGACGATCTCCGGCCAGTTCTCGGCCAGTTGCTGGGCGACCACGGCCTCCTGGTTCTCGGCCAGCGCCGCCGCGCGGGCCTTGATCGACTCGGCCTCGGCGAGGCCCTGCGCCCGGGTCGCCTCGGCCGCCGCCAGGCCCTTCGCCTGGGCCGCCGCGGCCTCCGCCTCGCCCGTCAGCCGGGTCGCGGTCGCCGTCGCGGCGCTCGCCAGCTCGGTCTCCTTCGCCTCGGCCTGCGCCGCCGAGATCCGCGCGTCGCGCTCCGCCTCGGCCAGCGTCCGCTTCTCGTACGCCGTCGCGTCCGCCGGCTTGCGGACGTCCGCCTGGAGCTGCTGCTCCCGCCGGTGCGCCACCAGCTCGGCCACCCGGGTCTCCTGGACCACCACCTCCTGCTTGGCCCCGGCCTCCGCGAGCGGGCCCGCCTGCCGGGCCTTCGCGGACGCCTTGTCCCGCTCGGCCTGGTAGCCCGCCTGCAGGATCTCGCTGTCCCGGGTCGCCTCCGACATCCGGGCCGCGGCCATCTGCTCCGCCTCCGTCGCCAGCCGGTTCGCCTCCGCCTGCGCGATCCGGGCGTCCCGCTGGACCGCCGCGGCGTGCGGCGCGGCCAGGTTCTTGATGTACCCGGTCGGGTCCTCGATCTCGTGGATCTGCAGCGAGTCGACGATCAGGCCGAGCTTCTCCATCTCCGTGCCACAGGCCGAACGCGCCTGCCCGGTCAGCTTCTCCCGGTCGCGGATCATGTCCTCGACCGTCAACCCGCCCACGATCGCCCGCAGATGACCCGCGAACACGATGTGCACCCGCTCCGACATCAGCTTCTGCTGGTCGAGGAAGCGGCGGGCCGCGTTGGCGATCGACACGAAGTCGTCGCCCACTTTGAAGATCACTACACCGCGGACCTTCAGCGGAATGCCCTGGTGGGTCACGCATTCCACCGACAGCTGCGTCTCGTTGAGGTCCAGCGACAGCTTCCGCACCGCCTGCACGCCGGGCAGCACGAGCGTGCCCCGCCCCGTGACGATCCGGAACCCCATCCCCTCGCTGAGGCCCTCGGTCTTGTGGTTCGAACCGGAGATGATCAGTGCTTCATTGGGTTCCGCGACGCGCCACATCAACTTGAACAGTGCGATCAGGACGACGAGGGCGGCGAATGCGCCGCCCGCCACGATGCCGATGCCCATGGGCACCTCCCCCTTCACCGGCGCCGCGGTCCGGCCCCGATGAAGGGAGTGTGCGCCTCTCGCGCCCGTCGCTCAATGGATCGGTCAACTGTCATACGCGGCTGTGACATAGACCGTGCGCGGCGGCAGGTGCTCCATCACGGTCACCACCGTGCCCGGCTCGATCCGCTCCTTGCCCGAGGCCGGATACGCCAGGAAGTGCTCGGCCCCGCCCCGGATCCGGACGATCACCTCGCCGACGAGGCCGGGCCCGACGGTGCCGGTGACCCGGCCGAGCATTCCCACCATCGACGCGTCGTCCATGCCTGAACGGTACGTCAGATCCAGTCGTCCAGCGCGGACATGAACCCGTCGAAATCGTCCCGGTGGATCGTGTGGCCCGCCCCGGCCACCGTACGGACCTCGAAACCCCGCTCGCGCAGCAGCGCGGCGCGCTCCGGGGAGATCAGGAAGCTCGGGTCCGCCAGCGTGACGAGTGACGGGACCTCCGGCTTCTGCGGCATCAGGTCTGCGCCCGCGAACTCCGTGAGCCCGTATGCCGTGTTGGGGTCCCAGAGCTTGAGCGTCTCCAGCTCCACGGCGACGTCCGCCTCCTCCCAGCGCGGGTTCAGGGTCCGGACCTGCTCCGCCGTCGCCGACTTGAAGCCGACGAACAGCTCCGGGTCGAAGCCCTCCTCGGCCGTCGCCAAGTGCCAGGCCGGGTCGGAGAACACCGCCCGCTTCGGCGCGAGCCGCGCCACCGCGCCGGCCAGCGTCAGCCCGCCCAACGAGTGGCCGATGGCCAGATCCGCGCCCTTCGGCAGGGTCTCGACGACGTCGTCCGCGTAGTCCTCGGGACGGTACCGGTCGGCCGGCCCGGTGGCTCCGTGGCCGCGCAGGTCGACGGCGACGACCCGGTAGCCGCGCTCGGCCAACGCCGGGCCGACCCGCCGCCAGGTGCGGTGGTCGGCCATGATGCCGTGGATCAGCAGGGCGACGCGGTCGCCCGTACCCCAGGTGGTGGTGTGCAGCTGCACGGTCGGTGCCTTTCGTCGAACGGGGTGGTGCGGGTGAGTGGTTGGGGGGAGGCATGGGCACCAGTGCCCATGTGGGATTCGGCCCCGGGCCCTGTGCTCAGCGCACGCCCTGGATCGGCCGTACCGCGAGCGCGCCCAGCACCGACAGCACCGCGGCGAACACGAACAGAGGGGTGTATCCGCCGCCGCTGAGGGAGACGATCACCGAGGCGACGAACGGCGCGACGATCTGCGGGCCGGCGTTCGCCACGTTCAGTACACCCATGTCGCGTGCCGCGTCCTCCGCCTTCGGCAGGACCATGGTGACCAGGGCCGTGTCGACGGCCATGTAGCAGCCGAAGCCGAGGCCGTTGACGACGGAGAAGGCGAGCATCGCGGTCCAGCTCGACGACACGGCCGGGATCAGCAGCGCGACGGCGGCCAGCACGGCGGACGCGCCGACGAACAGCTTGCGCCGGTCGTAGCGGTCCGACAGCCAGCCGCCGAGGACGGTGGAGACCACCATCGCGACGCTGTTGACCGGCATCAGGATCGCCACCGCCTCCTCCGGCGCGAGGCCGGCCGGCAGATCGGTGCGGTCCTTGAGGATGTACAGCTGGAAGCCGGCCACCGCGAAGTACCCGAGGATCAGCAGCGCCCGGCCGATGAACGCCCAGCGGAAGTCGTGATCTTTCAACGCGCCGGCGAACGCGGCCAGTTGGGCCTTGACCGGCATCGGCGCCTTCACGGGCATCCGCTCCTCTCGGGCGCAGGCGGTGAACAGCACGGCCGCCGCGGCCACGATCGCGCCGAAGAGGAGATAGCCGGTGCGGTAGTCGTCGGAGAAGGCCGCGCCCAGCAGGGCGCCGATCGTGGAGCCGACGGGCAGCCCGAGACCGACGGCCGCGGAGGCCTTGCCGCGGGCCTCCGTCGGCACCCGGTCGGGGACGACCGAGGTCAGGGCGGCCTGGTAGACGTTCATGACGGCCTGGCCGAGACACCAGGCGATCGTGACGAGCAGGATCGTGTCGACGCTGCCGAGCAGCAGCATCACCGGCAGCGCGAGCAGGCCGCCGGCCAGGATCCAGGGGTTGCGGCGGCCGGACCGGTCCGAGAGCGCGCCGGCCACCGGGTTGAAGATCGTCGCGAAGATCGCCGAGATGCCGGAGACAAGGCCGAAGTTCGCCACCTTCTCCGCGGGGTCGATGGCCTCGATCTGGAGCGCGAGGAGCACTCCGGGGACGCCGATGTACAGCGCGTACATGGCCGTGTTGCCGGCCAGCAGCAGGGGGAGCAGGCCGCGCGTGGGGCGGGGCCCGGCGGATCCGGCGGTGCGGTCCGAGTCGGTGCCAGGGGAGGAAAGGGCCACGGTGCCCTCCTGGTGTGATCGCCCGACGGGAGGACGGGCGGGTGCGGAAGTGACAGGGGTGGTTCAAGCGACACGGGTGGATCAAAAAGGACAGCGTTGGTTCAAGCGCCAGCAGTGGTTCCGGAGTGCTTGAACGGATGGTTACACGTGTCAGTGACTCGCGTAACCACTGTGTAGCACCTGAATCCGGCCATCCGCCAGACCCGGTGCCGGATCGTTCTGGAAAGATGCCGAGCGCGATGAGCCAGTCACCGAAGCACTCCGCCGAACGCCCCGTCCCGACCAGCGCCGATGTCGCGCGCCTGGCGGGGGTCTCCCGGGCCACCGTCAGTTACGTGCTGAACAACACCTCGGCGGTGCGGATCAGCGAACCGACCCGCCAGCGGGTGCGCGAGGCGGCCCAGGAACTCGGGTACGTGCCCCACGCCGCGGCCCGCAGCCTGCGCGCCGGGCACAGCCGCATGGTGCTGCTGCCGACCGCGCACGTCCCGGTGGGCCCGCTCTACAGCCGCTTCTTCGACGAGCTGCAGTGGGCCCTGCGCCGGCTGGACTACACGGTCGTCCAGTACGGCAGCCTCGGCATGGACGCCGACGAGGCGGCCCGCGCCTGGGCGGAACTGCGCCCGGTGGCGGTGGTCTCGCTCGGCGAGATCGCGCTCACCGCGCAGGGCGTCGAGGTCCTCAAGCGGTCCGGCGCGAAGGCCGTCATCACCCTCGGGCCGCACCGCGTCGAGGGCGCGCACGCGCTCGTCATGGACCAGCGGGAGATCGGCGCCCGCGCCGTGGAGCACCTGCTGGAGCGGGGCCGGCGCAGGATCGGCGTGATCATGCCGGAGGACCGGGGTCTGGAGATGTTCTCGGCGCCCCGGCTGGAGGGCGCGCGGCAGGCCGCGGCCGGCACGGAGGCCGAGATCGTCCCCGTCCCGCTGCGGTACGAGGAGGAGCCGGCGACCGAGCTCGCGGGGCGCTGGCGGACGATGGGGCTCGACGCGGTCTTCGCGTACAACGACGAGTACGCGATGCTCCTCATGCGGGCGCTCCAGGACGCGGGCGTCGACGTGCCGGGCGAGACCGCCGTGGTCGGCGCGGACGACCTGCTGCTCGGCCGGCTGCTGCGGCCGCGGCTCAGCACCGTGCAGATCGACATGGTGATCGGACGTCACCTCGCCGAGTTGGTGGATCGCGTGGTCCGCGACCCGGGCGGTGCGCCCGAGCGCCATGACCTGATGGCGGCGCGGCTGATCCACCGCGAGTCGAGCTGACGGCACCGGCCCGATCGGGCCCGGCGGGGCGGGTCGAACGGGCGGGATCGGCCGGGCGGGCGAAGGGTGCGCGCCGGGCTTAGCGTCGGTGCATGAGCACAGTTCCGAAGCGTTTCGAGATCCTGGTGGTGCCCGCGCACGTGGACGACCGCGGCGCGGCGTCGGTCGAGGACAGTGCCGTACGGGCCGCTGTCGTGGAGGCCACCGGCGAGGTGGGGAACTCTGGCTACCCCCGGTACGCGGGCCACGGCATCGTCGCCGACATCGACCCGGAGACCCGGACCGTCGAGGCGATCCTGCTGGACGGCAGGGAGCTCGACTACGGGCTGACCGCGCTGGTACTCGACGGCAGGGAGCACTGACCGATCGGTCGGTGCATGGGGCACCCGTCCTGTCCTGCGGCGGTTGACAGCCGCCGCTGCGGGGCACAAACTCGGCCGCGGCCCGCCTGTGAACGATGGTTCACACGAGAGGGCCCGGGGCGAAGACAAACACGGGCCCGCAGCGGCCCGGAACGGGACAAGGGGAGAGACCCGATGAGCATCCGCGACGTCTACATCGTCGACGCCGTCCGCACGCCGATCGGCAAGTTCGGCGGCGCGCTCTCCGCCGTACGCCCCGACGACCTCGCCGCTCACGTCGTCAAGGCGCTCGTGGAGCGCACCCCCGACCTCGACCCGGCCCGGATCGACGACGTGTACTTCGGCGACGCCAACGGCGCCGGCGAGGACAACCGCGACGTGGCCCGGATGGCCGTGCTGCTCGCCGGGCTGCCCACGTCCGTGCCGGGCGTGACCGTCAACCGGCTGTGCGGCTCCGGCCTGGAGGCCGTGATCCAGGCGGCCCGCGCGATCGCCGTCGGCGACGCGCACATCGCCCTCGCGGGCGGCGTGGAGTCGATGTCGCGCGCGCCCTGGGTGCTGCAGAAGCCCGAACGCGCCTTCCCCGCCGGCCACCAGCAGCTGCACTCCACCACGCTCGGCTGGCGGATGACCAACCCGAGGATGCCCGCCGAGTGGACGGTCGCGCTCGGCGAGGGGGCCGAGCTCGTCGCCGACAAGCACGCGCTCACCCGCGAGCAGCAGGACGCCTTCGCGCTGGAGAGCCACCGCAAGGCGGCCGAGGCCTGGGCCAAGGGGCTGTACGACGGCGAGGTCGTCGGCTACCCGGGCGTCGACCTGGCGCGCGACGAGTGCATCCGCGACAGCACCTCGATGGAGGCGCTCGCCAAGCTGAAGCCGTCGTTCCGACCCGAAGGAGGCACGGTCACGGCCGGCAACGCCTCGCCGCTCAACGACGGCGCGGCCGCGCTGCTGCTCGTCGACGAGGAGGGCCTGCGCGCGACCGGCCGGGAGCCGCTCGCCCGGATCCGCGCCTCCGCGGTCACCGGCATCGAGCCGCAGCTGTTCGGGCTCGGACCGGTCGAGGCGGTCCGCAAGGCCCTGGAGAAGGCCGGCCGGTCGTTCGCGGACCTGACCGCCTTCGAGCTGAACGAGGCCTTCGCCGCCCAGTCGCTGGGCTGCCTCGCCGAGTGGCCCGAGCTGGACCCGGCGGTGGTCAACCCGCGTGGCGGCGCGATCGCCATCGGCCACCCGCTCGGCGCGTCCGGCGCCCGGCTGGCCGGCGCCGTCGCCCACCAGCTCGCGGCGGCCGGCTCGGGTACGGGCCTGGCGGCGCTGTGCATCGGCGTCGGCCAGGGTCTCGCGCTCGTCCTGGAGCGCTGACCGACACGACGAGACGGGGGCGGGGCGCGCCGAAACAGACGCGCCCCGCCCCCGTACGAGGACTCCCGTACGTACGAGAGAGTTACTGCCCCTGCGCCTTCGCGTCCTCGATGGACTTGCGCACCTCGTCCATGTCGAGCCCGCGGGCCTGCCCGATCAGGTCCTCGAGGGCGGGCTCGGGCAGCGCGCCCGGCTGCGCGAACACGGCCACATTGTCGCGGACGATCATCAGCGTCGGGATCGAGCGGATGTCGAAGGCCGCGGCGAGCTCCTGCTGCGCCTCCGTGTCGACCTTGGCGAAGACCAGGTCCTCGTGACGCTCGGACGCCTTCTCGAAGACCGGGGCGAACTGGCGGCACGGACCACACCAGGCTGCCCAGAAATCGATGAGGACGAAGGCGTTGTCGCTCACGATCTGGTCGAAGTTGTCCTTGGTGAGCTCCACAGTGCTCATGCTTTCCTACCTCTTCCCGGTCCACAGCGGACTCGCCCCGCACAACGGAGACCCGGCCCGCACTATTCCGTCCGCCCCCCACCTGCCCGCCCGTCCGAAAGCGACACCTCCCCTGTGGCCCGTACGGGCGGCGACCAGCAGACTGGGGGCCATGACGCGATCGGTGGACTACGACGTAGTGGTGCTGGGGGCGGGCCCGACCGGCGAGAACGTGGCCGGACGGGCACGGGAGGCCGGACTGAGCGTGGCCGTGGTGGAGAGCGAGCTGGTGGGCGGCGAGTGCTCGTACTGGGCGTGCATGCCCAGCAAGGCGCTGCTGCGCCCGGTGCTCGCCCGCGCCGACGCGCGCCGGGTGCCCGGCCTGCGGCAGATGGTCGGCGGCCCGCTGGACGTGGCCGCCGTGCTCGCCCACCGCGACGAGTACACCTCGTACTGGAAGGACGACGGTCAGGCGGCCTGGGTCGACTCGATCGGCGCCCGGCTCTACCGCGGCCACGGCCGACTGCACGGACCGCGCAAGGTCGTCGTCGACGGCCCCGAGGGCGAGCACGTCGTGCTGACCGCCCGGCACGCCGTCGCCGTGTGCACCGGCAGCCGCCCCGCCCTGCCCGAACTGCCGGGCCTGGCGGGCGCGAAGGCCTGGACCAGCCGCGAGGCGACCAGCGCCCAGGCCGTTCCCGGCCGGCTCGCGATCGTCGGCGGGGGAGTGGTGGCCGTGGAGATGGCCACCGTCTGGCGGGCGCTCGGCGCGCAGGTCACCGTGCTGGTCCGTGGGTCCGGCGTGCTGCCCCGGATGGAGCCGTTCGCCGGCGAGCACGTCGTCGCGGGGCTGACCGAGGCCGGCGTGGACGTCCGTACCGGCGTCTCCGTCGCCGCGCTGGTGCGCGACGGGGGCGAGGGCCCGGTCACCGTCGTCCTGGAGGGCGGCGACAAGGTCGAGGCCGACGAGGTGCTGCTGGCCATCGGCCGGGCGCCGCGCACCGACGACATCGGCCTGGACACCGTGGGCCTGGAGCCGGGCGGCTGGCTGCCCGTCGACGACAGCCTCCGGGTCACCGGCAGCGACTGGCTGTACGGCGTAGGCGACGTGAACCACCGCGCCCTGATGACCCATCAGGGCAAGTACCAGGCCCGGGTCGCGGGCGACGCGATCGCCGCGCGCGCCGCAGGCCTCGCCGCCCTGGAGACCGACCGGTGGGGCGCCCACGCGGCCACCGCCGACCACGCCGCCCTCCCGCAGGTCGTCTTCACCGACCCCGAGGTCGGCGCGGTCGGGCTGACCCTCGCCGCCGCCGAGCGGGCCGGACACCGCGTCCGCGCCGTCGACATGGACCTCACCTCGGTCGCCGGAGCCGGGCTCTACGTCGAGGGCTACCGCGGCCACGCCCGCCTCGTCGTCGACCTCGACCGGGAGATCGTGCTCGGCGCGACCTTCGTCGGCCCGGGCGTCGGCGAACTCCTGCACGCCGCGACCATCGCCGTGGCCGGCGAGGTCCCGATCGACCGCCTCTGGCACGCGGTCCCCGCCTACCCCACCCTCAGCGAGATCTGGCTCCGCCTCCTGGAGGCGTACCGGGCGGACCAGGGAGCATGAGCCCTCGCGTGTTCCGCTTGCAGGGCAGTTTCAGGTTGAGGACCGAGTGGTCGCTCTTGATTGACAACTGTGCACCTCAACTACCGCCAGCCACCTGTAAACTGAGAGTGTGGGTACGCCAGAGAAACATGCACGCTGGTGCAGAGGGCGGCTTGACGCCTACCTGTCCGACAAGAGCTGCGATGAGTGCGGCAGCAGCACCGACCTTGCCCTGGTGTACAAGAAGCGTTGGTGGGCCGACGTCTCCGTCACGGCTTGGGCCCAGACCAAGTTCAATCTTGAGCGGACCCTGGAGCGGACTCGTATCACGTGCCGGACATGCATCTCCGAACGAATCGCCTGCGTTCGAGCGGTGCTTGAATCCGGTGTGCGATACGACTTGTGTCAGGACGCCGGTTGCGGCGAGCCGGTCTCCAGCCGCGGGTTCTGCATCAATCATCGGTACGCGTATATGCGAATGACGGGAGTCAAGCCCCGCCGCCTGGCCGCGTCCGGCTCGGGAAACGTCACGGCCGAGGGCTATCGGCGCGTTTCCGCGCCAGGTCACCCCAACGCGAACCGGCACGGGAGAATATTCGAGCACCGAAAGGTCCTGGCGGATAGGCTCGGGCGTCCACTGCGGCCGGGCGAGAGTGCTCACCACAAGAACGGCGACCGACTCGACAATCGGTCTGAGAACCTTGAGCTCTGGGTCACCTCTCAGCCGTCGGGTCAGCGCGCGAGCGACCTCGTCGCGTGGGCGAGAGAAATCATCGAACTGTATGGGGAAGAGGTCGACCGCGGCCTCGCCTGAGCGCTTCAACGGGGGCCGCCGTGGATATTGCCGAGCTGTTTAGCCTTGCGGATCTGGAGACGGCGATCTCCGCCGGGCATGTGACCCGCAAGCCCCACCCTTCCTTGCCGATCTCCATACTCACGTACACGCGGAGCGCCCAGTACGAGCGGGTGTGGAACCGGGTCACCACGCGGTGCCGGGGCCTGGTCGCCGACGACGAGACCGGGCGGATCGTCGCGCACTGTCTGCCGAAGTTCTTCAACGTCGGCGAGCACGCGTCGGGACAGCCGTACGCGCCGGCCCTGCCCGACGAGCCGTTCGAGGTCTACGACAAGGTCGACGGCAGCCTCGCCCTCGTCTTCCACTACGCGGACAAGTGGCGGGTCGCCTCCAAGGGATCGTTCATCAGCGAGCAGGCGACCTGGGCGCAGCGCCGGCTGGACGCCAAGGACACCTCCGCGCTGACGCCCGGCGTGACGTACCTCGCCGAGATCCTGTACCCGCAGAACCGGATCGTCGTCGACTACGGCGACCGCCGGGACCTGGTGCTGCTCGCCGCGTTCGGCGCCGACGGCGCGGAGCTCCCGCTCGCCGAGGCGGCGCCGGACTGGGCGGCGATCGGGTCGGTCGTGACCGTGTGGCCGGCGATGTCGCTCGACGAACTGACCAAGCTGACCGAGTCGAACACGCTGCCCGGCGGCCGGGCCGCCACCGGCACCGACGCCGAGGGCTTCGTGCTCCGCTTCGCGTCCGGTGTCCGGGCGAAGGCCAAGATCGCCGAGTACGTGCGGCTGCACAAGGTGCTGACCGGCGTCACCGAGCGGGACATCTGGCGCAGCCACGGCATCGAGCGCTTCGCCGGCACGGCCGCGAAGCGGCTCGCGCAGGGGCTCGGGCTCTCCGTCGCCGAGCTGGGCGGCGTGAAGTCGGCAGGCGGCCGCCCCCTTGAGGCGCTCCTGGAGCAGGTGCCGGACGAGTTCGACACCTGGGTGCGCGGGGTCGTCGCGCGCCTGGAGGATGAGGCGGCGGCGCACGCGCGCGCCATTGACGAGGCGTACGCGTCGGTCGCCCATCTCGCCGAGGACCGGGGCGCGTTCGCCCGCGCGGTCAAGACCCTGCCGGTCGACCGGGAGGTCCGGTCGGCCCTGTTTCTGCGCCTCGACGGCAAGTCGACGGACCTGCTGGTCTGGCGGCATGTGCGGCCCGAGGCGTCCGACCCCTTCACCACCGACGAGGAGAACTGATCCGTGCCTTCCGTACACGTCATGACGGGGCTGCCGGCCTCGGGAAAGACGACCGCCGCGAGGAAGCTGCAGGCGGAGTCCGAGGGCCGGATGCGCCGCGTCAACCTCGACGACCTGCGGGCGATGCTCGACGTCCCGGCCCCCGAGCGCGGCCGGTCGCACGCCCATGAGCAGACCGTGCTGGCAGTCCAGGACGCCGCGGTGCGCGAGGCCGTCGCCGGCGGCTTCGACGTCGTCGTCGACAACACCCATCTGACGCCGCACATCCCCAAGCGGCTCAAGGCGGCCGTCACCGGCCTCGGCGCGACCTTCGTCGTGCACGACTTCACCGACGTGCCGGTCGAGGAGTGCATCCGGCGCGACGGCGCGCGCGAGCGCGCGGTCGGCGAGGAGATCATCCGGATCCTCGCCGACAAGCACGCCAAGGCCCGCAAGGGCGGCTGGCAGCTCACCGCGGAGTGGTTCAACGACCAGCCCGCGGCCACGCCGTACGTCGCCGACCCCGCGCTGCCCTCGGCGGTCCTCTGCGACATCGACGGCACCCTCGCGCTGCGCGGCGACCGCGGCCCGTACGACTTCTCCCGCTGCGACACGGACCTGCTCAACGTGTCCGTGCGGCAGGCCCTGCGGGCCTTCCGGACGGCCGATGACGACACGATCGTGCTGCTCTCCGGGCGCAGCGAGGACCACCGCGACATCACCGAGCAGTGGCTCAAGCGGCACGAAGTGCCGTACGACGAGCTGTGGATGCGCGCCTCGGACGACGGGCGCAGCGATGACATCGTGAAGGCCGAGCTGTTCGACGCGCACGTCCGCCACCGGTACGCGGTCCGGGTCTCGCTGGACGACCGGGACCGGGTGGTCGCGGTCTGGCGCCGGATGGGTCTGCCGACCTGGCAGGTCAACTACGGGAACTTCTAAAGAGTTCTCCGCACCACCCGTACCACCCCGCACCACCGCAAGGAGCGCCATGGACCGGACCAACGACTACCCGTCGCCGTGTGCGCTCTGCGGCGAGGTGGTCCCGGCCGGGGCGGGGGTGCTGGTCGGGCTGCGTCCGAAGGGCTGGGCGGTCTACCACCCGGAGCATGTGCGCGAGCCCGGCCCGCCGCCCCCGCACGACCATCCGGGCTGGCACCGGCGGGGGCTCACCGCCTTCGACGTCGCCGCCACCGGCCACCGGTACTCCGTCGACCGGATCCTCGCGGCCGCGGTCCGGAGCTCCGACGGGACGGTACGGGACTGGCTCATCGACCCGGGCCCTGGCCCGCTCGCCGTCGCCCCCGGCAAGCGGCACGGGATCACCGTGGAGCGGGCCCGCTCCGAGGGCGTCCCGGCCGCGCGGGCGCTTGAGGAGCTGGCGGAGCTGCTTGCCGGGCGGCTGGCGGCGGGGGAGCCGCTGGTCGTCTGGTACGCGCCGTACGTGCTGACCACGTTGGAGACGGAGCTGACCCGGAACGGGCTGCGCCCGCTCGGCGAGCGCGCGCCGCACGGCCTCGCCCCGGTGTGCGACCCGCTCATCCTGGACCGGCACGCCGACCCGTACCGTTCGGGCGGCCGCTCCCTGGACACGGTCACGGCCTGGTACGGCGTCCCGCACGAGCATCCCGGCGACCCGGCCTCCGACGCCGAGGCGACCCTGGCCCTGGCGCAGACCCTAGGCGCGCGCTACCCCGCGTTGGCCCGTTTCTCCCGGCCTGCGCTGCACAACGAGCAGATCCTGTGGAACGCCGCCGCGCACGGCCGGCACGAGCCGGAGCCGTGGCCGGTGGGCCCGGTCGAACCGCTGCCGTGGCGGGCACACGAGGCGGGCTGATGCCAGGCGCGGGTGATCAGCCGCGCTCTGCCGGTTCGTCGGCGAATGCCACAGCGCACCGAGGATCCGTCCGCAAGTATGTGGCTGAATAGTTGATCACGTGGCAGCGGGGGGTGAAGCACGGCTGTGCGACACCGGTAAGGACCGGATCGCTGCCATGTCGAGGTCTGGGGGATCGCATGGGGATGCGGCTGGCGTCGGATGACGCAGAGGCGTGCGAGGACAGGTTCGATTGGTTCTACAAGACGGTGTACAGCGATGTGATGCCCGTCATGCTGAGCCCCCGGCATACGGCCGGATTCCAGGCGAGCATCAAGGACTTGGATCTGGGCGTGGTGCGGCTGTCTGTTCTGACTTGCTCACCGGTGCTCTCACGCCGCACCTCGACCCATGTCCGGCGCGGCGATCCCGAGCAGCTGCACCTGGCGCTCCTCACACAGGGTGCTGTCAGGATCTCCCAGCGGGGCAACGAATCGGTGGTCGCGGGGGGACTCGTGCTCACCGACACCTCACGACCGAGTGAGGGGGCATGCACAAGCGGGCAGATCGAGTCGGTGGTCCTGCAGATCCCCCGTCAGGCCCTGTCGCTGCGCTCGGACCGGGTGGACCGCCTCCTCGCACAGAGCTTGGCCGCAGACGTGGGGTCAGGGGCGATCATCGCCGACTTCCTGAAGACGCTGCTCACACGCGGCCCGCAATGTCGCCCGGAGGAGCTGCGCGGGATGGGGTGCGTCGCCCTCGACTTGGCCACTGCGTTTCTCGCACGGCGGCTCGGTGACCCTGGTGAGGCGCCTGCCGAGGCCCGTGCGCAGGTGACGCTGCAGCGGATCCACCGCTTCATCGAGAACAATCTCGGCGACCCGGGCCTGACTCCCCAGGTGATCGCCGATCGGCACAACATGTCCCTGCGGTGTCTCTACGTCCTCTTCGGCGACCAGCCCCTGACCATCGCGGCACACATCCGCCACAGCCGGCTGGAGCGCGCCCACGCCGACCTCGCATCCGGGGAGCTGGGCGGTCGGCCCGTTCAAGCGATCGCGGCCCGCTGGGGCTTCGCAAGCGC
>NZ_DATCVQ010000038.1:0-2710 GCF_036566765.1 Streptomyces sp.
GCCCGTGCGCAGGTGACGCTGCAGCGGATCCACCGCTTCATCGAGAACAATCTCGGCGACCCGGGCCTGACTCCCCAGGTGATCGCCGATCGGCACAACATGTCCCTGCGGTGTCTCTACGCCCTCTTCGGCGACCAGCCCCTGACCATCGCGGCACACATCCGCCACAGCCGGCTGGAGCGGGCCCACACCGACCTCGCATCCGGGGAGCTGGGCGGCCAGCCCGTTCAAGCGATCGCGGCTCGCTGGGGCTTCGCAAGCGCCACCGGGTTCAGCCGGGCGTTCCGCGAAGCCTACGGGATGACCCCCACGGAACACCGTGCGTTCTCCCTGGCCGCCCAACGGCGCGCAGAGCACAGCAACCCCGCACGCCACGCACACCACGGCTCGCTGCCCGGACCTAGATTCTCCTCTGGATGACGAAGGCCGGACGCCCTGCCCGAGCAGGCGTCTGACGGTTCCTCATCGCCTGAGCACCCATCGACGACAACGTGATCAAGGGGAGAATCGCATGTCTGGAATGTTCAGCAAGCTCGCGGCCACGGCTGCTGCGGCGACGGCGGTCGTGACGCTGACGGGGACGCCCGCGAGTGCGGCCGACACCGCGTACAACACGCGGAGTGTGTGGCTGGACGGCGAACCGAGTGGGGCGAACTACAGCGCGTGCACCACCAGGAGCATGTACCTGGCCTCCGGTACCTACACGTGGACGCAGATCTTCAACGGCAGCCGCACGCCGACCCGCGACATCTACCTGGCCGCGGGCACCTACACGTGGAAGGACTGCATCGTCCCCTATAACGGCCACTACAAGCAGACGTCCAGCCTGAACCAGCCCGGCCTGCAGACCGCGTACCTCAACGACCCGACCGAGTACCACTGGTCGGCGGACACCTACACCTTCGGCTCGCTGCTCGACCCGCACTTCTGATCGACCCGCTCGGGCGCCGTCACGATCCGCTGAGGATCACGGGCGGCGCCCGGGCCGCCTCGGCGGCCGAAGTGGCGGGTGACACTCCACGTGCTCACGCCCCGAGCGCGGCCCGCACCCACCGGATCATCCGAATCTGCGAGGAACTCCGAGCCCGGCGATGGTGCCCTGGCGGGGGAGAGGCGCAGGTCATACACGCGCGCGAGGATTCTCGCAGGCCCCCACGGGCATGTTGGGTGCTGGTGTCGCGCCGCCGTGGGGGCGCGAACGAAGCCCAGAGCCTGCTGGTCGCTGCCGGAGCGAACCGACGGCGTTCCGTAGACGTCTCCTCCACGCCACTGGCCTCCTGTTCTCGGCGGGATGATTCGGAGCCACTGGAGCGACCCGAGATCGAGAGCCGCTTTGGCGCTGAACACTCTTCCCGCCAGAGGTCGTTCCAGCCGGCCTCTGGCCTCGCACACGTTGAGCCGATGGCCGTCCGCGAGCGCCACGCCGTCGAGCTGCTGTTGTCCTCCAGGTGGTGTCGCCGGGGCCACCCTCTCGGACGATCTCCCGGGCGCGCCCGTGCGACCCGACCACGCAGCGGTCACTAAGCAGGCGAAGCGCACCACACCGACCAGGGCCGGACCTCGCGGGACCGGGACGCACCGAGGCCCGCGGACGGCCCATGTGAAAGGGAGTCACCATGACCTCACAGCGAGAGACCCGCAGAGTGAGCAATGCCGTCTTCCAGGCCGTCTACGACTCACCCGCCGCGCTGCCCGGCCGCTACCGGTGGGTCACCAAGGAGGAGGACGTACGCAAGGTCGAGGAGCTCCTCGGCATGGACGCCGACACCATCGGCGCCCCGCTCTGGGTGAGCGGCGACTCCTCGGCATGCGGATCGTGCGGCCGGGAACCCAGTTGGCTGGACATCGTCTCGTCGGCGCTCGACAACACGCATGGGCGCGCCATGATCGCGGAAGTGATCCTGGGCGAGCACAAGTACGTGAACACCGAGGCTCCCGAGGCCATCGCCGGGCTGCTCTGCCATGGTTGCGGGAACGCGATCACGGATCTGCGGAGCTTCAAATGCCATAACTGGGCCTACGCCTTCGAAGACCTCCAGGCCGTGCTGGACCGGATGCGCTGACCTCTGGGCCGACCCCAGTTGCCCGGGACCGCCGCGGTCAGGGGCCGGCAGCGCCGACGAAGCGCTGCCCCCACACGGGCTCACCGAGGCGTTCGCCGAGGCGGCCTCCTGGGAGGTGCTGACCCTCGTGATCGGCAGCGACTGCTGCTGTCCCCGATGCTCGACGACCGCGGCAGCACCGTCTGTCTCCGATGCCCGCAGTATGCGACGTAAGATCCCCCTTTTCCCAGCGGCCGGATGACCGAAGAAGCCACGTCCGACGTCGTCGAGCGATCGATCCGCCCCACGGGCCGTCAGGGCGGGTGGCGGTCCCACTCGCTGCGCAGAGGCATGGTGAAATTCGCCCTCAAGGCGGGGGGGGCTACTGCCAGAACACCTCTTCGGCGACGATCTGAGGGTCTGCGGCGCGGCGGACGAACGTGTACCGCAGCCAGCCCCGGCCGTGGTCGAAGCAGGCGATGTGCGCGCCTTCGGGAACGGTCGAGCGGCTCGGCTCGACCCAGCAGCCGGCCGGGAGGTCCGGCCGGTTGTCGATGCCCCGGAAGTAGGGGTCCTTGACGGTGACGAGTTCGGCGCGGATCTCGTCCACCAGGTTGCGCACCGCCTCGGGGAGCGCGTCCCGGTCGGCGCGTGCCGACCGGACCCAG
>NZ_DATCVQ010000039.1:0-8616 GCF_036566765.1 Streptomyces sp.
GTCTCGTAGCTGGTCACCACGAGGCGCGTGCCGCGAAGAGCTCGCTCACTCATGAATCGTGCCTCCCGGGCTTGTCGCCCACAGGACAGGTGTCGCTGTCGTCGTCATCCGGTCAACGTCCGGTCGGCGGTAAAGATTCCCGTTGCGGGTCATGCGTCGCCCGTCGTGCCGCCCCTTGTTGTACCCACCAGTGCCCGGTTTGTCACATCTGGCAGCAGATGTCACCCAGCGCCTTCACTAACTTGGCACGCAGTAACGGTCCCTCTGGCAGGCCAAAGGTGTACACTACCGGACTTTCGCTCCAGCGTCTAAATCCGCGCTGGTACGGGGTTCCCCGCGGCGGCCACGGCACGCCGCACCGGCACCCGCGCGAGCAGCACAAACCCCACCGCGAAGAAGATCACCAGAGAGATGATGGCATCCCGGTAGCTGCCCGTCAGCTGGTACGCGAGTCCGAAAACCAGCGGTCCCAGCCAGCTCAGCCCCCGGTCGCTCATCTCGTAGGCCGAGAAGTACTCCGCCTCCTTGCCGCGCGGCACGAGATGCGAGAAGAGCGAGCGCGACAGCGCCTGACTGCCTCCGAGGACCAGGCCGATCGCCGACGCGAGCACGAAGAACCACACCGGCGCCCCGGCCGGCAGGAAGTAGCCCGCCGCCAGGATCAGCGTCCACACCGCCAGCGAGGCCAGGACCGTGCGCTTCGCGCCGTACGTACGCGCCAGTCGGCCCATGCCCAGTGCGCCCGCGACGGCGAGGACCTGCACCAGCAGCACCGCCGTGATCAGGGTCGTCTGGTCCAGGCCCAGCTCCTCGGAGCCGTACACCGACGCCTGCGAGATCACGGTCTGCACGCCGTCGTTGTAGACCAGGTACGCCAGCAGGAACGACAGCGTCAGCGGATGCCGGCGCATGTCCCGCAGGGTCGCCATCAGCTGCCGCCAGCCGCCGCCGACCGCGCCCTCCGCGCCTTCTGTGCCCTCCGCGCCTTCCGCGCCGGAGCCGAGCTTCCGGTCGCGCAGCCGGCGCAGCGGGATCAGCGTGAACGCGCCCCACCACAGGCCGGCCGACGCCAGGCAGATCCGCACCGCCGCGCCCTCGGACAGACCGAACGCGTCGTGCCCCGAGTACACGACCAGGTTGAGCACCAGGACCAGCGCTCCGGACGTGTAGCCGAACGCCCAGCCGCGCGAGGAGACCGCGTCCCGCTCCTCCGGCGCCGCGATCTGCGGCAGATAGGCGTTGTAGAGGACCATCGAGACCGCGAGCGAGGCGTTCGCCACGATCAGCAGGAAGGCGCCGAGCAGATACCGGTCGCCGTCCAGGAAGAACATCCCCGTCGTGGCCGTGGCCCCCACGTACGCGGCCACCGCGAGCATCGGCTTCTTCCGGCCCGTGCGGTCCGCGGCCGCGCCGACCAGCGGCATGACCAGGACCGCGACGAGGATCGAGACCGACACCGCGTAGGCGAACAGCGAGCCGGCCCGGACGGGTATGCCGAGCGGATGGACGAAGCCCTCCGCGTCCGCGGCGTTCTTGGCCACCGAGGTGAGATAGGGGCCGAGGAACACGGTCACCACGCTCGTCGAGTAGACCGAGCACGCGAAGTCGTAGAAGTACCAGCCGCGCTGCTCGCGCTTGCGGTCCGCCGGATCGGCTGTGAAGCCCTCCGGCTCGGCGGTGTCAGCGGTCACGCCGCGGCCCCCTCGTTCGTCCCCGTTGCCTGGGCGCGCGCTCAGCTCCAGACGCCCCGATCGGTCAGGACGTCGCGCAGCGTCTCCAGATGATCGGTCATGATGCCATCCACCCCCAGGTCGAGGAGAGAGTTCATCCGCTCCCGATCGTTGACCGTCCACACGTGGACCTGGAGCCCGCGCGCGTGGGCCTCGCGGACGAAGCGCCGGTCGACCACCTTGATCCCGCCCTGGCTCTCGGGCACCTGCGCCGCCACCGCGCCCGCGCGCAGCGCCGCCGGGATGCCGAGCGAGCGCAGCCGCAGGCCGAGGACCCCGAGCACCCCGTACGAGGTGGCGAGCCGCGGGCCGGCGAGGCGCTGCGCCCTGGCCACCCGTCCCTCGTCGAACGAGCCGACGCAGATCCGGTCCCAGGCCCCGGTCCTGCGGATCAGGTCGACCAGCGGGCCCAGCGAGGACTCCGCCTTGAGGTCGACGTTCCAGCGGGCCTCGGGGAACTCGTCGAGCAGGTCCTCGAAGAGCGGCAGCGGCTCCTTGCCGGCCACCCGCGCCTCGCGGACCGCGCTCCACGGCAGGTCCCGGATCCGGCCGGAGCCGTCCGTCACCCGGTCCAGGGTCGTGTCGTGGAAGGCCACGAGCACGCCGTCGGACGTGGTGTGCACATCGGTCTCGAAGTAGCGGTAGCCCGCCGAGGCGGCTCGCCGGAAGGCGGCCGCGGTGTTCTCCAGGCCGTCCGCCGTGCCGCCGCGGTGGGCGAAGGGGATCGGGGCCGGGTGGTCCAGGTAGGGATGGCGTACGCGAGTCACCGCCGCAGTATGGCCTGCTTCGGTGTCCCGGAGGCGACCACGGTGCTGCCCGTGTCCTCATCCGGGATGGCGAAGAGGCGCAGGAAGAACTGCGCCAGCGGTCCGATGCTCAGCGCGTACAGCACCGTGCCGACGCCCAGCGAGCCGCCGAGCAGGAAGCCGGTGACCACCACGGCGACCTCGATCGCCGTGCGCACCAGCCGGATCGAGCGGCCGGTGAGCCGGTGCAGACCGGTCATCAGGCCGTCGCGCGGGCCGGGCCCGAAGCGGGCGGCGATGTAGAGGCCGGTGGCGACGCCGTTGAGCACGATGCCGAGCACCAGCAGGCCGATCCGCGCGGCGAGACCGTGTACGTCCGGGAGCAGCGCCAGCGTCGCGTCCAGCGCGATGCCGATCACGAGCACGTTGGAGATCGTGCCGAGCCCGGGCTTCTGGCGGAGCGGGATCCACACCAGCAGGACGAGCGCGCCGACGATGGTCAGGACCACGCCCATGGTCAGTCCGGTCAGCTCCGCGAGACCCTGGTGGAGGACCCCCCAGGGCTCCAGGCCGAGCCCGGCGCGCACGAAGAACGCCGAACTCGCCCCGTACAGCGCGAGACCCGCGTACAGCTGCGTGAGCCGGCGGGTCAGATGCCGGCCGCGGAGGCCGGAGGCGATGGACATGGAAATGTCCCCCTGTCTGGTGGAAGTGGACTGACACATGACACTCTGTGGCGGGGGATGAGATGCCAACCATGGCCAATTTCAGGAAGGTGGACTGAATTCCATGGCTGAATGGACTTCAGCGGTGGGCCCGGCGCAGCTGGCCCGGCAGCTCCAGGCGCAGCAGCCGCGGCCCGCCGGACCCGGGGCCCGCAAGCCGCCCGCCTACCGCGCGCTGGCCGACGGCATCAGGCTGCTGGTGCTCGAAGGCCGGGTTCCGGTCGCCGCCCGGCTGCCCGCCGAGCGGGAGCTTGCGCTCGCGCTGACGGTGAGCCGTACGACGGTCGCGGCGGCGTACGAGGCGCTGCGCGCCGAGGGCTTCCTGGAGTCCCGGCGCGGGGCCGGCAGCTGGACCGCCGTGCCGGCCGGGAACCCGCTGCCCGCGCGCGGGCTTGAACCGCTGCCGCCGGAGTCGCTGGGCTCGATGATCGACCTGGGCTGCGCGGCGCTGCCCGCGCCCGAGCCGTGGCTGACCCGCAGCGTGCAGGGCGCGCTGGAGGAGCTGCCGCCGTACGCGCACACCCACGGCGACTATCCAGCCGGGCTGCCCGTGCTGCGGCAGATGATCGCCGACCGGTACACCGAGCGCGGCATCCCGACCATGCCCGAGCAGATCATGGTGACGACCGGCGCGATGGGCGCCATCGACGCGATCTGCCATCTCTTCGCCGGGCGCGGCGAGCGGATCGCCGTGGAGTCGCCCTCGTACGCCAACATCCTCCAGCTCATGCGCGAGGCCGGCGCCCGGCTGGTGCCGGTGGCCATGGCCGAGGGGCTCGGCGGCTGGGACCTGCCCCGCTGGCGGCAGGTGCTGCGGGACGCGGCGCCCCGGCTCGCGTACGTCGTCGCCGACTTCCACAATCCGACCGGCGCGCTCGCGGACGAGGACCAGCGTCGGCAGCTCGTCGACGCGGCGCGGTCGGCCGGGACGGTGCTGGTCGTCGACGAGACGATGACCGAGCTGTACCTGGACGACGACATCGTGATGCCGCGGCCGGTCTGCGCGTTCGACCCCGCCGGGGCGACGGTGCTGACGGTCGGCTCCGCGAGCAAGGCGTTCTGGGCCGGGATGCGGATCGGGTGGGTCCGGGCCGCGCCGGACGTCATCCGCTCGCTGGTCGCCGCGCGGGCGTACGCGGACCTGGGCACGCCGGTCCTGGAGCAGCTCGGTGTGCACTGGCTGATGCGGACCGGCGGCTGGAACCAGGCGGTGCAGATCCGCCGGGACCAGGCCCGCGAGAACCGCGACGCGCTGGTGGCGGCGGTGCGGGCGGAGCTGCCGGACTGGGAGTTCCACGTCCCGAAGGGCGGCCTGACCCTCTGGGTCCGCACCGGCGGCCTGTCCGGCTCCCGACTCGCCGAGGTCGGCGAACGCGTCGGCGTCCGCGTCCCGTCCGGCCCCCGCTTCGGCGTCGACGGCGCCTTCGAGGGCTACGTCCGCCTGCCCTTCACGGTCGGCGGCCCGGTGGCGGAGGAGGCCGCCGCCCGCTTGGCGGCGGCGGCCCGCCTGGTCGCCTCGGGCGCGGCGACGGGGGCCGAGCCACCGCGCACGTTCGTGGCGTGACGCGGAACGGCCCGTACGGGAGCGCTTTTTGTACGGGCCGTCGCTGTGGGGCGGGTCAGCTCTCTGCCGGGACCGTCGCGTGTTCCATCGTGGATTCGGGGTCCGGGTCCGGGGTCGGGTCCGGGGCCAGGGCGCTGGCTCGGGGCGGCAGGAGGGACGTGACCGCCTGGCGGTGGGGGGCCGGGGCGGCGTCGTCGTACGGGTCCGGGGTCGCGGGGGTCTGGAGGCGGAGGACCGGGGACTCGCCCAGGCGGGCGTAGCCGCGGCCCGGGGGGACGTCAGCCGTCGGGGTGGTGTGCGGCTGCATGCCGAGGACCGACTCGATCTGCGCCGGGGACGCCGGTCCGAGCACCACCCGGGCCCGGGTGTGGCCGCGTACCGCCTCGCCCAGCACGTCCACGCCGTCGAAGTGCTCCGCCACCACGACCGTGACCTGCGCCGATCGCCCGTGCCGCAGCGGGGCCTGCAGCAGCGTCTGCGGGTCGGTGCGGCCGTCCGCCGCCGCGAGGCAGGTCAGCACGCTCGGCCGGTCGAGCAGGATCCACAGCGGCCGCTTGGTGTCCTCCGGCGCGGGCAGGCCCGCCTGCCGCGCCCGGTTCGCCGCGACCAGCCGCCGCTCGGTCTCGTGCGCCGCCCACTCCAGGCTGGCGAGCGCCCCGGACAGCCCGCACTCGACCGCCAGCACCCCCGCCCGCCCCGTCAGGCACGCGTACTCGCCGGTGCCCGCCCCCTCGACGATCAGCACGTCGCCGTGCGGCAGCGCCTGCAGGGCGATGGACCGGAGCAGCGAACTGGCCCCGCCGCCCGGCTGGCCGACGATCAGCAGATGCGGCTCCGTCGACCGCGGCCCGGTGCGCCACACCACGGCCGGCGCGTCCTCCTCGCCGTCCGCGGAGACCACGGGGACGGTGCGCTGCACCGCGTCCGCGTCGGTGAACCCGAGCACCGTCTCCCCGGGGGCGGTCACGAACCGCTGCGCGGCGATCGTGGTCGGCAGGGCCCCGAGCACCGTCATGACCAGCTGGTTGCCCTCCTCGTCCCACTCGAACCGGTACTCGCGCCCACGCCCCGACTTGGCGTGCAGCACCTGCTCGATCCGGGCCCGGGACGCGGCCTCGCCGTCCGTGAAGTACGCCGGGTAAGAGATCCGCAGCCGCGTCAGCCGCCCGGACTCGTCGAACGCGTGGTCGTCGAGCGCGCTGCTCCACTCGCCGCCGTACGCGAACAGCGGCGCGGGGTCGTCGGGCACGGAGAAGTACGGCACCAACGCCTCGTACAGGCCCTGCAGTCGGGCCAGTTCGGCGTCGTCGGGTCCCGTCTTCACGACGGGACGTTCACGCCCCTTCCACGCGGCCGCACCCATCACCGCGATGAGGGCGAGGAGCGGCCCGTACGGCATGAGCGCGACGACCAGGACGCAGGCCGCGACCAGGAACAGCGTGGGACCGCGCCGCTCCTTGGGGGTCGCGGCCCACTTGGCGCGCGCGGTCGCGGCCAGCCTCCGCAGACCACGAGTGATCGTGATCAGCGGATGGAGCACGTCCGTGGCGCTGTCGGCGGCCGTGCGCGCGATCTCTCGACTGCGAGCGATCCGGTCGCTGCCGCTGGTCAGAATGCGGGGGAGTGGTCGCCGGGCCACGTCGTACTCCTGGAGTTGTGGAAGGGGCGGTGGGGCGTCCGCGTCAGAACTTGATGCCGCCCAAGAGGCTGGCGAGGCTCTGGCCGCCCGCCGTGATGCTCGGCGCGATGGCCGTGCCGGCGAGGTAGAAGCCGAAGAGGGCGGAGACGAACGCGTGCGATGCCTTGAGCCCGTCCTTCTTGAAGAACAGGAAGCAGATGATTCCGAGCAGCACCACACCTGAGATGGAGAGGATCATTTGGGGTTCTCCTGGTTGAGGGGACAGTCACCATGAGTCCTTCCAAGTTCACAGGAAGTATTGATGCGATAAAAGGTGCAAAGGAGTGAAATTCTGGCGATTTCACTTGACCGGAGGACGGGGAGGCATTCCCCAGGTGGCGAAACCCCGGGGGCGGGGTAGGGGCCGGGCGTGGACGGGGGCGTGGGACGCGCCCGTGGCCCCGCCCGCGGGTGATCTTTGCCGCGGACACGCCGCGTCATGTCCCGCGACGGGCAGTACCCTGTCGATTCACTCGTACGGCCGCGGTTGCTGTGCGCACTTGCAAGGAGGGTGATTACACGATGAGCGAGACGCCGGACTCCGAGACGCCGGACTCCGAGGTCATCGAGCTGGCGGCCAAGGTCTTCGACCTCGCACGCACCGGCGAGGCCGAGACCCTCGCCGCGTACGTCGACGCCGGAGTCCCCGCGAACCTGACCAACGACCGGGGCGACTCCCTCGTCATGCTCGCCGCCTACCACGGCCACGCGGCCGCCGTGGCGGCGCTGTTGGCCCGCGGCGCCGACGCCGACCGCGCCAACGACCGCGGCCAGACCCCGCTCGCCGGCGCGGTCTTCAAGGGCGAGGAAGAGGTCATCCGCGCCCTTCTCGCCGGCGGCGCGAATCCGGAAGCCGGGACTCCGTCCGCCGTGGACACCGCACGCATGTTCGGCAAGGTCGAACTCCTGGAGCTGTTCGAAGCCCGGTGAACGGGTACTGAACAGCAGGTGAGAGCGGTGCCGTAAATGTGGTCGACGTCCGGAAACGGCTGGGTCATCATGACGACGAGCCCACAGGGGGCCACCGACGAGAGGCAGAGGAAGATGGTCATCACCAAGCGACGGACGACGAGCGGCCCTACATGTTGCTGCGCGGCCTAGGCGATCACCCCGGTCCGGTTTTCCCCGGTTGCGTCGACAGCTTGATGTGAGGCATCTTCCATGTTCGATCCAGTCATAGCGCCGAGCGGCACTCTGCTCGGCCTGCTGCAGAGGGGCCGCGGAGACGGCACCCTGCACGCGCTCGCCGCGCCACGCGCCGAGGCGCTGGCCGCCCTGAACCACTGCGTTCTGCACGACCCGCGCCAGGACTGGCGGGTCGAGAACCGCTCCCTCTACTACGCACGCCTGTACGTGGACCTGCACGGCTCCCTCGACCAGATCGAGGCGCACCTGTTCGGGGCCGAGGACTGCTTCGACACCGAGGACTCCAGGACCGGGCTCGCGCTCGCCGTCCTCGGGCACCTCGCCGCCTACGGCCGCCGGGACGCCCTCCTCCTGCTCCGGCGCTACGCGGCGACCGGTACGAACTGGGCCTGGGCGCTCGACGAGCTCGCCCTGCGCGACGACGACGCCGGACTGCGCGCCCTCGCGCTGCCCGTCCTCGGCCGCTTCCCGGCCGATCCGGAGGGCGACGCCGAACTGGCGAGCGCCGTCCGCGACGCCTTCGAGCCCCGGCCCTGGCGGCTGTGGGCCGAGGACCAGCGGGCCGCTGTCGGCTCCCGCGTCCGCGCCGCGCAGGAACAGGGGTCGTTCGACCGCTGGACGCGCCAGATGCGGCCGACCGGACCCCGCCCCGGTTGGAGCGTCCAGGCCGTCTTCGACTGGGCCCAGCAGGGCCTGGAGCGCGGCACCGTGCTGCACGGGCCCGCCGCCCGCTGCCTGACCGCCGTCGCCGGACCCGAGGACCGGCCCGCCATCGTCGAGGCCGCCCGCAGCGGACCCGACGGGGCGCGCTGCGCCGCCCTGCACTACCTGGCCGAGGCCCGCGACACGGCCGTGCTCGACCTTGTCGAGGCTGCGGCGACCGACCCGTCCCGGATCGTCGCCGAGGCCGCGGTGACCGCCTTCGAGCGGATGTGCGGCGAGGCCGCCGTCGACCGCGCCCGCGGCTGGGTGCACCGGCCCGACGCGCTCGGCGCGTCCGCCGCCGCCGTGCTCGCCGACCGAGGCG
>NZ_DATCVQ010000040.1:0-12261 GCF_036566765.1 Streptomyces sp.
AGGCCGCGGTCCCGGGCGGGCCCGGCGCCCACCAGCCCGTACCGCCGCCGCCGAGCGGCGCCCCGGGTCCGCACCCGCCGTACGCCGGACAGCACCCGGGCGGCCAGCAGCCCCCGCACCCGGCTTCGTCGGCAGGCTCGCAACCTCCGCACCCGGCCTCTCCCGCCGGGCAGCACCCGGGCGGCCAGCAGCCCCCGCACCCGGCTTCGTCGGCAGGCTCGCAACCTCCGCACCCGGCCTCTCCAGCCGGGCAGCACCCGGGCACCCCGCAGCCCCCGCACCCGGCTTCGTCGGCAGGCTCGCAACCTCCGCACCCGGCCTCTCCTGCCGGGCAGCACCCGGGCGGCCCGGCGGCGCCGCAGCCTTCGCACGCTCCGGCAGGGCAGCAGCCCCAGCACCCGGCCTCTCCCGCCGGGCAGCACCCCGGTGCTCCGGTCGGGGGCCCGCAGCCTCCGCAGCCCGGGCCCGCGTGGGGCAGTGGGATGCCTCGGGACACCACCGGGCACATACCCCTGCCGCCCGGTGGGCCGGTCGGGATGCCCGTGCCGCCGGCCGTCGAGCTCGGGACCGGCGGGGCGACGCTGGCCGTGCTGCTGATCGGGCCCGCCGGGGCGGGGAAGACCACCGTCGCCAAGCACTGGGCGCGCTCCCGCCGGGTGCCCACCGCGCACATCAGCCTCGACGACGTCCGGGAATGGGTCTGCTCCGGCTTCGCCGACCCGCAGGCCGGGTGGAACGAGCACTCCGAGGCGCAGTACCGCCTCGCCCGCCGCACCTGCGGCTTCGCCGCGCGCAACTTCCTCGCGAACGGCATCTCCTGCATCCTCGACGACGCCGTCTTCCCGGACCGCCCCGTCGTGGGCCTCGGCGGCTGGAAGCGGCACGTCGGCCCGGGCCTGCTCCCGGTCGTCCTGCTGCCCGGCCTGGAGATCGTCCTGGAGCGCAACGCCGAGCGCAGCGGCAACCGCCGGCTCTCGGACGAGGAGGTCGCCTCCATCCACGGCCGGATGGCCGGCTGGTACGGCTCGGGCCTGCCGATCATCGACAACTCGAAGTACGACGTGGAGACCACCGCCCGCGTCCTCGACGAGGTCCTCGCCCGCTCCATCGCGAGCCCGCCCAGCTGGTAGCCCCGGCCACCGCCACCGCCACCGCCACCGCCACCGGCCACCATCGGCCCCCTCCCGTCCCCCATCGGCCCTCCTGACGGGCCGGGGCGGGCCGACGCTCGTAGGCTCGGAGACATGTCAGAGGTGTACGCGGACCGCCGTGTCCGGCTGCGCGACCGCTGCGCGGCGGCGGGGAGCACGGCCGCCCTGGTCTCCCGCCCCGCCAACGTCCGCTATCTCGCGGGTGGTTCGCCCCCCGGCTCGGTCCTGCTCCTGGGCCCCGGCGAGGACGCGCTGCTCTGCCCCGTCGCCCCCGGCGGCGATCCCGCCGACGGCCGCCTCGACGAGGAGCTCCGGCTGACGGTGCTGCCCGCCGGCGCGGCCATCGGCGATCCGGCCGTCGCCGCCGTCGACGTGGCCCGCAGAGCCGGAGCCGACTCGCTGGCCGTGGAGGAGCACCACCTGACCGTGGCCCGTCACCGGGCCATGGGCTCGGTCGCCCCGCGGCTCCGTCTCGCCGACCTCGCAGGAGCCGTCGAGCAGCTGCGGATCGTCAAGGACGAGGACGAGATCGCCTGTCTGCGGATCGCCGCCGAGATCGCCGACCAGGCGCTGGGCGAGCTCCTGGAGTCGATCCTCGTCGGCCGCACCGAGCGCCATCTCGCGCTGGAGCTGGAGCGCCGGCTCGTCGACCACGGCGCGGACGGCGCGGCCTTCACGACCTCGGTCGGCACCGGGCCGAACTCCGGCCGCGGCGGCCACCGGCCCTCCGACCGCCGGGTCGAGGAGGGCGACTTCCTCTCCGTCTGCCTGGGCGCGAACTACCGCGGCTACCGCTCCGAGATCGGCCGCACCTTCGTCATCGGCACCACCCCGGCCGACTGGCAGATCGAGCTGTACGACCTCGTCTTCGCCGCTCAGCGGGCCGGACGGGAGGCGCTCGCGCCCGGCGCGGAGTACCGGGACGTGGACCGCGCGGCCCGCCAGATCCTGGCCGGCGCGGGCCACGGCGAGGCCCTCTCGCCCCGTACCGGGCACGGTGTCGGCCTGGAAATCGACGAGGACCCGCAGCTCGCACCCTCCGCCATGGGTAAACTGGACGCTTGTGTGCCGGTCACCGTCGAACCGGGGGTCCACCTCCCGGGCCGGGGCGGGGTCCGGATCGATGACACGCTCGTCGTGCGCCAAGAGGCGGACGGCGGACCCGAGCTACTCACCATCACGACCAAGGAGCTGCTCGCGCTGTAGGCGCGTACGCCTCCTCGGTCCCACGTCAGTCCAGGAGATTCCGCAACCGTGGCTTCCACGAACGACCTCAAGAACGGCATGGTGCTCAAGCTCGACGGGGACCAGCTCTGGTCCGTCGTCGAGTTCCAGCACGTCAAGCCCGGCAAGGGCCCGGCCTTCGTGCGCACCAAGCTCAAGAACGTGCTCTCCGGCAAGGTCGTCGACAAGACGTTCAACGCCGGTGTGAAGGTCGAGACGGCCACCATCGACCGCCGCGACATGCAGTTCTCGTACATGGACGGCGACTACTTCGTCTTCATGGACATGCAGACGTACGACCAGCTGCACGTCGACCGGAAGTCCGTCGGCGACGCCGCCAACTTCCTGATCGAGGGCTTCACCGCCTCCGTCGCGCAGCACGAGGGCTCGGTGCTCTACGTCGAGCTCCCGGCCGCCGTCGAGCTGACCATCCAGCACACGGACCCGGGCGTCCAGGGCGACCGCTCCACCGGCGGCACCAAGCCGGCCACGCTGGAGACCGGTCACGAGATCCAGGTCCCGCTCTTCATCACCACCGGTGAGAAGATCAAGGTCGACACCCGCACCAGCGACTACCTCGGCCGGGTGAACAGCTAACCGTGGCTGCCCGCAGCAAGGCCCGTAAGCGGGCGTTCCAGATCCTCTTCGAGGCCGACCAGCGCGGGGCGTCCGTGCAGTCGGTCCTCGCGGACTGGGTACGGCACGCGCGGTCCGACGAGCGTCAGCCGCCGGTCAACGAGTTCACCATGCAGCTCGTGGAGGGATACGCGCAGCACATCGCGCGCATCGACGAGCTCATCGCCACCTACGCGGTGGACTGGGACCTCGACCGGATGCCGGCCGCCGACCGGAACATCGTGCGCCTCGGGGCGTACGAGCTGATCTGGGAGGACGGCACGCCGGACGCGGTGGCGATCGACGAGGCCGTGCAGCTCGCCAAGGAGTTCTCCACCGACGAGTCGCCGACCTTCGTCAACGGTCTGCTGGCGCGCTTCAAGGACCTGAAGCCGCGCCTCCGCCGGGACGCCGACGCGGACGCCTAGTCCGCCCGGTTCCGCCCCGGCAGTCGAAGGGGCCCGCAGCACACGTGCTGCGGGCCCCTTCGCCGTATGCAGGGCTCCTACGGCCCCACGAACGCCGCCGGGGCGGCGGGAGGCCGTATGACCTCCCGCCGCCCCGGCGGCACGTTTCTGCTACTGCTGAGTCGGCTGGTTTCAGCCCTCTTCGTGGGCGACCGCACGGCGCGCGTCCGCGTCCAGGACGCCCCAGCTGATCAGCTGCTCGGTGAGCACCGAGGGCGACTGGTCGTAGATCACGGCGAGCGTGCGCAGGTCGTCCTGACGGATCGACAGCACCTTGCCGTTGTAGTCGCCGCGCTGCGACTGGATGGTCGCCGCGTAGCGCTGCAGCGGGCCCGCCTTCTCCTGCGGGACGTGCGCCAGGCGCTCAAGGTCGAGGACGAGCTTCGGCGGCGGCTCGGCGGCCCCGCCGGGGGTCGTGCCCGGCAGCAGCTCCTGCACCGGGACGCCGTAGAAGTCCGCCAGCTCGGCCAGACGCTGCACGGTCACCGCACGGTCACCACGCTCGTACGAGCCGACGACGACGGCCTTCCAGCGCCCCTGGGACTTCTCCTCCACACCATGGAGGGAGAGCCCCTGCTGGGTGCGGATCGCGCGGAGCTTGGCCCCGAGCTGCTTTGCGTATTCGCTGGACATAACGCTCCCGGACGCTGTGACGACATGCGGCTGCGCCGCGCGGCTGGTAACTCACTGTGAGGTTACGCAGCGTTACTTGGCTCCGTCAAGCCGAATGGTCCATACCGCCCCCTCCCGGGGGACGGGGCGCGGAGCGGCGGCGGGGGCGTGGGCGTGGAGGCCGCCCGCCCCTGGTAAGGTTGACGGCGCAAATCCGACGTCCTTTAAGGTCCGTCCCGTGAGGCGGAGAAGGAGGTCCGTTTCATATGGACGCACAGCAGCAGAACACCCAGCACGACCCCCCGCAGGACACCCGGGGCTCCGTCGACGCCCGGCCCGTACTCGAGGCCCCCGACATCGCCCGTGTCCTCACCCGCATCGCCCACGAGATCGTCGAGCGCGCCAAGGGCGCCGACGACGTGGTGCTCCTCGGCATCCCGACCCGGGGCGTGTTCCTCGCCCGCCGGCTGGCCGACAAGCTCGCGGAGATCACCGGTCGGAAGATCCCGGTCGGCTCCCTCGACATCACCATGTACCGCGACGACCTGCGGATGAAGCCGGCCCGCGCCCTCGGCCGCACCGAGATCCCCGTGGACGGCGTCGACGGCCGCCTGGTGGTCCTCGTCGACGACGTGCTCTTCTCCGGCCGCACCATCCGCGCCGCGCTCGACGCGCTGGGCGACATCGGCCGCCCGCGCGCCGTACAGCTCGCGGTCCTCGTCGACCGGGGCCACCGCGAACTGCCGATCCGCGCCGACTACGTCGGCAAGAACCTCCCCACGTCGCTGCGGGAGACGGTCAAGGTCCAGCTCGCCGAGGAGGACGGTCGCGACACCGTGCTGCTCGGTGCGAAGCCCGCCTCCGCCTAGGACCGGCTCCCCGCCGGGACCAGGGCACAGCCCTGCGCACCGGCACCCCCGACGGGCTCTTCGGGGGACACCCCAGCCCCCTCCCGCATCTCCACACGACGGAGCACACACCGATGATGCGTCACCTCATCTCGGCCGCCGATCTCACCCGCGACGAAGCCATCCTGATCCTCGACACCGCCGAGGAGATGGCCCGGGTGGCCGACCGGCCGATCAAGAAGCTGCCCACGCTGCGCGGCCGCACGATCTGCAACCTGTTCTTCGAGGACTCCACCCGGACCCGGATCTCCTTCGAGGCCGCCGAGAAGCGCCTCTCCGCCGACGTCATCAACTTCGCGGCCAAGGGCTCCAGCGTCTCCAAGGGCGAGTCCCTCAAGGACACCGCCCAGACCCTGGAGGCGATGGGCGTCGACGCCGTCGTCATCCGGCACAGCGCCTCCGGCGCGCCCTACCGGCTCGCCACCTCCGGCTGGATCGACGCCCCGGTGATCAACGCCGGCGACGGCACCCACCAGCACCCCACCCAGGCGCTGCTCGACGCCTTCACCATGCGCCGCCGCCTCGTCGGCCGGGACGCCGGGCTCGGCCAGGACCTGGCCGGCAAGCGGATCACGCTGGTCGGCGACGTCCTGCACAGCCGGGTCGCCCGGTCCAACGTCGACCTGCTGCACACCCTCGGCGCCGAGGTCACCCTGGTCGCCCCGCCGACCCTGGTCCCGGTCGGCGTCGAGACCTGGCCCTGCGAGGTCTCCTACGACCTCGACAACGTGCTGCCGAAGTCCGACGCGGTGATGATGCTTCGTGTGCAGCGCGAGCGGATGAACGCGGCCTTCTTCCCGACCGAGCGCGAGTACTCGCGGCGGTACGGGCTGGACGGCGACCGGATGGCGAAGATGCCGGAGCACGCCATCGTCATGCACCCCGGCCCGATGGTCCGCGGTATGGAGATCACCGCCGAGGTCGCCGACTCCGACCGTTGCACGGTCGTCGAGCAGGTCGCCAACGGCGTCTCCATCCGGATGGCCGTCCTCTACCTGCTTCTGGGCGGCAACGAACCCGCCGTCAGCAACCACCGCACCGAGGAGAGCAAGTAACCATGAGCAAGATCCTGATCCGTGGTGCGAAGGTGCTCGGCGGCGAGCCGCAGGACGTCCTGATCGACGGCGAGACCATCGCCCAGGTCGGCACGGACCTCGACGCGGGCGACGCGACCGTGATCGAGGCCGAGGGCCGGATCCTCCTGCCCGGCCTGGTCGACCTGCACACCCACCTGCGCGAGCCCGGCCGCGAGGACTCCGAGACCGTCCTCACCGGCACCCGCGCCGCCGCCTCCGGCGGGTACACCGCCGTCTTCGCGATGGCCAACACCTTCCCGGTCGCCGACACCGCCGGCGTCGTCGAGCAGGTCTACCGGCTCGGCAAGGAGTCCGGCTACTGCGACGTGCAGCCGATCGGCGCCGTCACCGTCGGCCTGGAGGGCAAGAAGCTCGCCGAGCTGGGCGCCATGCACGACTCCGCCGCCGGCGTCACCGTCTTCTCCGACGACGGCAAGTGCGTCGACGACGCGGTCATCATGCGCCGCGCCCTGGAGTACGTGAAGGCCTTCGGCGGCGTCGTCGCCCAGCATGCCCAGGAGCCCCGCCTCACCGAGGGCGCCCAGATGAACGAGGGCGTCGTCTCCGCGGAGCTGGGCCTCGGCGGCTGGCCTGCCGTCGCCGAGGAGTCGATCATCGCCCGCGACGTCCTGCTCGCCGAGCACGTCGGCTCCCGCGTGCACATCTGCCACCTCTCCACGGCCGGCTCCGTCGAGATCGTCCGCTGGGCCAAGTCGCGCGGCATCGACGTCACCGCCGAGGTCACCCCGCACCACCTCCTGCTGACCGACGAGATGGTCCGCACGTACAACCCGGTCTACAAGGTCAACCCGCCGCTGCGCACCGAGCGCGACGTGATGGCCCTGCGCGAGGCCCTGGCCGACGGCACCATCGACATCGTCGCCACCGACCACGCCCCGCACCCGCACGAGGACAAGGACTGCGAGTGGGCCGCGGCCGCCATGGGCATGGTCGGCCTGGAGACCGCGCTCTCCGTCGTCCAGCAGACGATGGTCGAGACCGGGCTGCTCGACTGGGCCGGCGTCGCCGACCGGATGTCCCTCGCCCCGGCCCGCATCGGCCAGGCGAAGGGCCACGGCCGGCCCGTCTCGGCTGGTGAGCCCGCGAACCTCACGCTGGTCGATCCGGCATACCGTGGTGCCGTGGACCCCGCAGGCTTCGCCTCCCGCAGCCGCAACACCCCCTACGAGGGCCGCGAGCTGCCGGGACGCATCACGCACACCTTCCTGCGGGGCCGCGCGACGGTCGTGGACGGGAAGCTCGCGTGACACTCATCGAATTCGCCGCGGAACCGAAGTCGGCGGAGGTGACCGACTGGGCCGGACGGCTCGGCTGGGTCGCCGGACTGCTGCTCTTCATCGCCTTCGTCTACTGGCTGATGCGCCAGGGATGGAAGTGGCGCGGCAGCCTCCAGTCCGGACTCCCCGAGCTCCTCACCGTGCCGGAGACCCCCGGCGAGGCGAGACTGGAGCTCAGCGGCCGCTACCACGGCTCCACCACCGCCGGGCAGTGGCTCGACCGGATCGTCGCGCACGGCCTCGGCACCCGCAGCCGGGTCGAGCTCACCCTGACGGACGCCGGCCTGGCGGTCGTCCGCCCCGGCGCGAACGACTTCTTCGTCCCCGCCGCGGCCCTGCGCGAGGCCCGCCTCGACAAGGGCATCGCCGGCAAGGTCCTCGCCGAGGGCGGGCTGCTGATCGTCACCTGGGCGCACGGCGACCAGCTGCTCGACTCCGGCTTCCGCTCCGACCACGCGGCCGAGCACGCCGCCTGGGTCGAGGCCATCAACTCCATGAACACCAGCACGACGGAAGGCACCGCACGATGACGACCTCCACCCGGGGAGCCAAGGCTCCCGCCGTACTCGTCCTGGAGGACGGCCGCATCTTCCGCGGCCGCGCCTACGGGGCCGTGGGGGTGACCTTCGGCGAGGCGGTGTTCTCCACCGGCATGACCGGCTACCAGGAGACCCTCACCGACCCGTCGTACCACCGCCAGGTCGTCGTGATGACCGCCCCGCACGTCGGCAACACCGGCGTCAACGACGAGGACCCCGAGTCCGCGCGGATCTGGGTGGCCGGCTACGTCGTCCGCGACCCCGCCCGCGTCCCGTCCAACTGGCGCGCCAAGCGCTCCCTGGACGAGGAGCTGACCCACCAGGGCATCGTCGGCATCTCCGGCATCGACACCCGCGCCCTCACCCGCCACCTGCGCGAGCGCGGCGCCATGCGCGTCGGCATCTTCTCCGGCAACGCGCTGCCCGACGAGGGCACCATGCTCGGCGAGGTCCGCCAGGCCCCCGAGATGCAGGGCGCGAACCTCTCCGCCGAGGTCGCCACCAAGGAGACGTACGTCGTCCCCGCGATCGGTGAGAAGAAGTTCACCGTCGCCGCGGTCGACCTGGGCATCAAGGGCATGACCCCGCACCGGATGGCCGAGCGCGGCATCGAGGTGCACGTGCTGCCCGCCACCGCCACCGCCGAGGACGTGTACGCGGTCCAGCCCGACGGCGTGTTCTTCTCCAACGGCCCGGGCGACCCGGCCACCGCCGACGGCCCCGTCGCCGTCATGCAGGCCGTCCTGGAGCGCAAGACGCCGCTCTTCGGCATCTGCTTCGGCAACCAGATCCTGGGCCGCGCCCTCGGCTTCGGCACCTACAAGCTGAAGTACGGCCACCGCGGCATCAACCAGCCGGTGCAGGACCGTACGACCGGCAAGGTCGAGGTCACCGCGCACAACCACGGCTTCGCCGTCGACGCGCCCCTCGACAAGGTCTCCGACACCCCCTACGGGCGCGCCGAGGTCTCCCACGTGTGCCTGAACGACAACGTCGTGGAGGGCCTGCAGCTGCTCGACCAGCCGGCCTTCTCCGTCCAGTACCACCCCGAGGCGGCCGCGGGCCCGCACGACGCCGCGTACCTCTTCGACCGCTTCGTTTCTCTGATGGAGGCCGAGCGTGCCTAAGCGCACCGATATCCAGTCCGTCCTGGTCATCGGCTCCGGCCCGATCGTCATCGGCCAGGCCGCCGAGTTCGACTACTCCGGCACCCAGGCCTGCCGCATCCTCAAGGCCGAGGGCCTGCGGGTGATCCTGGTCAACTCCAACCCGGCCACGATCATGACCGACCCGGAGATCGCCGACGCCACCTACGTCGAGCCGATCACCCCCGAGTTCGTCGAGAAGATCATCGCCAAGGAGCGCCCCGACGCCCTCCTGCCCACCCTCGGCGGCCAGACCGCGCTCAACACCGCGATCTCCATGCACGAGCAGGGCGTCCTGGAGAAGTACGGCGTCGAGCTCATCGGCGCCAACGTCGAGGCGATCCACAAGGGCGAGGACCGCGACCTCTTCAAGGGCGTCGTCGAGGCCGTCAAGGCCAAGATCGGGTACGGCGAGTCCGCCCGCTCGGTCATCTGCCACTCCATGGACGACGTCCTGGGGGGCGTCGAGACGCTCGGCGGCTACCCCGTCGTCGTCCGCCCCTCCTTCACCATGGGCGGCGCCGGCTCCGGCTTCGCCCACGACGAGGACGAGCTGCGCCGCATCGCCGGCCAGGGCCTCACGCTCTCCCCGACCACCGAGGTGCTCCTGGAGGAGTCCATCCTCGGCTGGAAGGAGTACGAGCTGGAGCTGATGCGCGACAAGCACGACAACGTCGTGGTCGTCTGCTCCATCGAGAACTTCGACCCGATGGGCGTGCACACCGGTGACTCGATCACCGTCGCCCCGGCGATGACGCTGACCGACCGCGAGTACCAGCGGCTGCGCGACATCGGCATCGCGATCATCCGCGAGGTCGGCGTCGACACCGGCGGCTGCAACATCCAGTTCGCGATCAACCCGGACGACGGCCGCGTCATCGTCATCGAGATGAATCCGCGCGTCTCCCGCTCCTCCGCGCTCGCCTCCAAGGCCACCGGCTTCCCGATCGCCAAGATCGCCGCCCGGCTCGCCGTCGGCTACACGTTGGACGAGATCCCGAACGACATCACCGAGAAGACCCCGGCGTCCTTCGAGCCCACCCTCGACTACGTCGTGGTCAAGGCCCCGCGCTTCGCCTTCGAGAAGTTCCCGCAGGCCGACTCCACCCTCACCACCACCATGAAGTCGGTCGGCGAGGCCATGGCCATCGGCCGCAACTTCACCGAGGCCCTGCAGAAGGCCCTGCGCTCGCTGGAGAAGAAGGGCTCGCAGTTCGCCTTCACCGGCGAGCCGGGCGACAAGGCCGAGCTGCTGCGCGAGGCGGTCCGCCCCACCGACGGCCGGATCAACACCGTCATGCAGGCCATCCGCGCCGGCGCCACCCCGCAGGAGGTCTTCGACTCCACGAAGATCGACCCGTGGTTCGTCGACCAGCTCTTCCTGATCAAGGAGATCGCCGACGAGCTGGCCGCCGCCGAGAAGCTCGACCCCGAGCTGCTCGCCGAGGCCAAGCGGCACGGCTTCTCCGACGCCCAGATCGCCGAGATCCGCGGCCTGCGCGAGGACGTCGTCCGCGAGGTCCGGCACGCCCTCGGCGTCCGCCCGGTCTACAAGACGGTCGACACCTGCGCCGCCGAGTTCGCCGCCAAGACCCCGTACTTCTACTCGTCCTACGACGAGGAGACCGAGGTCGCGCCGCGCGAGAAGCCCGCGGTGATCATCCTGGGCTCCGGCCCGAACCGCATCGGCCAGGGCATCGAGTTCGACTACTCCTGCGTGCACGCCTCCTTCGCGCTGTCCGACGCCGGGTACGAGACGGTGATGGTCAACTGCAACCCCGAGACCGTCTCCACCGACTACGACACCTCCGACCGGCTGTACTTCGAGCCGCTCACGCTCGAGGACGTCCTGGAGATCGTCCACGCGGAGCAGCAGGCCGGCCCGGTCGCGGGCGTGATCGTGCAGCTGGGCGGGCAGACCCCGCTGGGTCTGGCGCAGGCGCTCAAGGACAACGGCGTGCCGGTCGTGGGCACCCCGCCCGAGGCGATCCACGCCGCCGAGGACCGCGGCGCCTTCGGCCGTGTCCTCGCCGAGGCGGGTCTGCCGGCCCCCAAGCACGGCACCGCCACCACCTTCGCCGGCGCCAAGGCCATCGCGGACGAGATCGGCTACCCGGTCCTCGTACGGCCCTCCTACGTCCTCGGCGGCCGCGGCATGGAGATCGTCTACGACGAGACCCGCCTCGAGGCCTACATCGCCGAGTCGACCGAGATCAGCCCCTCGCGCCCGGTCCTGGTCGACCGCTTCCTCGACGACGCCATCGAGATCGATGTCGACGCCCTCTACGACGGCCAGGAGCTCTACCTGGGCGGCGTGATGGAGCACATCGAGGAGGCCGGCATCCACTCCGGCGACTCGGCGTGCGCACTGCCGCCGATCACGCTGGGCGGCTTCGACATCAAGCGCCTGCGGGCCTCCACGGAGGCCATCGCGCGCGGGGTGGGCGTCCGGGGCCTGATCAACATCCAGTTCGCCATGGCCGGTGACATCCTCTACGTCCTTGAGGCCAACCCGCGCGCGTCCCGCACCGTCCCCTTCACCTCGAAGGCGACCGCCGTGCCGCTCGCCAAGGCCGCCGCCCGGATCTCGCTGGGCGCGACCGTCGCCGAACTGCGCGCCGAGGGCCTGCTTCCGGCCCACGGCGACGGCGGCGAACTCCCCCTGGACGCGCCGATCTCCGTGAAGGAGGCCGTCATGCCGTGGTCGCGCTTCCGCGACATCCACGGCCGCGGCGTCGACACGGTCCTCGGCCCGGAGATGCGCTCCACCGGCGAGGTCATGGGCATCGACTCCGTCTTCGGCACGGCGTACGCCAAGTCGCAGGCGGGCGCCTATGGTCCGCTGCCGACCAAGGGGCGGGCGTTCATCTCGGTCGCCAACCGCGACAAGCGCTCGATGATCTTCCCGGCGCGCGAGCTGGTCGCCCACGGCTTCGAACTGCTCGCCACCTCCGGCACCGCCGAGGTCCTCAAGCGCAACGGCATCAACGCCACCGTCGTGCGCAAGCAGTCCGAGGGCACCGGCCCGAACGGCGAGAAGACCATCGTCCAGCTCATCCACGACGGCGAGGTCGACCTGATCGTCAACACCCCGTACGGCACCGGTGGCCGCCTCGACGGCTACGAGATCAGTACGGCGGCCGTGGCCCGGTCGGTCCCGTGCCTGACGACGGTCCAGGCGCTCGCCGCCGCCGTCCAGGGCATCGACGCCCTCAACCACGGTGAC
>NZ_DATCVQ010000041.1:0-12499 GCF_036566765.1 Streptomyces sp.
GGCAGCAGGACTGGGGGGCTTGGTGGGGACGATCCTCAAGGGCATGAGCCGCGTTCGGTGGCACGAGCTGACGCATGCCTACGGATCCGCACAAGACGTTCCAGGCCGACTGTCGCGGGTGGCGTGGGGCGACGCCAGGACGAGTGCCGAGGCCTTGAGTGATCTCGCGCTGTGGCTTGGTGAGCTGGCTGTCTTCGACGCGACCGTCGCGGCGGTTCCGTTCCTGTGGGATCTCGCAGTGACGGACAGCGTCACCAGCCGGCCCAGCGTGATCGAACTGCTGCAGGCGGTCCTCAACCATGGCAACCCTCCGAAGATCGACGTGCAGCACGCAGCTCACCAAGCCGTACTCAGCGGCAGGACCACGGTGAACACACTGACCACCGACGGGGATCCCGCGGTGCGAGCAGCGGCCCGCGACCTAGCGGCAGCAATCGACAGCCACGCCTGCGGGGCCTGTCGTCCCTGACGGCGGGCTGGCTGGCTCCCGTCGTCAGGCGACGCACAACGACCCGGCCGAAGCAAGCATCCGGGCGCTTCCAAAACTCGGTTCTGGCACGGATCTTGGGGAGTGGTCGCGGAGGGTGACGGTGTCGTTCGATTGAGGGCGCGGGTCCGGGGCCCGTCAGCGCTCTCGCATTCTGGTCCACCACCAGCCGAACACTGCCAACTCAATATTGTTGGGGTCGGGCAGGGTGCGGCGCTCGAATTCCTCATCGATCCGTGTGATCAGTCGGCCCAAGTCCCGTTGCGCTCCGGGAGGAAGGTGCCGCATCGCCCACTCGAGGTCATCACGGGCATCTCCCACCCCGGGCGATTCGAACTCGGAGGCGTCCAGGTAGAGTCCCGGCTGGTTAAAAGCTCGCTCGAAACACGAGAGCGCATTGGCGACCGCGTTGGGCCACATCTCCTGGTCTTCGACCCGGCGGATCGCTGCACGAGTCCCCGCGGAGACACCGCGGACTCTCAGGACCGAACACTGCCACCGTGGCCGCCACCGCTCTGCGCGGACGGCCTTGGGACGCCTACGCGGCATCGCCCTTTCGGATCAACATGAGGCCATCCTGCCACGGGTGGGCGGCTGCTCGTGCAGTGTTATTGGAGCAGGATCATCTTGCGGAGGAGTTCAAATCCGGCTCGGCCGTAGAGCTGGCGCTTGATCTTCTTGATGCGGTTAACGGCGCCCTCGATGCTGCCGGAGCTCCAGTCGAGAGTGAGCCCAGCTATCACGGCGGCAAGGTCCCGCAGAAGGTGGAGCGCGAAGCCGGTGAGACCGGGGAGCTGGCTGTCATCGACTGCGTCGATCCAGGTGCGGAGTGTGGAGCCGAGGCGGTCGGTGAGTATCTCGCCGAAGTCGCGGACGTGTCCGGCGGCTGTGTCCAGTTCAGGGCAGCGCGCAAGGACATCCTTCAGGGACATCTTTCAGGCCGGCCCGGTCTTCCTCGCTCAGCGCAGTGGGGTGTCGGGTGAGCCAGCCGGTCACCTGACGCACCGTCGGAGGTCGGGGTGGCGTGCCTGCGGGAGTCCCGCGGAGGGTGGCGATGTGGGCGCGGACCATCTGGTAGGTGACGGGCGCGTTGTCGGCGACGAGTTCGCTGTGGAGCTGGGTGACGCTGGTGCATCCCGCGGCGAAGCGTCGCTCCAGGTAGAGCTTGTAGGGGTCCAGTCTGCTGGGGCGGGGCCGGTTTTCGAGGATGGTGTCCTGCCAGTTCGCCGCGTTTGCGTATCTGAGCGCGGTGTTGAGGCCCCAACCCAGGTGCCGTGCAATCGCCCGGCGTGAGTGACCTTGAGCAAGAAGCTCGTGGACCAGGGCATGTGCTGCCTTCTTCCGCTCGGCCCGCCGGCCGACGGGCATCGAGTCGTCCTGCGGCAGACCGGAAGCCAGCCGGGTGGCCTCCGGCAGGATGCCACTGGGCGAAGGATTGCTCAGGCAGTCGCGATGGGCGGCGACGCAGGTCTCCACGGCGCGGCCGAGGCCCTGCCACAGATGGAACCGGTCAGCGACCTGCAGAGCATCAGGGGCACCGCGCCGGGCACCCTCGGCATAGGCGCCCGCCCGGTCCCGGCAGATGATCTCCACGCCGGGCTGACGGACAAGCCACGCGGCCAGAGGTCCGGCTTCACGCGTCGGGAGCACATCGACCACGCGATGGTCTTCGACGCTGGTCAAGACCGTGGAGTACGTCTGGCCGCGACGGATCGCGAAGTCGTCCACGCCCAGCACACGCGGCGTGCTGAACGCGGGATCGGGCAATGCCATGACCCTGCGCAACAAGGTCATCCGGCCAGCTCCGAAGCCCAGCCGGGCGCCGGCCCGCCCGGCCAGCGCGAGCCCCACCCGCTCCAGGGCACGGTTGAGCCGCGTGGTGAACCGTGCGTGCGGGGCGGCCAGCCGGGAGAACGGCTCGGCGAACGTCCGGCGCGGGCAGTCCGCCGCTCCGCAGATGAAGCGCCGGACCGTCAGCCGGATCACGAAGCCCTGCTCAGCGAGTGGAAGGTCCCTCAGCCTGCGCTGGTATCGGTCGTGGACCCGTCCCGAGAACCGGCCACAGTCCGGACACGCAGCCCCGGCCGCGCGGCCTATCGCCACCACCTCGACCGTGCCGAACGCGGCGGTCACCGCCTCGACATCCACTTCATCGATCCCCTCGAACACCAGTGAGCCCCAGAACGGTGCATCGGTCTGCATGACCAGCACCATCACCGTCCACAACCGACCGCAGCAGCGATCGGCAGACACCTGAGGGAGCGTCAATTCTGTCCGTGGGACGACAAGGCGTACGCCGTCTCACACGAACCCGTCTCCTCACAATCGAACGTCAAGGTAACGCTCCGCGACGACTCCCCAAGGTCTGTGCCAGAACCGAGAAATGACGGCACTATCTGCGGTGGAGGCTGGCTTGTGGTCCTGACAGGCGCGGTCAGAAGAGTCCGGCTCCTTGGCGGGGGTTGTCGGCTGCTGGGGAAACCGACGTGACAGGCGATGCCTGCTGCGGAAGACTCGCGTCGTGCAAGATCGTGTAGATGCCTCCTCTGGCCTGGTGCTGCGGAGATGGAAGACCGAGGACGCCAGGGCGGTGATGACCGCGTTCGCGGATCCGCTCATGCACAGCCAGTCCAGCGAGCTGGTTGATTCTGTCCAGGCTGCCGAGCGGTGGATAACGGCTCGTGGTGATCAGTGGGCTGCGGACTCGGCCTATTCCTTCGCCGTCGTCGATGGCGGTGGCCTCGTTCTCGGCCAGGTGTGTGTCGGCCGGGTGGATCGGCGTCATGCCACTGGATGGGTGTCCTACTGGACGACGGCAACGGCTCGTGGCCGGGGCATAGGTTCCCGTGCCTGCCGTGCTGTGGCCCGCTGGGCTTTCGACGATGCGGAACTCTTCCGGCTGGAGCTTGGGCACCGGTTGAATAATCCCGCCTCATGCGGAGTAGCTCGCGCTGCCGGCTTCGCGGTGGAGGGACGGCAACGACAGAAGCTCGAATACGACGGTGTCCGCTTCGACGTGGAACTTCATGCCCGCCTGGTAACGGATCCTGAGCCCGCGTCGTTGTGAGGCCGGCTCGCGTCTGTGGCACCGTTTGGTGGGGTCGAGCGAGAGGCGAATGCGGGACGGCCCGCCGCCCATGAGGGCTGACGGGCGCCGTCGAGTGAGTGCCTGTATCAGCTGACCCTGGCGGGTTCTTCGGCTCGGGCTCGGGTGCTGGCGAGGCGGTAGGAGTCGGTGCCGGTTTCGATGATGGTGCCGTTGAAGGTGAGGCGGTCGACGATGGCCGCGCAGAGACGCGGATCCGTGAAGGTCTTGGTCCAGCCGCCGAAGGACTCGTTGGACCGCACTGTCCGCCAGGTCACGCCGTGCTTGCGCTCCAGCTCCCGCATCGACATGCCGCCGCGATGGTCACGCCGGATCGCCGCGTACCGCTCGACCTTCGACATCTGCGGCATGACCAGCACCTTTCACCAAGAGCATCCCGATGCTGCCCTGGCAAGAGACCCGGCGCCTCCCAAACTCATCAACATCACCCGACCGTGGATCGGTGCGCCTCCCAAACCCATCGACAAGTGACGTCACTACAGGGTTCTGGCACAGATCTTGGGGAGCAGTCGCAGAGAGTTATGGACGTTCGAATCTGCTCACGGGATGGCTATTCGAGGGCTAGGTAGTCAGGTGACGGATGAACAAGCTCGGGATGATCCGCCTCGTACCGATCGCCGTGGATCGCCAGCATCGCCCAGTGCTAGGCCTCGTCGTGAAAGATCAGTCCTCGATCGGCCGCTTCGGCGGGCTTGTACGGATACCGCTTTAGGGCGGCTTTCCCGGCTTCTTCTGGAGACAACCCACCATGATGCTGCATGGCCCACGCGTAGCCGCGCCGCTCTGAATGCAGGCAGTCGAGGTACTCCGCTTCGCTCCATGCCACAGCCCAACGGTCGCGCTGTCGACGGTCGGAAAGTTCCTCACCGTCTCACGCTCCGCCGCTGTACGGTCAGGTCGACCGACGGGGTTCAGAGTGAACGTCAGTCGAGACGAGCGTCCAGCTCAGGTCGATGCGGTGCGCGCGCGAATTCGGTGCGCGGTCCGCAGTCCCTGCTTGGCGGCGGTTGCCACGAGGCCGCCGAGAGTGGTTCTGGCGAGGTCGTGGGCGGCGAGGCGTTCCAGTGCTGGCAGGGCCCGGTCGTCGGCGGTGAAGCCGAGAGCGCGGCAGGCCAGTGCTCGGAGGTCCGGGTCGGGATCGGTGGTGAGGGCGATCAGGTCGTCCACCACCGGAGGGCCGAAGGCAGCAATCGCTGAGGCGAGATGACTGGCCTTCGGGTTCCGGCGTTCCATCATGGCCTGCCAGAGCACAGCGAGTGCCCGGTCGCCGCCGATTTGGCTGAGCGCCAGGGCGGCCCTGCTGCGTACCCAGTTGGTCTCGTCGTTCAGCCGGGCTGTCAGGGCGGGCACGGCGGCGTGTTCCTCAAGGAGGCCGAGCGCCTCGCAGGCACCGTCGCGGACCATCGGATCGGGATGCTCCAGCAGGGCGGTGATCAGCGGAACGGCCCGGCGGAAACCGAGTTCGGCACAGGCAAGCGCCGACCACCGCACCCCGCGGTGCCCGGTGTCGGTGAGCGCGCGCAGTAGGCCTGGTTCGACGCTCGCGTCGCCGAACAGGGCGATCCGGTTGAGTGCCTTGGTCCAGACGATGACATCCTGCGTCCGGTGGTCGGAGGCGACCTCGGACAGGGCCGCCCGGGCCTGCGGATGGCCGAGCTCGGCCCACTCCAGCAGGGCGTCGATCGCCCGCAGCCGGATCGTGCGGTTCCGGCTCAATTCGGCGGCGTGGACGGTGACGAGGGATGTCGGCCCGTCCGGCGGGTGGCCGAGTGCGTCCCCGAGCGGGCCGGCGAGCGGTGGTTCGAGCTCGCCCAACAACAGGGCCAATGGGCCGATTCGGGTGCCGACGTCCGCGTCGTAGCGGCCGTCACCCCGCAGGTTCGCGGCCAGCTTGGCGACCGTACGGAAAAGCAGCCATGCGCGGTCCGATGGGGAATCAGCGAGGGCGTCGAGTCGGCCGGACATCGCCGCGGTGACGGCGGTCGGCGGGCGACCGGTGGCCTCCAGGACCGCCTCCGCCCAGGCGAGTGGCTCGCCCTGACGCTCGTAGAGCTGGCGACCCCACAGGCGGAGGACGGCGTCACGGTGGTCGGTCATCCCAGGATCCTTCCAGCAGGGAACACCGACAGCCAACGGCTTTTCCTCGCGGTCGGTCGGATGCCAGATCATCTCGGCATTACTCCGGCAGTTTTTTTGTTACGAGCACCATCAACGGTCAGCGTCCCCTGGGAAATCGTGACCGCCAGGGTGGGGAGGTACCTGACGCTGATCATGTAGATCGTGGGGAATTACTTGATCATTGACAGTGCGGTCCCAAAGGGGCGGCGGAGTGCTACTGGAGCAGGATCATCTTCTGAAGGAGGCCGAACCCGGCTCGTCAGTAGAGCTGCCTCTTGATCTTTTTGATTCGGTTGACGGCTCCTTCGACGCTGCCGGAGCTCCACTCCAGGGTGAGGCCGGCGGTCACGGCGTCGAGGTCTCGCAGGAGATGGAGCGCGAAGCCGGTCAGGCCAGGCAGCTGGCTGGCGTCGACTGCCTTGATCCAGTCCGGCAGCCTGGCACCGAGGCGGTTGGTGAGGATCTCGCCGAAGTCTCGGAGGTGGGCGGCCGTCGCGTCCAGTTCGGGACAGCGGGCCAAGACCTCCTTGAGCTCGGCACGGTCTTGCGCGTTCAGAGCGGCGGGGTGGCGGGTGAGCCAGCCGGTCACCTGTCGTACCGAGGGTGGTCGGGGACGTGCGCCGGCCGGAACTGTGCGCAGCGTGGCGATGTGGGCGCGGACCATGGCGTAAGTGACCGGGGCGCCCCGGGCGACCAGTTCGCCGTGAAGTTGGGTGACGTTGGTGCAGCCTGCGGCGAACCGGCTGTCCAGGTAGGGCTTGAACGGGTCCAGCCGGCTTGGTCTGGGCAGGTTCCCTCGGTATGTGTCCTGGCAGCGTTCGGCAGCCGCGTACCGCAGGACGGTGTTCAGGCCCCAGCCCAGGTGTCGGGCGACAGCCCGGCGCGACAGGCCTTGGGCGCGGAGTTCGTGGACCAAAGCGTGCGCAGCCTTCTTACGCTCGACCCGTCGGCCTACGGGGTCCGTGGTGGTCGGGTGTGGTGGGGTGGTCCTCGTCGAGCCCGCCGGAGTGGGCAGCCGAAGGCAGTCTCGGTGGGCGGCGGCTACACAGGTCTCCACCGCGCGGCCCAGGCCCTGCCAGAGATGGAACCGGTCGGCGACCTGCACGGCATCGGGTGCACCGCGCCGGGCGGCCTCTGCGTAGGCGCCGGCGCGGTCGCGGCAGATGATCTCCACACCCTGGTGATCGGTCAGCCAGACCGCCAGGGGGCCGGCTTCGCGGGTCGGCAATACGTCGACCACGCGGTGGGACTCGCGGTTGAGGCGGCCCGTGAAGCGCTGGTACGGCCCCGCCAACTGCGCAAACGGCTCGGCGAACGTGCGGCGCGAACAGCCGTCCCGTCCACATATGAATCGACGCACCGTGAGCCTGATCAAGACGCATCGCTCGCCGAGCGGGAGGTCCTTCAACCTGCGCTGATAGGTGCCGTGCACCCGATCCGAGTAGGACCTGCAGTCCGGGCACACGGCTCCTCCGGCCCTGCCTCGCGCCAGAACCTCGACGATGCCCGAACTCGTCGAGACAGCCTCAATGCCAACGTCGCCCACGCAGTGGATGACCATCGACTCCCAGAATGATTCGGTCCGCATGAGCAGTACCGTCGCGGGTCGCAGTTAACTGCGGCAGAGGGCTCCTCAGACCTGATGGAGCGTCACTGGAGAGCCTCCGGCAGCGAAGCGTACGCCGTCGCTAACCCGTCCGCCCTACACAATCGAACACTGAGAACACGCTCCGTGACCGCTCCCCAAGATCTGTGCCAGAACCCAAAACTCAGCGACATGAGCGTTCCACGGAACGGCGCGTTCTTGCCGCTGAGCGACAAGCGTTCTCGGAACTCGCCAACAAAGCCAGCACGTTGATGTTGCACCGGCGTCTCGCCCGCGAGTACGACCACCGGCCCGACGCCGCCCCCTCGCGCATCTACTGGGCATCCACCGCGAACATGGCCCGCCGCCTCACCACGCCTGCACCAGCCTGGCGCGATGGCTTCGTGGCGGCCGCGTGAACGTCGTCGAACTCCTGGCAGATCTCCAGATCCGGCAGGACGCGGCCGCCACCCGGGCTGGCGAACTGCGCGAGCAGATCGAGCACTTGCATGCTGCTCTGGCCGAGGGCGAGGCGCGTCTGGCGGACCTTGTCACGACCCGGAAGGTCCTTGCGGAACTCGCCCCGACGGGGACCGAATCCGAACCGCCTGAATCGACCACCGCCTACCAGGTCATCCTGAACGCCTTCAACACCCACCCCGATAAGGCGTTCCGGGTCCGTGATCTACACGAACTCCTCGGCATGCCCACCGACGACCCGGCCATGAACGTCACCCGCAGCCGCCTTGGACGCCTCACCGGTCAAGGCTTCCTCACTCAACCTGGACGCGGCCTCTACCAGAGACGGACTTAACGCCGCTCATCGCGGGCTGGAATCGGCACGGCCGCCGGCCGCCACTCTCGCCTGATCAACCCGAACACCCACGAGTCGGATACCTCGCCGTTCACGACGCAGTCCTCCCGCAACGTCCCTTCACGCATGAATCCGATCTTCTCCAGGACCCGGGCAGATGCCACGTTGCGCGTATCGGTCTCGGCCTGAACTCGATTCAGGTCCAGTGTGTCGAATGCCCACTGCAGCAAGGCGTGCGCGGCCTCCGTCGCGTAGCCGTGTCCCCACATCGCTTCGTCGAGGACATAGCCCAACGACGCGCTGCGGTAGTCCGGGTTCCATCCGGTCAGACCGCACCAGCCGACGAAGGCCCCGTCAGAAGCGCGGTCGATGGCCACCCGGGCCCCGGTGCCTTCGTCCGCCATCTTCCGGCACATGTCGATGAAGCGTTCGGCGCGGGCCCGTTCGTTCCACGGCGGGGAGTCCCAGTAGCGCATCACGTAGGTGCTGCTGTGCAGGGCGAAGAGCAGGTCCGCGTCGGCGTCGGTGAAGGGGCGCAGTCGCAGGCGAGCAGTGTGCAGTATGGGGGTGGCCAAAGTCATGCGCACCATCTTGTGTCCTCATGGAGCGGACAGAACACCGAATATCCGATCCCGGTCCGATCCTCACGACCAGGGCTCCCCTTACCAGGAGATCGTGCACGGCACGACTACTCGGCCTGCCCACCGACGACCCAGACATGAACGTCACCCACAGCCGCCTCGCCCGCCAAGGCTTCCTCACCCAATCCGGGCGAGGTCACTACTAGAAACGGACTCAACGACCTCTGAGGCGTCAGCTCCGGATCCCCGGGGTTGTGCTTGATGAATGCATTGATGCGCTGCCGCATCACTTGTGCGCGGGCCTCGGCCGACGCCTCGTCCAGCGCTCCCAATTGCTGGGCAAGGCCGGCGGTGGCCAGATCGAGCGTGACGGGTCCCAGGCGGTTGATCTCCTCACCGCCGCATCGCGGGCCGTAGCTGAGCAGCGTGCCGAAAAAGTCGGCGAGGATCGCCGCAGTTCCCCGGCTCGCGGGGATGCGCTGCCCAAGAAGGCGGTCCGCTCTGTCCGACCGCAGAGGCAGGACGGTCCGGGGTATCTGCAGGACGACCGCCTCAACCAGCCCGTCGGCACCGACCCCTTCGTTCTCCATCGGGTGCGAAGTGTTGGTCAACACCCACCGACACGACTCCAGGACCAGGTCAGAGCAGCGTGGACGGTGGTGGGGCAACTTCGTAGAGCCGCCGGTCTCGGATCAGGGCCCAGCGCGTTGGCGCGGCGGCAGGCGAGGGCGATCACGGCCTGCGTGTGTCGTCTTCCCTCGGCTCGTCTGCGGTCGTAGAAGGTCCGGGAGTTTGGAAGGAGTACACCCGAACGTCTTCCGATCGGCCTCAGAACGACGCGGAACCTGTCGGCCGGCGGGCCGAGCGCATGAAGGCAGCACACGCCCTGGTCCACGAGATGCTCGCCCAGGGTCACTCACGCTGGGCGATCGCCCGGCACCTGGGCTGGGGCCTCAACACCGTCCTCCGGTACGCGAACGCCGCACGCTGGCAGGACACGATCCGCGACAACCGGCCCCGGCCCAGCAGGCTCGATCCCTACAAGTCCTACCTCGAACGGCGATTCGCCGAGGGATGCACCAGTGTCACTCAACTCCACGGCGAGCTGGTCGCTGAGCAGGCTCCCGTCACCTATGGCATCCGAGCCCACATCGCCGCCTTGCGCGGGACTCCGTCCCCCGCACCGCCGCGGCCGCCGACGGTACGGCAAGTGACCGGCTGGCTCACCCGGCATCCCGCCGCCCTGAGCGAGGAGGATCGCGTCGGTCTGAAAGACGTCCTGGCCCGCTGCCCCGAACCGGGCACGGCCGCCGGCCATGTCCGCGACTTCGGCGAGGCGCTCAGCGGCCGCCTCGGTGCCACGCTCCCTGCCTGGATCGATGCTGTCCACGCCAGCCGGCTGCCCGGGCTCACGGGTTTCGCACTCCACCTAGTCCGGGACCTCGGCGCTGTGACTGCCCGGCCTCACCATGGACTGGAGCTCGGGCAGCATCGAGGGAGCTGTGAACCGCATCAAGAAGATCAAGCGGCAACTCTACGGCCGAGCCGGCTTCCACCTGCTGCGGAAGATGATCCTGCTGCAGTAGTACGGAAGCAGACTCTTGCTGAGGCGGGTTCAGCGGGCTAGAACTTCGTGTGATCACTTTTGTGTGTGCCGCCTGCGCTCGCCCTCTGACCAGGACTGTGCAGCTGTCCGAGACGCTGGTCAGGCCCGAGTTCGACGGACGCATCGGACCCGACGGGTATCGCCGGGCCCCGGCCACCATGAACCAGGGGTTCTATGCTCTGGAGCCCGAGCCATGGGGCGCCCCGCTTCTTCCCACGGACGAATGCGTCGCAGTATTTCCTGGAGGTCCGGCTGTTGCCGATCCAGACGGCGACGGGTTCCTCACGTCCGCAGGCCCCCGAAATACGATCGTTCTCCATCCCAACGACGCGCCAGACCTGCTGCCCGACCTTGAAGGAGATCACGGAGGCTGCTGCGGGCTGCATGGCCAGGGCGGGCTGAATCGGCTGTGCCCTTGCGGCGCTGCAGTGGGAACAGAGATCAGCGAGTGTTACACCGCGTACGAAGTCCACCTCGACCCAGCACGGGTCCATGCACGAGACGTCACCATCGCCTGATCACTGCCGGAATTCGTGGGACAGATCAACAGGCACGGATCCGAGGCTCAGATGCTCCCGCATCCTCGAACACCGAGGTAACGCTCAGCGACGACTCCCCAAGATCTGTGCCAGAGCCCGCTACTGACCGACAAAGCCAGAGTAGGCGGGCACATTCGCAGGTCTCGTGACGTTGACCACGGATGCCAGATCCTCGTCGGCCTTCAGTCCGAGGGCGGGGAAGGGGTCATGTCGTACTCGTCGACGTCCAGAAACGCCCCAGTAGCGGCAAGAAAAGCGATTGCTTCGCGGTCCAGCGCCCAGCCGAAGAGGTTGCGCTTGTCTCTCTCCTCCGGCTGCCCGGTCTCGTCCTGCTGCTCGTCGTCGTTGAAATAGCGCACGACCTCCAGCCGGGCTTCGAGGCCCGGCTCTTCTTCGTCTTCTGCACTGTTGAACTGCTTCATGAGCTCGGCTATGCGGTCGGTCTTTGGCCGGAGACGGCCCAGGACGTGCGCGATCTGTTCGTCTACGCCCAGGCCCGGTTCCCTGCACACGACCTTCCAGATCTGACAGAACGGATTCGCCGGGTCAACAGGGAGACCGCGCGGGTTGACCACTTTCGTCTCATCAGGCTCGATACCCAGCGCATCAGTTATCTCCTGCGCAGTAGTGCGTCGGCTGGACAGAGCGAAGTAGACGTACTGGTGGAGAGGCATCCCCGGAGAATACGCGTTCACCCTTCACCCCCACTCGCCTGACTGAGAGTGAGTCCCGACGCCCCAGTGGGGCCATGGTCAAAGCATCTGAGGAACGACTCCGCTACCCGCAGCGGACTCCCGAGCTGCCTTGACTTCTCCAATGGGAAGCCTTATGGCCGTAGGCCATCTTCTTCAGCCGGTGGCGCTCGGTGGCGCTCAGCTCCACTGGCACAGCGACGCACACGGACATGGCAGGAGGCCGGCCGATCCTTGGGGGTGGTCAATGACGAGGCCGGGAGGCCGCCCCCTATCCTGCGCGCTGGCACCTCAACCAGCCGCCCTACGCGGCGGCAGCACTGGGGCCCGCCGGCAAGCGCAGTGACGTATCGTCCGGCACCGCGCTTGCCGTCTCCGGTAAGGGCACTCCGTCCCTATGACTCGCGTTCGCCGACAGGTGCTCAGCTGTGCAGGCTGTCGTGGACCAGGCGGACCCCTTCGGGCAGTTGAAGTCGGCTCGCGCCGGTGCTGGGGAAGTGGCCGCCTGTCGCGGCGACGGGGACGCCCGTGGAGTGGCTGCGAAGTTTCAGCAACCGCTCAGTGCTCCAGCAGCGGTTCGTGTCCTGAGCTGGTTCTTCTGTTGTCGTGGCTGCGTTGGGCAATGGCTTGGTGTCGTCCGCGCCAGTGGGACCAGTTCAGTGCCCGATCTCGAGGTCTTTGTCGGGTTCCGGGGCCGGGGCAGGAAATGCTCCAGGAGCCGACGGATCTCAGCCGCGGTGAGTGCGGCGATTCTGCTGGTGGGGTCGTTCCTGCGGCCCCCTTTGCGGCGTCGGCGGCGAGGCCGGCGTAGGCGAAGTAGGAGGCGATCCCTTCCGGTCGTGCCAGGCTCCGCCGGGCCAGAACCCAGCGGTGACGGGTGGGGGCATCGCCGTCGAAGAAGGCGACGACGGGCAGGTTCAGTCAGCGCGGAGGCCCGGTCTTCCCGCCTCGAGCCGGTGGGATGCGAGCCG
>NZ_DATCVQ010000042.1:0-18148 GCF_036566765.1 Streptomyces sp.
GGGAATCTTTACCGCCGACCGGACGTTGACCGGATGACGACGACAGCGACACCTGTCCTGTGGGCGACAAGCCCGGGAGGCACGATTCATGAGTGAGCGAGCTCTTCGCGGCACGCGCCTCGTGGTGACCAGCTACGAGACCGACCGCGGCATCGATCTGGCCCCGCGCCAGGCGGTGGAGTACGCATGCGAGAAGGGGCATCGTTTTGAGATGCCGTTCTCGGTCGAGGCGGAGATTCCGCCGGAGTGGGAGTGCAAGGTCTGCGGAAGCCAGGCACTCCTGGTGGACGGGGACGGCCCCGAGGAGAAGAAGGGCAAGCCGGCGCGTACGCACTGGGACATGCTCATGGAGCGGCGCACCCGCGAGGAGCTGGAGGAGGTGCTGGCCGAGAGGCTGGCCGTCCTGCGCTCCGGCGCCATGAACATCGCCGTGCATCCGCGCGACAGCCGGAAGTCCGCCTAGCGGACGAGCACGGCAAGCAAGACGCCGCGGGGCCCGGTACACATCTCGTGTACCGGGCCCCGCGGCGTTCGTGCGTTTGCTTACGGCGTCAGCGGCGGGCGGGGGTCCTGGGGCTCGCGAGGCCCCTGGGGCGCGTCGTCGCGGATGACCTCACCCGGCACGACCTTTCCGTCCGGTCGGTGAATGCGGGCCTGCTGAAAGGCGTCCTGGAGGCTTCCCGGCGTCGCGGCGCGCATCCGGCGCTCCACTGCCTTCTCCGCGTACCGGCCAAGGGCCGAGCGGACCTGCGGCACGAGCAGCAGCAGACCGGCCGCGTCGGAGATCAGGCCGGGGATCATCAGGAGCAGGCCGCCGAGCATCAGGAAGCCGTTGCGGTCGTCCGCGCCGGTCCGGCTCGGAGCGCTCGGGGCGACGCCGCTCTGCGCGGCCGCCTGGGCTTCCTTGAAGGTCTCCGTGAGGTTGGCGAACGCGCGCCGCCCGGCCTTCTTGACGACGGCCGCGCCGAGCACGGCGCCGACGACGAGAAGGAAGAACACGGTCAGCCCGCCGACCGCGCCTGCCACCACCGTCAGCAGCCAGATCTCCAGGACCAGCCAGACGGCGAGCGCGAGTGGAAGGAAGGTACGCGCGCGGGAGCGCTTCGGGGCGATGGGAGGCGGTGAGCCGGTCGTCATGTCCCCCAGTGTGCCTGGCCCGCCGCAGGAACGTCGTAAACAGGAACGCCGCAAAGGGCAGATCAGACGGAAGGCAGATCAGACGGACGGCGGCTCAGCCGGAAAGGGAGATCAGCCGGACTGCTTGCGGCCGAGCAGCTTGCCGACCTTGCGGGCCCGGTCGCCGATGCCCCAGCCGGCGACCCGCCAGACCGCCTCGACGAGGATGTCCTTGCTCATCTTCGAGTCGCCGATCTCGCGCTCGACAAAGGTGATCGGGACCTCGACCACGTGGAAGCCGGCGGCGACCGCGCGGCGGGCCAGGTCGACCTGGAAGCAGTAGCCGGCCGAGACGACCTGCTCCAGGCCGAGGCCCTCCAGGGTCTCCCGGCGGAAGGCCCGGTAGCCGCCCGTGATGTCGCGCAGCGGCAGGTCGAGCAGGACGCGGGAGTAGAGGCTGCCGCCGCGGGAGATGACCTGGCGGGACTTGGGCCAGTTCACGATGCGGCCGCCGGGCACCCAGCGGGAGCCGAGCACGAGGTCGGCGCCCTTGAGCGCGGTCAGCAGGCGGGGCAGTTCCTCGGGCTGGTGCGAGCCGTCGGCGTCCATCTCGACCAGGACGCCGAAGTCGTGCTCGATGCCCCAGCGGAAGCCGGCGAGGTACGCGGCGCCGAGGCCCTCCTTGCCCTTGCGGTGCAGGACGTGGACGTGGTCGTCGTCGGCGGAGAGCTCGTCGGCGAACTTGCCGGTGCCGTCGGGGCTGTTGTCGTCGGCGACCAGGATGTGCGCCTCGGGGACCGCTTCGCGCACCCGGGCGACGATCGGCTTGATGTTCTCGGCCTCGTTGTACGTCGGAATGATCACCAACGTTCTGCCGAGCGGGCCGTACCGCCGCTGCCCACCGTCGTTCACTGCTGCCCCTTTGACGTCCTTACGCGAGTCCCCACCATAGCGAGGTCCCTGCGCGGGGTCGTCGGCGCGGGCGCGTGCGGGCACGTGCTGGCGCGTGCGGGCGCCGCTTCGGCCCGGTACGGGGCGTCGCGGGTGCGGTGCGGATAGGGGCCCGGCGTCCTTCGGGCCGACCTGGGACCCGCTGGCTGCGGGTCGACCGAGAGCCGTTGTCTACTGAACGCCCGGGCCCCACCCGGATCGCACCCTCCGCCGGAAGAACCTTCCCTCGCCCCCGAGGCGCGGGCGCTGAACCTGGCTCCGAGGCGGTCGCGCCGTGCGGCGCGATCGCTCCCATGACCCAGCGGCGTTCGACGACTGCGTGGAGGTGTGAACCGGTCGGACGTCCCGTGGTGGACGCGCCGAACCTACCGGCCGGTGGCGGCTTCCTGTCAACACTCGTTTGACCTGCGCCGACGACGGGAAAGGCCAGGTCAGCGAGGAAGATCCGCAGGTCGCGGCGGAACTCTTCCGGCGTGTTTCCGCGGTACGAAATGTCCCAATGTCACACGTTCGGCCGCGTGAACACGGTTTGTCCGGAGACCACCGTCCGCAGGCAGACGGGGAGTTCCCGGCCGGGGGTCAGATCGGGCAGACCGGGCGTACCGGAGCGCGGATCGGTCGACCAGCGGGCCACCCGGTCGTCGGGCGCCTGCACCACGAGCTCGCCGGTGCGCCAGACCGCGTAGTCGGCCGGCGCGCCGGGGACCAGGGCGCCCGCGTCGTCGCGGCCGACGGCCCGCCAGCCGCCGCGCGTGTGGGCGGTGAAGGCGGCCCGGACGGAGACCCGGTGCTCGGGGGTGCGGTGGAAGGCGGCGGCCCGGACGGTGCCCCAGGGATCCAGCGGGGTCACCGGGCTGTCCGAGCCGAGGGCCAGCGGGACGCCGGCGCGCAGCAGGGCGGCGTACGGGTTGAGGGTGCGGGCCCGCTCGATGCCGAGGCGCTCGGCGTACATGCCGTCCTCGCCGCCCCAGGCCGCGTCGAAGGCCGGCTGGACGGAGGCGGTGAGGCCGAGTTCGGCGAAGGCGGCGACGGTCTGCGGGGTGAGCATCTCGGCGTGCTCGACGCGGTGCCGGGCGGCCCGGATCCGGGCGAGCCCCACCTTCTCGGCGGCGGCTCGCACGCCCTCGACGACCGAGGTCACGGCGGCGTCGCCGATGGCGTGGAAGCCGGCCTGGATCCCGGCCTCGGTGCAGGCCACGACGTGGGCGGCGACGGCGGCCGCGTCGAGGTGCGCGATCCCGGTGTGACCGGCGGCGGCGTCGGCGTACGGCTCGTGCAGGCAGGCGGTGTGCGAGCCGAGCGAGCCGTCCACGAACAGATCGCCGGCCGCGCCGTGGGCGCCGAGCGCGCGGGCCCGTTCGACGTCGAGGTCGGCCCAGTAGCCGACGACCCGCGGTCCGGGGCCGTCGAGCGAGAGCAGACCGGTGAAGTCCTCCTCGGAGGAGATCTGCGGGCCGCCGCACTCGTGCACCGTGCCGATGCCGAGGGAGGCTGCATGGGCGAGCGCGGCGCGCTGGGCCTCGGTGCGCTGCGCGGGCGAGACGGCGGCGTACGCGGCGGCGCGCACGGCGTGGTGGGCGTCGCCGGTCAGCGGCTCGCCGTCACGGAAGCCGTCGAGCGCGCGGACGCCGGGGACGAGGTCGAGCAGGGCGGTGGTGACGACGGCCGAGTGGACGTCGATCCGCGTGAGATAGAGGGGACGGCCGCCGGTGAGCTCGTCGAGCTCGTCGCGGCGCGGGGCGCGCCGTTCGGGCCAGCGCGCCGCGTCCCAGCCGTGTCCGATGAGGATCGGGTCGCCCGGCCGGGCCGCGCTGTACGTGCGGATCCGCTCGGCCGCCTCGGCGAGCGACCGCGCGCCGGACAGGTCGAGCCCGGTCAGGGCGAGGCCGGTCGCGGTGGTGTGCACATGGGCGTCGACGAAGGCGGGGGTGACCAGCGCGCCGTCGAGGTCGATCACTTCGTCGACACCGTCGGCGAAAGCGTCGGCCGCTCCCTCGGAGCCCACCCAGGCGACGTGCCCGCGCTCCACCACCATGGCGGTGGCGAAGGGGTCTGCGGGGCTGTGGACTTCTCCCCTGCGCAGCAGGACGGTGCGGTGCGCGTCCTCGGGGAGGTTCTGGGTCAGGCTGTCGGTCATGGTGACCAGCCTAGGGAGTGGCCGGGGCCGGTACGGACGACCCCCGGCGGACGGCGGCCCGGACCGCGCCACGGCCCGGCCCCGCGGGCTCCCTCAGATGCGCGGCGGCCTGGCCTCGTACGGGGTGGACAGGACGACCGTGGTGCGGCTGGAGACGCCTGCCTGGGTGCGGATGCGGGTGAGCAGGTGCTCCAGCTCGAGCGGGGTGGCGACGCGCACCTTGAGGATGTAGTTCTCGTCGCCGGCCACGCTGTGGCAGGCCTCGATCTCCGGGATGTCGGCGAGCCGGTCCGGGGTGTCGTCGGGGGCGCTGGGGTCGAACGGTTTCACCGAGATGAAGGCGGTCAGAGGAAGGCCCACGGCCTCGGGGTCGACGACCGCGGCATAGCCGCGGATCACCCCGCGCTGCTCGAGGCGCCGGACGCGCTGATGCACCGCCGAGGTGGACAGGCCGGTGGCCTTGCCCAGGTCGGTGTAGCTCATGCGCCCGTCCTTGACCAGCAATTCGACGATCTGACGATCCAGCTCCTCCATGCGGTCAACTTACGGCCCCGGGTGCGGATCGGCACAGTCGGAGGGCACCCCAAAGCGCACCAATGGGCACGTGCGCGGCATCTGCCCGGCACCTGCGACGGGCATGTGACGAATGCCACAGCTCCGCGACGGAGTGGATCGTGACCTCGCGGTTACCGCGCGGGCGCGATGGGCATTGCTTGCTGTGGTCGAGGCCATACGTACTGGTCGACCCACCCGAGGGGGAGATTCTCCATGCAGGAGCCTGTTGATTCCGTCGTGATCGCCGAGGACGACGTCCTGGATGCCTACGACACGTTCGAGATGTACCGGGTCGTCTGCCCGGACTGCGCCCAGCCGATCGCGCTGCTCGCGGACGAGGACGTGCTCCCGGAGCACGCGCTCTGCCCGACGCCGTGGAACCCGTTCACGCTGACCGTCTGCCCGGGCACCGGTCGCGCGGCCGCGGACGCCCTTCCGGCGGACGAGACCCGCGAGGTCCAGGAGCAGGACACCGCCCTCCTGCTGACGCTCCCGCAGGGTCTCGACTGGCGGATGCAGCCCTTCTCGCACGTCGGCGGTCCGGGCTCGCGTCCGATCAAGGTGCCGCAGATGCGCCGCGCCGCCTGACGGCGACGCCGCAGCAGTCCCTCCGCACCACCCCTACCAGTAGTCCCCGCGCACCATCGCTTCCAGAGTGGCGTGGTGCAGGATCAGGCTGTCCACGTCCTCGGCGTTCGCCGGCACCTCGACCTCTCCGAAGTGCGCCTGCCGGTACGCGACTCTGAGCATGACGATCGCGTGCCGCAGGGCCGCGTAGAGGGTGTGGAACTCCATGTCGCGCGGCGTGTGGCCGGTCAGTCCGGCGTAGCGCCGCTCGACGTCCTCCCGGCGCAGGAAGTCCGGCAGTCCGGGCTGGCCGAAGCTCACCGTGAGGTCCTGGAAGAACCGGTGCAGGTAGACGGTCCAGCCGAGGTCGACCTCGCGCGGGGCGTACCCGGCCATCTCCCAGTCGAGCACGGCTGCCGGTTCGAAGCCGTCGTAGACGATGTTCCCGATGCGGGCGTCGCCCCAGTTGAGCACGGCGGGTCCCTCGTCCGCGGGCCAGTGGTCCTCCAGCCAGGCGAAGGCGGACTCGATCAGCGGCGAGGGCGCGAGTCCCTCGACGACCCAGGCGTAGTAGGCGCGTTGGGCGTCGACATGGCGGCGCAGCGGGCTGCCGTCGCCGGCCGGCATGAGGAACTCGGCCTCCTTCGCCGGGAACTGGTCGTGCAGCCGGGCGAGGACGGCGACCGAGGCGGCCTCCAGTCGGGCGCGTTCGGCGTCGGTGGCGGAGTGCAGCCAGTTCCCCTCGTACGTGTAGGGCATGACGTCCGGCGGGACGCGGCCCTCGGCCCGGGCCATCACGAAGAACGGCGCGCCGAGCGGGCCGGGGTCCGGCTCCAGCCAGAGCACCTGGGGCACGGGCAGGTCGGTGTGCTCGCCGACCAGCCGCATCACGCGGTGCTGCCGCTCCATGTCGTACACCGGGAAGATCGTGTACGCGGCGGGGTCGGCGGCCAGCCGCAGGGCGCAGCCGCGGACCGGGGCGTCCGGGTGGTCGACGGTGAACAGCAGGGTCTCGCTGGACATGCCGTTGGAGCCGGGGACGGCGAGGTCGGTGATCCTGGCCCCGGGCAGTTTCGGGTCGAGCCAGGCGCTCAGCCGCCGGCCGAGCTCCTCGGGGTCGCGGGTGGTGGTGCGGGGGCGGGGTGCGGTGGCCATGGGCTGCTCCTCACTCGGCGGTGGCGGTGTAGTCGGCGAAGCCGCTGGGGTCGTGGCGGCCGAAGGATCCGTGCTCGAAGATCCCGTATCCGGTGCGGCCGTCGAGGGTGAAGCGGGCGGCGTGGTCGGTGACGCCGAAGGCGGCCATGGGGTGGGCGGCCGGGTCGGAGAGGTCGTACACGCGGCGGTCGGTCCAGTCGCGGCCCTGCCAGGTGCCGTGCTGCCAGTCGGCGGAGGGCGGGTAGCCGGCGCCGACGGCGAGCGGGGAGGAGGCGAGGATCTCGACGCCGACCTCCAGGGGCTTGCCGGCCGGGTCGGCGAGGTGCACGACGGCGCGTTCGGGGTGCCGGGTGCCGGGGCGGTAGGCGATGTCGGTGCGGGGCCAGCCGAGTTGGGCGTCGCGCTGCCCGTCGCGCACGAGGACGGCCTCGTTGAGGGTGCGGTAGCCGTCGGCGTCCTCCTGGACGATGACCATGACGAAGCGGTCGTCGAAGCGCATCGGGATCCAGAGCCAGTGGAAGCCCTCGGGGCGGAACTCGTCGGCCCGGCCGGGCTCCTCGCCGGGGATGGGGCGGACGCCCCAGCTGCGGTCGCGGGTCCCGGTCCACTCCCCCGCGGTGACGGTGAACTCCTCGCCGCCGGCCCGGATCACGCCGGTGCAGTGGCCGGCCTGGACGAAGCGGCGGCCTTCGAGCGTGAGCCGGTCGCCGCGGCGCTGGGTGTGGTGCGGTTCCCAGAGGGCCGGGAAGTCTCCGGTCCAGGTGAGATCGAAGGAGAGGCCGTCCGGGTCGTCGGGGTCTGCGGCGCAGTGCAGGGTGAGCCGCTTGAGGGGCTCGTCGACGGTGATGCGCAGTGGGCCGACGGCGAGGTTCATCCGGTCGTCGCCGAGCGCGTCGGAGGCGCGGACCGCGTGCAGCCGGTCGCCAGTGCGCAGGGTGGCGTAGGCGTCGATGACGCCGGTGTTGGGGTAGACGCCGAGGCCGGCGATGAGCAGGGCGCGGCCGGCGTGGTCGAAGACGTGGAAGATGCACCGGTCGTAGGCGTTCCGATCGCCGCTGACGTGGTGCTTCATCGACAGCGGCGCCTGGTGCACGGGGTACTCGTCGAGTGCGACGGGCCGATCGTCTGACACGTGTGACCTCCTGGTCGACCAAGGGAAGTTGACGGTACGTCAGAAACTCCTCGATCGACCAGAGCCGTGCGCGCCCCGGCTTCGCCGCCGGCGCCGGGGTCACGGCCTCCCCGGCATCCGGGTAAGGGGCGAACCTTCGCTCGAATGCCCGCGAGGGTGACCCGGCCGGGGCGGTGCGCGTTGAGCCGGGCATGACCTCGACCTACACCGCGCCGAGCGGGTACGGACGCTGGCGCCGGGTGGACACGGGCGCTGAAGAATCGGTTCCGCAGCCGGCCCCGCCGCCCGCCGACCCGCCCATCTACCAGGCGCTGCTCCGCCAGTGGGCGAGCCACGGCCGCACTCTGCCGGGCCGCCGCGACCCGGAGTGGACCCGGCTCGCCGCCGCGCCGATCTGGGCGGACCGCACGGTACGCGCCAGCGGGGTCAGCGGGACTCTGGTCCCACGACCTGTCGTGCGATGACCATCCGCTGGATCTGGTTGGTGCCCTCGACGATCTGCAGCGCCTTCGCCTCCCGCATCAGCCGTTCCACCGGGAAGTCCGCGGTGTAGCCGTAGCCGCCAAGCACCTGCACCGCGTCGATGGTCACCTGCATCGCGGCGTCCGAGCAGAACAGCTTGGCCATCGCCGCCTGCTTGGCGAACGGCCGGCCCGCGTCCCGTACCCGGGCCGCCTCCAGGTACAGGGCACGCCCCGCCTCGATCCGGGTCGCCATGTCCGCGAGCAGGAAGCGCAGACCCTGGAAGTCGGCGATCGGCCGGCCGAACTGGCGTCGGTCGGTCGCGTACGCGACCGCCGCGTCGAGCGCGGCCTGTGCGACCCCGACGGCGCAGGCGGCAATGCCGAGCCGTCCGGAGTCCAGCGCGGCGAGCGCGATCGTGAAGCCCTGCCCCTCCTCGCCGATCCGGCGCGCGTCGGGCACCCGCACCCCGTCGAAGTGCAGCTGGGCGGTGGGCGAGCCCTTCATGCCCATCTTCTTCTCGGGTGCGGCGGCGGTCAGCCCGGGGGCGTCCCCGGGCACGAGGAAGGCGGTGATCCCCTTGGGCCCCTCCTCGCCGGTGCGCGCGAGCACGGTGTAGAAGTCGGCGACCCCGCCGTGCGTGATCCACGCCTTGGTGCCGGTGATCACCCAGTCCTCGCCGTCGCGGACGGCCCGGGTGCGCAGAGCCGCGGCGTCCGAGCCGGAGGACGGCTCGGACAGGCAGTACGCGCCGAGCAGCCCGCCGCCGAGCATCGCGGGCAGATGGGCGGCCCGCTGGTCCTTGCCGCCGAAGTGGGCGAGCGCATGGCAGGACAGGGTGTGCACGCTGACGCCGAGCCCGACGGTGAGCCGGACGGCGGCCAGCTCCTCCAGCATCTGCAGATAGACCTCGTACGGCTGATCTCCGCCGCCGTAGGCGGAGTCGTACGGCAGCGCCAGCAGGCCGGCGTCGGAGAGCAGCGCGAAGACCTCACGGGGGAAGTGCCCGGCGGCCTCCTCCTCGGCGGCGCCGGGCGCGATCTCGCGCTGGGCGATCTCGCGGACCAGGGCGAGCAGGTCCCTGGCCTCGTCGGTGGGCAGTCGGCGTTCCACCTGCTGCGGGGCGCGGTCGGACATGGCGGCGTGCTCCTCCCTGTCGGGCGCGGCGGCGGCGCGCGGGGTCGGCGGCGCCGCCGTGACTCACAGGCCGATGCTGCCCGTCCGGATCACGGATCGCGGCGACCGGCGGCTGTGGCGGGAGGAGTATGCCCGTTCGGCGGGTCGGTCAGGCCCGCCGCCCGGCCCCGGCGGTGGCTCAGCCGATGCCGACGGCCGCCAGCGCCTTGCGCTGCGCGGGAGTGGGGTGCGCCGGGAAGTACACGTAACAGACGCCCCCGGTGCCGGAGACCACCTTGCCGCTCGCGTTGTACCGCTTGGTGCGCAGCCAGATGTTCTCCCACTCGCGCCGGTGGTAGACCCGGCGGACCGCCTCGTTGTTCGGCGAGGCCGGGTCGTTGGCGACGACGTCGCCGGCGGCGGTGAAGCCGACGACGGTCATCAGGTGGCCGGAGGTGCCGTAGCCCGCGCCGGTCAGCTCCTCCTTGCGGAAGGACTGTGACGTTATGACCGGGATGCCCGCCGCGATCAGCGTCTCCAGCTCGGTGAGCGAGCGCAGCCGGGTGACGACCGCGCTCATGTCCTCGTACGTGGCGGCGTACGCGGCGTTGAAGGACCAGTTGCCGCAGCCCGCGTACTGGTAGTCGTACGTGAACCGGGCGGCGTGACAGACCTGCGGGTCGGCGAAGGCCGGGTTCACCCAGGTCAGCTGCTCGGCGGTGGGGCGGCGCCCCCAGTACTCGACGATCATCTGCGAGGAGGTGGGGCTGCACCAGGCCTCGCCGCCGTTGTCGTACTCCGGGTACTGCCCGACGTGGGTGTTCTGCGAGTAGCGCGGCACCGCCAGCTCCCGGCCGAGCCCGGGCTCGGAGGCGGGGACGGTGAACCGGTCCGGGATGTCCGAGGCCATCGCGCCGAGCCGCCACACCGTGGGGGTCAGACCCGAGCCGGGGGCGCGGTACAGGGTGAGGCGCAGCCGGTACGCGAGCAGGCGCAGCCCGCTCGCCGCGTCGTCGACGGCGAGGGTGTCGGTCCAGACGGTGCTCCGGCCGTCGGTCTGGTCGTCGACCGAGGTGCGCCGGATGTCGCCGTCGCCGGAGGCCCAGCGGCCGAGCACGTACCAGGGTGTCCACGTGCCGTCCGAGTACGTGCCGGTCAGCTCGACCTGGAGCCAGGTACCGGCCGGGGTGTCGGCGTTCCAGGAGGTGATGACCTCGGTGGCGGGGACGGTGGAGGCATGGACCGGGGAGGTCCAGGAGGCGTACTCCCAGGCGGAGGCTTTCCCGGTGTGCGGGTCGGTGTAGTCGGTGCGCCCGGCGGGGGCGTCGATCACCAGGCCGGGGCGGCGGCCCGCGACGGCCCGCACGCCGGCGGCGTCGCCGGAGCGCCAGTCGGTGTAGGAGGTCCAGGAGCTGTTGTCGACGAGGCCGGGCACGGGCACGTGACGCTCGGCGGCGTTTGGTGCGGCGGCGCGGTCGTCGGCGTTCGCCACGGGCGCGGCCGCTCCGGCCGCCCCTGCGGCGGCGGCGAGCGCGGCGGTCAGCACGGTCCTGCGCGGAGTGGAACTGGTCATGTGACCCCCGGTCGGGTTCGGCGGGAACGACGGATGAGGGACGGGGTGCTGATGGGCTTCGCGGTACGGGACTCCCGGCGCGGGTCTCGCCGCGCCGCGGGGGCCACTATCGCGGGTCGGCCACGGCTTCTGCCAGCACTGCGCACCGCGTCGTGCGAACCAATATTGGTCTCGACCACTGGCGTCCACGCCGGGCTGACCTGGGGCGGTGCCGCACCCCCTCGATACGCTGGGCCCATGGACCTCCTCGCCCACGCCGCCGCGCTGCGCGCCCTGCCGCCGTCCTGCGGGCCCGTGCGGATCGTCGCCGTGGACGGGCACGCCGGCTCGGGGAAGTCCACCTTCGCCGCCCGGCTCGCCGAGGCGCTGGGCGACGCGCCGGTCCTGCACCTCGACGACCTCGCCACCCACGAGGAGCTCTTCTCCTGGACCGACCGGATGCTGGCCGAGGTGATCGCGCCGCTGTCCCGGGGCGAGACCGCGCACTACCGCCCGTACGACTGGATCCTGCGGACCTTCGGACCGCCGCGCGCACTGCCGGCCGCACCCGTCGTGCTCGTCGAGGGCGTCGGGTCGGGCCGCCGGGCGCTGCGCCCGCATCTGGCGCGGCTGCTGTGGATGGAACGGGAGCCCGAGGCGTCCTGGATCCGGGGCAGGCACCGGGACGGGGCGGCGCAGTCCGCATTCTGGGACGGCTGGACGGTGGCGGAGACACGCCACTTCTCCATGGACCCTTCACGTCCGTTCGCGGACACGCTGGTACGCGAGGGACAGGTGGGGTACGAGTGGCTCCCGGGCCCTTCTGCGGCCTCAGGCCCGAACCAGATCATCACGCTTCGTGACGGCGTCCGGCCCCCGTACTGAGCAGTCGGACATCGACTTCCGAGAGTGCTCCAACTCGGCTTGACCGACGGGGCGTACAGGTCTTACGTTCTCAATGTGCGGCTTTTCGGAGCTGCCGCGGACGCGAAGCCCCCGGTTGTTCCCCCGTGATCGGGGGCTTCGTTCTGCCCTCGTTCGCCTTCTCCGCCGCACCGCGCGACCCTGTGCGCTTACCCAGGGTTATCGTCGCCGGATCGCTGCCGACTCCTCACTCGCACCCCTGCTGCGCAGGTACGATGCCCCAGGTGCGGTCAAATCCCGTCCACGAGAAGGCGGTTGGGTAGTGGGGGACCCGATGGACAGTGGCGCGCGCGGCGCGCTCGCCCCGGCCGAGCTCGCCTGGCTGCGCGGCGTCGACGCGTACACGATGGGCGCGTACCCGCAGGCCGAGGAGGAGTTCCGGGCCGCGGTGCGGATCGATCCCGGCATGGCGGACGGCTGGCTCGGACTGCACGCGCTGCGCGTCGACACCACCACCGCGCTGCTGCGGATGTACCGCAACCAGGATCGGTTCGGCGAGCAGCGGGCCCGCCACCGGCGCACCCTGAACTCCTGGTACTGGCTCGGCTGGTGGGTCCAGCCGGTCCTGGAGAGCCCGCGCGATCTGCTCCTCGCCCACGCCTCGCACTGGCTGGACGGCCGGCACGTGCCCGAGCTGGACCGGGCGCTCGCCGGGCTGCCGCCGGTCGACACCGATCCGCAGGTCCGCTTCCTGCACGCCTGCCGCGCCTACCTGGTCAAGGACTGGGACCAGCTGGTCCGGCACACCGAGCCGCTGGTCGAAGACCCGCTGCTCGGGATCGAGGCCGGGCTGTTCGGCGGCATGGCCCGGGTCCGCCTTGAGATGTACGCGCAGGCCGAGCCGCTGCTGTCCGCCGCGCTGATGCGCTGCCGCAGCGAGCAGCCGCAGCGCAAGGAGCTGCGGTACTGGCTGGCCCGGGCGCACGAGGGCACGGGCCGCAGCGCCGCGGCGCTCCCCCTGTACCGGGCGGTGCACCGGATCGACCCGGCGTTCATGGACACCTCGGCCCGGCTCGCCGCGATCGCGGAGTACGACGGCTTCGAGGGGCCCGACGACCCGGCCGGGTACGCCGCGGTGGCGCTCGGGGGCCTGGGCCAGGACAGCGTGGACGCGGACCGGGCCGAGACCGAGGGCCCGCTCGGGGAGGTGCTGCGGCTCGGCGGCGATCCGCTCCAGCCGCCGGTCGCCGGCGCCACACCGCCCGCGCCGCCGCCGGACGGGGTGCGCGAGAAGGCGGCCGTACCGGGCCGGCCGGTGCCGCCGCGCTTCCCGGCCGGCGCGACCGACCCGGCCCTGCTCGCCGAGGCGCTCGCCGAGCTGGAGCGGATGGTCGGCATGGAGCCGGTGAAGCGCCAGGTCAAGGCGTTGTCCGCGCAGCTGGAGATGGCCCGGCTGCGGGCCGACCAGGGGCTTCCGGTGCAGCCGCCGAAGCGCCACTTCGTCTTCTCCGGCCCCTCCGGCACCGGGAAGACCACCGTCGCCCGAATCATCGGCCGGGTCTTCTACGCCCTGGGGCTGCTCGGCGGCGATCATCTCGTGGAGGCCCAACGGGCCGACCTGGTGGGCGAGTTCCTCGGGCAGACCGCCGTGAAGGCCAACGAGCTGATCGACTCCGCCGTCGGCGGGGTGCTCTTCGTCGACGAGGCGTACTCACTCTCCAACTCCGGCTACAGCAAGGGCGACGCGTACGGCGACGAGGCCCTGCAGGTGCTGCTCAAGCGCGCCGAGGACAACCGCGACCACTTGGTCGTGATCCTCGCCGGCTACCCCGAGGGCATGGACCGGCTGCTCGCCGCCAACCCCGGGCTGTCCTCCCGGTTCACGACCCGGGTGGACTTCCCCTCGTACCGGCCGCTCGAACTCACCGCGATCGGCGAGGTGCTGGCCGCGGCGAACGGGGACGGCTGGGACGAGGAGGCGCTGGACGAGCTGCGCTCGATCAGCGGCCACGTGGTCGACCAGGGCTGGATCGACGAGCTGGGCAACGGCCGCTTCCTGCGCACCCTGTACGAGAAGTCCTGTGCCTACCGGGACCTGCGGCTCTCCGGCTACCCGGGCACCCCGACCCGCGAGGACCTGGCCACCCTCCGCCTCGCGGACCTGATGCAGGCGTACGGCGAGGTCCTGTCGGGCCGCGGCCCGACGGACCGCGACCCACAGGACCCGCCGGGGGCGTGAAGGGCGCTGGACCGGCGGAAGGCTGCCGCGCTCCCCGGGCCCGGCCACGCGCCCCGGCCGACGCCGGGCGCGTGGCCCGCGGGAGTCGGGTCTCTCGGCGACCCGTCCCGCGTCAGCCCGTGAGAGCCCTCGCCTCCGGGCGGGCGGCCGGTGGGACCGTCGCGCGGTGGGACGGGTCGCGGACCTCGCCGACCAGGAGTTCCAGGACGTCCTCCAGGGCGACCAGGCCGAGCATGCGGCCCGAGCCGTCGGCGACCTGGGCGAGGTGGGTCGCCGCGCGGCGCATCACGGTCAGGGCGTCGTCGAGCGGCAGCTCGGCCCCCAGCGTGGCCATCGGCCGCCACACCTGCTGCGGCACCGCCCGCTCCCGGTCCTCCAGTTCGAGCACGTCCTTCACGTGCACGAACCCCATGAACCGCCGGCCGCCGTCGCCGCGCACCGGGAAGCGCGAGTACCCGGTCCGCACGGTCAGCTCCTCGATCTCCCGGGGCGTGACGGACGGGCTCACCGTCACCAGGGCCGAGGGCCGGATGAGGACGTCCATCACCGGGCGGCTGCCCAGTTCGAGCGCGTCCTCCAGGCGCTCCTGCTCGGCCGGGTCGAGCAGTCCGGCCTGGCCGGCGTCCTCGACGAGCCGGCCGAGCTGGGTGCTGGTGAAGACCGCCTCCACCTCGTCCTTGGGCTCGACCCGGAAGGCCCGCAGCACGACCCGGGCGCAGGCGCCGAGCGCCGTGGTGACCGGGCGGCAGAGCCGGGCGAAGCCGACCAGGGCCGGGCTCAGCCAGAGCGCGGTGCGCTCCGGCGCCGCCATGGCCAGGTTCTTCGGCACCATCTCGCCGACGACGAGATGCAGGAAGACCACCAGCGCGAGGGCGACCACGTAGCCCAGCGGATGGATCAGGCCCTCGGGAACCCGGACCGCGTGGAAGACCGGCTCCAGGAGCCGGGCCACGGTCGGCTCGGCGACCGCGCCCAGGGTGAGCGAGCAGACGGTGATGCCGAACTGGGCCGCCGCCATCATCTGCGGCAGGTTCTCCAGGCCGTACAGCACCTGCCGGGCCCGCTTGCCGGGCAGCGGCTCGATCTGGCTGCGGCGCACCGAGACCAGCGCGAACTCGGCGCCGACGAAGAAGCCGTTCGCGACCACCAGGAGCAGCGCGAACAGCAGTTGGATCGCGCTCACCGGGCGGCCTCCGGGACCTTCGCCGTCCGCACCAGGCGGACCCGCTCGGCGCGGTACCGGTCGACCTGCCGCACGCAGAGCCGCCAGCCGGGCAGCTCGGCGCGGTCGCCGGGGGCGGGGATCCGGCCGAGCAGGTCCGCGACGAGGCCGGCGACGGTCTCGTACGGCCCGTCGGGCACTTCGAGGCCTATCCGGTGCAGGGTGTGCACCCGGCAGCTGCCGTCCGCCTCCCAGGCCGGCTGGCCGTCCTCGGCGGCGACGGCGGTCAGTTCGGGGCGCTCGTCGGCGGCGATGTCGTGCTCGTCGCGGACCTCGCCGACGAGCTCCTCGACGATGTCCTCCAGGGTGACGACGCCGGCGGTGCCGCCGTACTCGTCGACGACGACCGCGATCGGCTGCTCCCGCCGGAGCCGTTCGAGCAGCCGCTGCACCGGAAGGGTCTCGGGCACGAGCAGCGGCGGGACGGCGATCCGGCCGACGGCCGTGCGCAGCCGGTCGGGCGCGGGGACGGCGAGCGCGTCCTTGAGGTGGACCATGCCGGTGATCTCGTCGATGCGGTCCCGGTAGACCGGGAAGCGCGAGAGGCCGGTGGCACGGGTCAGGTTGAGGACGTCGGCCGCGGTGGCGTCGGCCCGCAGCGAGCTGACCTTCACACGCGGGGTCATCACGTGCTGGGCGGTCAGTCCGCCGAGCGACAGGGTCCGTACGAAGAGGTCCGCGGTGTCCTGTTCGAGCGCCCCGGCGCGGGCCGAGTGGCGGGCGAGCGCGACCAGTTCGCCGGGGGTGCGGGCGGAGGCCAGTTCCTCGGTCGGCTCGACGCCGAGCAGCCGGACGAGCCGGTTGGCGACCGCGTTGAGCAGGGCGATCACCGGCCGGAAGGCCGAGGAGAACAGGTACTGCGGTCCGGCGACGAACCGGGCCACCTGGAGCGGCCGGGAGACCGCCCAGTTCTTGGGGACCAACTCGCCGATCACCATCTGGACGGCGGAGGCCAGCAGCATGCCGGTCACGACCGCGACGCCGGGGACCGCCCCGGCGGGCAGTCCGGCCGCGGTGAACGGGCCGGCCAGCAGCGCGGCGAGCGCGGGCTGGGCGAGCATGCCGACGACGAGGGAGGTGATGGTGATGCCGAGCTGGGTGCCCGAGAGCTGGAACGACAGCTCGCCCAGGGCCTTGACGACGGTACGGGCGCGCCGGTCGCCGGCGGCCGCGGCCTGCTCGGCGTCGGGGCGTTCCACGGTGACGAGGCCGAACTCGGCGGCCACGAAGAAGCCGTTCGCGAGGATCAGGAGCAGGGCCGCGAGCAGCAGAAGCAGGGGGATGATCATGCCGCCGCCTCGTATGAGGGGGCGGCGCAGGTACTACCGGACGATCCGTCCATTGCCGGAGGGAGTCACTCCTCGGTTCGCAGGGAAAGGCCCCGCGGGCGGCCGGGGCCCGGTGCACGCGAGGCGGTGGCGCCGCTGGGCACCACCGCCTCCAGATTAGTCACGCCGGCCCGTCCGGGGGCAGGGGGTCGGCCCCGTATGGGGGACCGGGCCTCGCCCCCGGCGGCCGTCAGTCGGCGTCGGTACAGGTGCCGCGGGCGTCCGCGAGGGCGCGCAGCGCGCGGGCGTCGCGGATGGCCTGCTCCTTGGCGATGCCGGGCTGGATGCCGAGCGCGGGCAGGCTGGTGCCGTCGCTCAGGTCCAGGAAGACCCAGGCGTCGCCGGGCCGGAGGTTGACCTTGAGGATCTCCGCCCAGGCCAGCCGGCGGCTCCGGGTGATGTTGACGACCGTGACGCCCTCGTCGTCGGCGACGACCTTGGGGCGGCTGAGCAGGGACAGGATGCCGAGGAAGAGCGCCCCGGTGAAGACGAAGCTGACCCGCTCCGCCGGGCTGAGCCGTTCCAGCATCAGGGAGACGGCGGTGATGACGACGAAGACCACCGTCCCCAGGGTCAGCATGACGACGCGGGTGCGCTGCGGCCGGAAGGTGACCGGAAGGGCCGGGAGGGCCGGGACAGGGGTGTCGGACATGTGCGGCGGTTCCTTAGGCGGGCCGGGTGGGCCTCAGAGGCGGCAGGCGTGGATGGCCGTCGTGAGGATGGCCCGGGCGCCCACCTGGTACAGGTCGTCCATGACCCGCTGCGCGTCCTTGGCCGGGACCATGGCCCGGACCGCGACCCAGCCCTCGTTGTGGAGCGGCGAGATCGTCGGCGACTCCAGGCCGGGGGTGAGCGCGACCGCCTGCTCCAGGTGCTCGGCGCGGCAGTCGTAGTCCATCATCACGTAGCTGCGGGCGACCAGGACGCCCTGGAGGCGGCGCAGGAACTGCTGCACCTTGGGGTCGTCGGCCTCCGCGCCCGTGCGGCGGATGACGACCGCCTCGGACTTCATGATCGGCTCGCCGATGACCTCCAGGCCCGCGTTGCGCAGGCTGGTGCCGGTCTCCACGACATCCGCGATGATCTGCGCGACGCCGAGCTGGATCGCCGTCTCGACGGCGCCGTCGAGGTGGACGACGGAGGCGTCGATGCCCTCGTCGGCCAGGTGCTTGGCGACGATGCCCTCGTAGGAGGTGGCGATGGTCATTCCGCCGAAGTCGCCGACGTCCTTGGCGGTGCCGGGCCTGGTGGCGTAGCGGAAGGTGGAGCGGGCGAAGCCGAGCTGGAGGATCTCCTCGGCGTTGGCCCCGGAGTCCAGCAGCAGATCGCGGCCGGTGATGCCGATGTCGAGCTTGCCGGAGCTGACGTAGATCGCGATGTCGCGCGGGCGGAGGGAGAAGAACTCGACCTCGTTCTCGGGGTCCACGAGCACCAGCTCCTTGGACTCCTTGCGCTGCTGGTAGCCGGCCTCATGGAGCATCGCCGACGCAGGTCCGGACAGTGAACCCTTGTTGGGGACGGCGATGCGCAGCATGAGACGGGCTTCCTTTGTTCGTGCCTGTGTGACGGGGGCGGTACTCAGAGGTGGGCGTAGACGTCGTCGAGGGAGATCCCGCGGGCGACCATCATCACCTGGACGTGGTACAGCAGCTGGGAGATCTCCTCGGCGGCGGCTTCCTTGCCCTCGTACTCGGCGGCCATCCACACCTCGGCGGCCTCCTCGACGACCTTCTTACCGATGGCATGCACACC
>NZ_DATCVQ010000043.1:0-2617 GCF_036566765.1 Streptomyces sp.
CGGGGCAGCACCCCGCCCCTTTGTAGATACTGAGCGAAGGTCTAAGGTTCGGTCGCCCGGCGAATTGAAAGACCCATGCGGCGGGCACCGGACCGAAGCGACAGCGGGGCGTGCAGAAAGCCGGAGGGAAATCCGCACGCGACTCCGCCGCCAGAACTCGATCAACCCCGGCGGGGACGAAGCTCAGCGAAGCGCATCTGGGGGGCTTGGACCATGGACAACGACAGTTTCGGCGATGGCGCGGGCCAGGCCCGGCCCCCGCGCGACACCGGCGCCCCGGACTTCAAGAAGTCGGCGAAGGCGCCCGCGCGCACCGTCCAGCTCGTGGCGGGCGACTTCCTGCTCACCGTCAACCCCGTCGACGGCAGCGAGATAGAGCCCTGCCCGCCGGGGGAGCGGCCGGGGCGGCCCGTCAAGTACGCACCGGCGGAACGCGCCGAGATGGCCCGCGCCGCCCGTCCGCCGCTGCCGGCCGGACCTCCGCTGCCCCGACCGCCGCTCCTGGAGCGCCAGGAGGAGCACGAGCGGCTCGTCCGGCTGCTCTCCCGTGGCCGCTCCGCACGGGTCACCGGGCCGGCCGGCTCCGGCCGCACCCGGCTCCTCGACGAGGTCGCCGCGCAGTGCACCGGCCTCGCACCGGACGGCGTCGTACGCCTCTCCGGCCACCACCGCACCGCCACCGAGCTGCTGTACGAACTCCTCGCCACCGTCCTGCACACGCCCGCGCACCGCCCGGACCGCCCGGCCCTGCTGGACCTCGTCCGCGACATCGGCGCGATCGTCGTCGTCGACGACCTCGAACTCGGCGGCGCCGCGCTCGACGAGCTGCTCACCGCCACGCCGGAGTGCGCGTACCTGCTCGCCGCCGGCCCCGACGTCGCCGCACCCTCCGCCGAGGCCGGCATCGAGGAGGTCTTCCTCGCCGGCCTCGGCCGCGCCGCCGCCCTGGAGCTCCTGGAGAACGCGGTCGGCCGCACCCTCACCGACGACGAGGCCAACTGGGCCGGCGACCTCTGGTTCGAGTCCGAGGGCCTGCCCCTGCGCTTCGTCCAGGCGGGCGCCCTGCTGGTCCAGCGCGACCGGCTGCGCGCCGGGCCCGGGCAGGACGAGGCCTTCGACGAGTTCGACGCCTTCGGTGCGCTGGACGACGCGTTCGGCGGTCACGGGGGGACGGCCGACCCGGACGAGGGCGGGACGCGGATCCGCATCACGCCGCCGGGGGCGTCGGGAGGCCCTGGGGCCTCCGGTACGCCTGCGACTTCCGGCATACCCGGCATACCCGGGGCCCCGCGCATACCCGGCGACGGAGCCGAGACCCCGCTGCCCTCCCTCGGCGAGGGCGCCGCCCCCGCCGCCCTGCTCGCCTCCCGGCTCAGCGCCGCCGCCCAGGACGCCCTGCGGTTCGCCGTCGCCCTCGGCGGCGAGGTCCCGCACCCCGCGCACCTGCCCGCGCTCGTCGGCGACACCCACGCCGACGCCGCGCTCGGCGAACTCACCGCCTGCGGCCTGCTCACCCCGGTCGGCGCCCGCTACCGCCTCGCCACCGGCGTGCTCCTGCAGCTCGTCGCCAGCGGGTACGCCGAGGACACCGCCGGCCACGCGCACACCGTCGCCCAGCACTACGCCTGGTGGACCGGGCACCCCTCCGTCACCCCCGAGCGCGCCGCCGCCGAGTCGGACGCGCTGATCTCCGCGCTGTCCGCGCTGGTGCCCAGCGAGGAGGCCCGGCACGCCAGCGCCGCCGTCCTGCTCGCCCGCAGCGCCGCGCCGGTGTTCGCCGCCGGGCTGCACTGGGGGGCCTGGGAGCGCGCCCTTCGGGCCGGCCAGGAGGCCGCCCGGATCTCGGGCGAGGTCGCGGAGGAGGCGTACTTCCACCACGAGCTCGGCGTGCTCGCGCTGTGCGCGGGCAATCTGGAGCGGGCCCGCGCCGAGCTGGAGGCCTCCATCGCGCTGCGCGGCGCGCTCGCCGACAAGCGCGGCACCGTCGCCGGGCGACGGGCGCTCGCCCTGGTCGCCGACCGCGCGGGCAGCCCGCTGGAGCTGCCCGGCGAGCTCTTCGAGGAGCCGGTCACGCCGTCCGGCGGGACCCCGGGCGCGGTGCCGCCGTTCGCCAAGGAGCGCTCGCCGTTCCCGGCCGTGGCGCACTTCCCGGACGACGGGCCGACGATCATCACCCGCTCGGACGCCCTTGCCGACGCCCCGGAGCCCGCGACGTCCGCAGGCCGAGGCCGCGGCGGCCTCCTGGGCGCGCGCCGCAACCTGATCGCCGCGGGCGCGGGCGCGCTGCTGGTCGCGGTGCTCGGCACCGTGGTCACTCTCGGCGCGCTCTCCGGCGACGGCGAGGACGACCCGGGCTCGAACCGGGTCACCTCGGACCAGCCGGCGAGCGACGACGGCCTCGACGACGGCCTGGACGCGGACGAGCCGTCCCAGGACGAGACGGACGCCTCCGCCACCCCGGGCCCCTCGGACGAGGCGACCCCGGGCGAGAGCGGGTCCCCGACCGGCTCCGACCCGACGGACCCGACCGGCGGCTCGACGGGCGACTCCGGCTCCACGAAGCCCGGCAGCTCCTCGTCCTCCGGCGGCACGTCGACGAAGCCGGGCACCCCGACGA
>NZ_DATCVQ010000044.1:0-2122 GCF_036566765.1 Streptomyces sp.
GCGGGCACCTTCTGGAAGACGGCGGTGGCGAGGTTGTCGCGGACCATGTCGTAGTCGGCCCAGTCCCTGCTGCCTGTCACGAGGATCCGGTACGGCCTGTCGGTCACGGCTGCTCCTGGTGCTCGTCGAGGGCGGCGCGGATGCGGGCGGCTGCAGTCCGGAGGCCAGCCAGCGCGTAGGGGTTCTTGCCGTGCACGTCTCGGTTGATGGCGGTCAGCTCGCCGCGGACGCGTTCGAGTGCGGCCCGCGCCTGGTTCCGCTCGGCCTCGACTTCGACGATCGCGGCCTCGGCGGCCCGGGTCCGTGCGATGGCGTCCTGCATGGCGCGCTGCTGGCCCTGGACAGTGCGCCGCAGCTCGTCTGCCTCGGCGAGCTCGGCGCGGGCGTACTTGGCAAGCCGGGCGGCTTCGGCGGCGGACAGGCGGTCGGCTCGGTTGAGGAGGATGAGCAGGGTCTCGCGGCGGGTGGCGCGGGCCCGGGCGCGGGCGACGCGCTCGGCCATGGGGCGGGGGCTCAACGTCGGCGGTCCTTCCTGGCTCGGTACAAGGCCCGGCGGGTGGCGCGGTTGGGGATGGGTGGAGGCTGCGGGGCGTTCATCCCCGGTGTGCTGGTGTCGGCAGGTGGTTGCCATGTCTCGTCCTGCCACTCGCGCCAGGACTCCCAGGTCTTGCCGGGCTGGGTCATCGGTGCTCCGGTGGTGTGGGGTGGGGCTTGCGGAGTGCTCGGCCGAGGCGGGCGAGGAGGAGGCCGGCGGTGAGGCTGGCGAGGGTCCACCAGGCGGCGAACTCGGCGACCGCCGCGACGTAGTCGAGGACGGCGGTCATGACGCGGGCCCGTCGGCGAGGCGGCGGAGGGTCTTTGATCTGTTGCGGCGCCGCGCCATTGCTTGCCTGCAAGTGCGACACCGGCGCTTCCCGTCTCCCTGGATGATCGTGTTGGCCGTGTCGTATGGATGACCCTTGGGGCAGCAGGTTCTACTGGCAGATGCGGCCGTAACCGTCTTGCCGCGGAGCAGATTCACGCGTGTCGTCACGGCTTCAAGATGATCTGGGTTAACGCACCGCCGATGCTGGCAGGAGACGCCACCAGGGCAGCCTGCGTCTTGGTTGTGGCACAGGTGATCGATATGCATTCCGTCCGGTATGGCGCCGACGAAGATCCGGTAGCTGGCCCGATGGGCACCTACGGTGGATCCGTTTGAGAACCTGCCGTACCCGTATTGGTTGACGGCCGCATTCCAGATCCAGCAGGTCTCCGTCTTGGTCACTTTCGTCATGAAGCGGTCTCGCGTTTCGGGGAACGGCCTCGGCGTTCTGTTCGACATGGGTCTCCTAGGCGTGGATGCTGATGGCCGGCCCGCCCCGCGCTGCCTGCGGGCCGGGCTGCTGCGTGCTCAGGCGGTACGGCGGGCGCGCATCTCTTCGGCGGTGAGGTGCCGGAGCTGGGCCCGGGTGGACCAGGCGTCTCCGTCACCCTCGTAAGCGACGAGAACCCAGGAGCCGGGGCACATACCGGCGATGGGCTCGGTGACTTCGAGGTAGTTGCCTACGCCGAGGTCGAGCAGGTTCTCGCCGTTGTCGAGCTCGATGTCGATGCAGTCGACGGTCACGGTGTCGGGAGCGGTCTCGGGCATGTCGGGTCTCCTGGGTGTGTGGTGGTGGAACCGGATGAGCGGTCAGGCGCTGGGGCTGAGTGGGATTTCGCCGTCGGGGCCGAAGGCTTGGGTGCGGGGCTCGTGTTCGGGGAAGACGATCAGTCCGGTCTCGATGTGGAACGGCTGGTCGTTTTCGATGGCGGTCTCGCGGGCGCTGTAGTCGCGGGCGCAGAGCCATGCGGCGTCGCCGGGGTTGTAGCCCCAGAACTGGAGCTCGCCTTCGTGGCGGAACAGCGGCCGGATCTGCTGGCAGTGCTGGCAGCGGCCTTCGCGGGGCTGGGTGTCGGGCATGTGGTTCTCCTTCAGGCGGCGTTGAGTGCGGGCTGTGTGGCCGGCATGGGGATGCCGGTGGCGGCGGACACGATGTGCGCGGCAAGCAGCGGGGGGACGGCGTCGCCGATCTGGCGGGCGACGCGGGTCTTGGGGCCTTGCCACGGGTAGTCGGCGGGGAACGTCTGGAGCACACCG
>NZ_DATCVQ010000045.1:0-14298 GCF_036566765.1 Streptomyces sp.
CGGCGGCCGGCGACTGCGCGCCCGCCGCCGCCATGCCCGCCGCAGACGTCGCCGTACCGCCCGCCACGCCCGCCGTCGCCGTACCGCCGCCCGAGTCCGTCGCCGGGAGGTCGCCCGGGTGTTGGGTCGGGGTGGTGAGGCCGGCGGGGGTGCGGGGCGCCGGGGCAGGCCAGCCCACCGGGTCGGCTTCTTCCGGCTGGGGGCCGAGGACCACCGTGGGGCGGTCCTCGGAGGGCTCCGGGGCCGCCGTCAGCGCGTAGCCGCATGCGCCGCAGAAACGATCACCCGACTCCAGCGGCTCCGCGCAGCCGGGGCAGGCGGAGAGTTCGTGCTGGGGGTTCAGGTCCATCATCACACCCACGTCCGGGGGCGGAGGCGGTTCGCCCGCTCCACCAGTTCGATCCTCTCCTCGCCGCGCTGAGCGAGCCGGGCGAGCACCCGGTACGAGCGTTCAAGCCCGAAGCGCAGCCCACGCTCGTCCAGTTCGCTGCCGAGCAGCAGCGTCCGGCCGGGCGTCGCCCCGGGACTACCGGAGAGTACCCAGTCCAGCGCAGTGCCGAGGACCTCCGTCGACAACCGCTCCCGGCGCACCGCGTCGAGACCGAAGTTCTGAAGCGCCGAGACCTGCGCCGCGGCCGCCGTGAGATCGCCGGCGAGCGGGTCGTGCGCCGCGCGCCGGCGCAGCCGGGCCCGTACCGCCGCGACCCGGGCCGCCGTGTAGTGGATCGACGCCTCCGGCACGGACTCCAGCGTCCGCACCGCGCCGCCCCGGTCCCCGGCCGCCAACTGCACCCGGGCGAGCCCGAACGCGGCGCTGACGTACGAGGGGTCCGTCGCCCACACCAGGCGGTAGTACTCCGCCGCGTTGTCCAGCTGGCCCAGCACCTCCGCGCAGACCGCGAGCGCCAGCTTCGGGGCCGGCTCGCCGGGGAAGGCGTCGTACACCGCGTCGAAGGAGAGCGCCGCGTTCTCGTCGTCGCGGGTCGCGAGGGCGACGACGCCGCGGTACCAGACCACCCGCCAGTCGTCCGGGTGCTGCTCCTCCAGCGTCGCCAGCGCCTGCCCGGCCGAGCCGAGTTCGCCCATCTCCAGCCGGGCCCGCAGCTCGCGCAGCCGCAGCTCCAGGGAGGGCGCGGGGGCCGCGGCCAGGGCGGTGATCAGCTCGGCGGGGGCGGCGGCCATCAGGCCGGCCAGGAAACCCGCGTTGGGATCGCCCGGGTCGACCCGGGGCACCGGCAGCGCCAGCGACGTGGCCCGCGCGTCGAGCGCGGCGAGGAACGGCCCCGCGACGGCCGGCGGCGGCGCGGCCTTCGCTCTGCGGCCGCCGAACAGCCCGGCCGGCCCCGTCGGCACGCCCCGCGCCCCGAGCGCCGACACGTCCCCGGTCGACTCCGCGAACAACTCCGTGTCCGTGACCCGTGGTTCCGTGCCGAACAGCGTCGACAGCGCCGGCCGCGGCCGGCCGGACTGCAGCGCCACGACCTCCCGCAGCACGCCGGTCAGCTGCTCCGCCATCTCCTGCGCGGAGGCGAACCGGCGCGCCGGGTCGGGGTCGGTCGCCCGCACCAGGAAGCGGTAGAACGACTCGTACGTCCGGAACACCGCGATGTTGTCGGGGTTCGGCAGCGAGTCCGCGAAGACGTTCGTGTACCCCTGGAAGTCGAAGGTCAGCACCGCGAGCGTGCGCGCCACGGTGTACAGGTCGCTCGCCACCGACGGCCCGACCTCGGCGACCTCCGGGGCCTGGTAGCCGACCGTGCCGTAGATCGCCGATTCGTCGTCGTCCATGCGCCGGACCGCGCCCATGTCGATGAGCTTGAGCTGGTCCTCGGTCTGGATCGCGTTGTCGACCTTGAAGTCGCAGTACAGCAGGTTGCGGCTGTGCAGATGGCCGAGCGCCTCCAGCGCCTCGATCCCGTACGCGCAGGCCTGCTCGACCGGCAGCGGATCGCGCCGGCCGTCCCCGCCGCGGCGGGCGTTGGCGATCTCCTTGAGCGACTTGCCGCCGACGTACTCCATGACGATGTAGCCGTCCAGCGAGCCGGTGCGCTGGTCGAGGTGCTCGACGAAGTTGTAGATCCGGACGATGTTGGAGTGCTCGATCTCGGCGAGGAAGCGCCGCTCGGAGATCGCCGCGGCCATCGCGTCCTGGTCGCCGGTGTCGAGCAGGCCCTTGAGCACCACCCAACGGTCGGAGACCGCGCGGTCCACGGCGAGGTAGATCCAGCCGAGGCCGCCGTGCGCGAGGCAGCCCGCCACCTCGTACTGGCCGCGCACGATGTCGCCGGCGCGGAGCTTGGGCACGAAGGAGTACGGGTGCCCGCACTTGGTGCAGAAGCCCTCCGTGCGGCCCGGCCGGTCGCCGCGCGCGCGGCCCACCGGCGCGCCGCAGTCGGAGCGCGAGCAGAATCGCTTCCGTTCCGGCACCTCGGGGTTCGCCATCACCGCCGACCGCGGGTCGGGGCGCGGCACCTCGGGGATCGTGACCAGGCCCGCGCCGAGCCGGTTGCGGCCGGACTGGCCGGCGGTCGAGCCGGAGCTGCGCACGGACACGGACCGGGCCGTGCTCGCGCCGGAGAGCGAGCGGGAGAGCCGGCCGGAGACGGAGCGACGGGACGTCGAGGAGCGCGACGAGCGCGAGGAGGGCGCGGAACCTCGCGCCGAACTCCGGGACGAGGCGCCCGAGCCGCTCGACGCGCTGCGGCCCGAGCCCTTGCCGGGGACGGCCACGCCCGTCGCCGGGGACTGCAGGAGCCCGCCGGGCGGCAGTACCGGGGCGAGCCCGCAGGTGTCGCAGTACAGCTCGCCGCCGCCCATGTCCTCGTACGCGCCCTCGCAGGCCGGCCGCTGGCAGGTCGCCCCGGCGGGCTGCACCGAAGCGCCGCGGGGCGCGGCCTGGTTGGTGACCTGGCTGTACGGCCCGCCCACGACGCCGGAACCGGTGGCGCCAGACGTGGCCGTGCCTGAGGCGGACGTGCCCGAGGCGGGCGTGCTCGACGTGGACGTGCTGCCGCCGGGCGGCAGCACCGGGGCGAGCCCGCAGGTGTCGCAGTACAGCCCGCCGCCGCCCATGTCCTCGTACGCGCCCTCACAGCCCGGCCGCTGACAGGTCGCCCCGGCCGAGGTCGGCGCCCTGCCGCCGCTTGTGTCCGGCACCTGGCCTCCCTGGCTGTTCTCCGCCGCGCTCACCGTGTCCCCCTTGCGTCACTCGGGCCCGACAGGGCCTCGGCCGCTGCCTGTTGGTAGCGGAGCACCGCCTGTTCGGCGACACGGAGGTCGCAAGGGGCGCTCCACAGCATGCGGCGGGCCGCGTCGTACCGCTCGACCAGCACCGGGTCCTCCGCCCACCCGTGCCGGGCCACCTTCGCCTTGTACGCGTCCAGGCGGCCGCGCAGTTCCGCGCGGACCGCGAGCGGCGCGGTCACCGCCGTCAACGACTCGCGGGCCCGCAGCAGTTCGTCCTCCGCCTCCTCCTCCAGGGACTCGAGGAGCGGCGACAGCCGGTGCCACTGCGCGTGCCTGCGGTACTCAGCCGCCGTGGCCAGCCGCTCCTGGAGGACGGTCGGCGGTCCGCTGACCGCCGGCACCTCGGAGGCGGCGATCTTCGCGAGCACCTCGCCGCGCGCGGAGCGCGCCTCGGCCAGCGTCCGGTCCGCCCGCGACAGCAGGTCCCGCAGCCGCAGCAGCCGCTCCTCGGAGTCCTGGCGCACGGCGAGGACCGCCTCGATCTCCCGGCGGACGTCCTCCAGGGCGCGGGCCGCGTGGTCGTACCTCACCGTGTCCGGCCGCCCGCCGCCCGGCGCGGAACTGCCCGCCGCGGGCCGCCAGAAGGCCAGCGGGTCGCAGACGACCTGCTCGCGCAGCTCGGTCAGCTCGGCGGTGATCGCCTCCAGCTCGTCGCCGGCCGGGTGCTCCCCGGGGCGCACGCCGACGGAGTGCGCCAGCGAGCGGGTGCGGCCCAGTTCGGCGGCGAGCAGGTCTATCCGCGCGGGCAGCGCGGACCAGACCGCGTCGGCGGTGACGATCACGTCCAGCGAACCGGCGTACAGCTCGTTCATCCGGTCCACCAGGCCTTCCAGCGTGAACCGTTCGCTGAGCACGGCCCCGCCGCCGATCAGCACGCTGTCGCCGCGCAGCCGCTCGGTCAGCTCCACCAGCTCGTCCCGCCCGGGCCAACGCCGTCGGGACCGCAGCTCGCGCGACTCGTGCAGCGCGGCGGTGTACGCGTCGAAGTACGTCCAGAGCAGGGTGATCGTCCGCTCGGTGGAAGTCCACCGGTCCTGGGTCGTCCCGGTCAGCCGCGCACCCTCCAACAGGCGTCGGCCGGCGTGGTCCTGGAGCGCGAGGAGCGAGTCCTCGATCGCCTTGTGCTCCGCGCCGAGCCGCGCCAGCGCACGGTCCACCTCGTCCCGGTCCATCACCGGACCAGGAGGTCCCGCGACGCCCATCGATCACCTCTCCGCTCTTGCTGCCGTCACCTGTCTCGCGCCCCGCCGTCCGCCGCGGACGCCTGGTCAGCCGCTCTTGTACTTCGGCGCCGGCGGCCCGGCGATCCCGGGCAGGTCCGCCTTCAGCCACTTCTCGTACGCCGTCGACCACGCGCCCTGCCGGTACTGGACGAGCACCTGGTTGACCCGGCGCACCAGGTCGTCGTTGCCGAGCTTGGCGGCCACCCCGTAGTACTCGGTCGTGAACGGCTTGCCCTTGAGCTCGACCGCCGGGTCCTGCGCGGCCTGCCCGGCGGCCAGCGCGTTGTCGGTGACCACCGCGTCCACCTCGCCCATCTGCAGCCGGGCCAGGCAGTCCAGTTGGTTGGGCACGGTCAGCAGGTCCTTGTCGGCCTTGCCGCCGTCGCCCTCGTCCTTGTACAGCGCCCCGAACGAGTTCTGCTCCAGGGCCTCGTAGGCGGTGGAGCCCTCGGCCGTGCAGACCCGCTTGCCGGTGAGGGAGGTGTCGTACCCCGTGATCGCCGAGTCCTTGGCGGCGAGCACCTGCTGCCCGGCCTGGAAGTAGGCGGTGGAGAAGGCGACCTGCTGGATCCGCTTGCAGTTGATCGTCATCGTGCGGACCACGAGGTCCACCTTGCCGCCCTCCAGGGCGGCGATCCGCTGGTTGGTCGGGATGGCCCGGAAGATGATCTTGTCCTCGCTGCCCAGGAGGTCCTTGGCGATGGCCCGGGCCAGATCGATGTCGAAGCCCTCCAGGGTGCGGGTCGTCGGGTTGCGGTAGCCCCAGCGGTAGCTGCTCTGGTCGACGCCCACGACCAGCCGGCCGCGCTCCTTGATCGCGGCGACGGCGGGCCCGTCGGCGGTGGAGGGGGTGAGCGAGGCCTCAGGGTCCTGGCAGGCGGCCTCGGCCTTCACCTGCACGCCGGTGCCCACGCCCGGGCCGGTCACGCCGGCCGGGCTCGGGGCCGTGCCGGAGTGCGCCAGCGGGCCGAGGGTGAGCACTGCGGTCGCGCCGCACGCGACGGCCATCGCGCCGACGCCGCCCCAGCCCCTGAGCCGGCCGGCGATCCGGGCAGCCGCCCGCCGCCCGCGCTCCGTGACGTCCGTCATCTCTCCCCCTCTCACCGGTACTCCGACAGTCTGCGGTTGATGCCCATGATGGCCCCCACCGCGCCCAGCACGGCCAGCACGCCCGCGCCGAGGGGGAGAGCGGTGAGCGCGCCCCGGCCGTCCGAGGCGGACCGGGTGAACTCCGTCTGCTCGTGGTCGAGCGCCCGCTTCAGCAGCGCGTCGACCTGGTCGAACGACTGACCCGTGGAGTCCTTCGCGCCGATCACCCGGGTCAGCGCGCCCTCGTAGTCGCCGGCGTTGTCCGTCGCCCGCGCCCCGGCGTGGCGCTCCTTCCACTCCGCGACCCGGTCCGCCGCCTGCGCCACCGGGTCGCGCCCGGCGTCGTCGTCGGCGAGCTCGCGGGCCTCGGCGAGCGCGATGGTCAGCGCCTCCATGCCCGCGGTGTGCTCGGTCTCGTACTTGTCGTTCTTGCCGTCGTCGGTGAGGACCGCGCCCCGGGCGACCAGGGTCAGGTTTTCGTTGGCGCGCGCCTTCAGGGAGTTGATCCGGGCCGAGGTGAGGACCTGCAGCGAGCTCTGGCCGTGCTCCCTGGCGTTGTTCAGCTCGGCCCGGGCGACGGTGTGCCCCGCGACCAGCCACAGCAGGACGACCACGGACGCGGCCGTCGCCGCGAGCAGGCCGTGGTTCAACACCCGGTTGGTGCGCAGGTAGTTGCGGCGCTGCGCGGCGGCGAGGGCGGCCAGCGCGACCAGGCCGAGTATGAGCGAGACGTACGGAAGGGCCCGCGCCTCCTCGTCGTCGGCGTGCAGCCGGGCCGTCTCCGCCGCGTACAGCCGCTCGGCGGCGGGCAGCAGCTCGGTGGTCATCTGCTGGTTGGCGTACCGCAGGTAGGCCCCGCCGAGCGGCAGGCCCTGACGGTTGGCCGCGCGGGCGCGCTCTATCAGGCCGGTGTAGCGGGGGAGTTGCTCGCTCAGCGCGGTGATCTCGCGGGTCGACTCCACCGAGCCCTCGGTGTTCGCCGCGGCCTTGACCAGCAGGCGGGAGGCGGTGGCGATGTCGTCCGTGTAGCGCTTGTGCACGTCGGCGGGCTCCTGCGCGCCGGCGAGGAAGCCGCTCGCGGCGGCGGTGTCGGCGTCGGCCAGCGACCGGTAGATGCTCGCGGCGTCCGCGCTCAGCGGCTGGCTGCGGCTCACCACATCGTCCGCGGAGGAGGCGCGGTCGGAGATCTCGAAGGCGGTGACGGCGCCGAAAGCGACGACGAGCACGGCCAGGACGGCCCCGATGATCTGCAGCCGGCCCGGCTCGGTGGTGGCCGCGCGACGCAGCCGGTCCCGGCCCTCGGCCCAGACCCCGCTCGGGCGGTGCGGCCCCTCGGGCGGCATGCCGGGCGGCGCGGCCGACGGCTGCGCGGGCACGGTGCCGAGCACCATCGTCCCGGGCCCGGGCGGCTGGGGCTGCCCAAGGCCAGGCGCCGGCGCGGTATGCGCGTTCGGCGGGTATGTCACGTGACCTCCCCCTCGGTCGCCGACGTCGGACCGTCCTCCCGTAGGTTCGGGGGACGACTACCCGGCCAGCAGTATGGCCGCAGCGGCCGATACGCACACCGGGATTGACTCGATCTTGTTCCTATCGTGCCCCACGCCCCCACCCGTAGCACCATCCACCCCCGCCCCAACCAGGCCCGACAAACGACCCGTCCGCACGTGAGACGCCCCATAGTGAACACGTCGCACGGCCGGATTAGGTTCCCCACCCGGCGCACGAAGAACGGAACGCGCCCCCGCCCGGCCCGGAAGGGCCGAACGAAGGCGCGCACTTCGCCGCGCCGGCAGCCGCTCCCCCTACCCCGCCGCGTACAACTCCCGCAGCCGCGCCGCCGCCCCCGCGGCCGCGCCCACCCGGTCGAGCCCGAGCAGCGCCGCGCCCAGCACCGGTGGGGCGGAGACCACCCGTACCTCGGCCTTCGGGGCCTTCACGGCAAGGAGTTCGGCGATCCGCCCGTCGAGGTCGGGGTGGCGGGCCGCCAGTACGCTGCCGCCCAGGACCACCGGGGCCTCCTCGTCGAGCAGATCGAGGCGGCCGAGCGCGACGGTCGACAGCGCCACCACCTCGTCCGCGAGCCGGTGGACCAGGGCCCGGGCGACCGCGTCGCCCGCCGCCGCCACCGCGAACAGCACCGGGGTCAGTTCATGCCGCCGCCCGCCCGGGATCCGGCCCAGGTGCAGCGCCTCGATCAGCGCGTACATCGTCGGCAGCCCGAAGTGCGCGGGCAGCGCCCGCGCCAGCTCGGTGGGCTCGCCCCGCCCGTCCTCCGCGCGCGCGGCGAACCACATCGCCTCTTCGGCCAGGCCGCCCCCGCCGCCCCAGTCCCCTGAGATCCGGCCGATCGCCGGGAACCGGGCGGTCCGGCCGTCCGGCAGCATGCCCACGCAGTTGATCCCGGCCCCGCACACCACGGCCACGCCGCGCGGCTCGTCCACCCCGGCCCGCAGGATCGCGAACGTGTCGTTGCGCACCTCCGTCGTGCCCGCCCAGCCGCGCCGTTCGAGCGCGGCCGTCAACTCCGCCTCCTCGACCGGCAGATCGGCGTTGGCCAGGCAGGCCGCGACATGCGCGGCGTACGGCGCGCGGTCGAGTCGGGCCTCGCCGGCCGCGGCGGCGACCGCCGCGCCCAGCACGTCCAAGGCCGCCTCGACCCCCACCACGGGCGGCTGGAAGCCCCCGCCGCGCCCGGTCCCGAGCACCGACCCGTCCGCGCCGATCAGCGCCACGTCGGTCTTGCTGTTGCCGGCGTCGATCGCCAGCACGGCCGCCCTCGTCCCCGCCCCGCTCACGCCCACGCCAGGTGCTCCCGGTTGTGCGCGATCAGCCGGTCGGTGAGCCCCTCGGCGGACTCGTACTGCCCCACCAGCGGGTGCGCGAGCAGCGCCCTGAACACCCGCTCCCGGCCGCCGCGCAGCGCCGCGTCGAGGGCCAGGTCCTCGTACGAGGCGACCTGTGCGACCAGCCCCGCGTACAGCGGGTCCAGCGGCGGGACCGGCAGCGGCGTCGCGCCCTTCGCGCCGACCGCGGCCTGCACCTCGATCACGGCGTCGTCCGGCAGGAACGGCAGCGTGCCGTTGTTGTAGGTGTTCACCACCTGGTAGGGCGAGCCCCCGCCCGCCAGTGGCCCACCACCACCCTCAACGCAGGGCCCTGCGGGCCCGCTGCTGTTTCCCAACAGCGAAGCGGCCAGGTCCACGGCCGCCTCCGAGTAGAACGCCCCGCCCCGCTTGGCGAGCAGCGCCGGCTTCTCGTCGAGCGCCGGGTCCCCGTACATCGCGAGCAGCTCCCGCTCCATCGCCGCGACCTCCGCCGCCCGGGACGGCTTGCGGCCCAGCTCCCGTACGACCTCGTCGTGCAGGTAGAAGTAGCGCAGGTAGTACGAGGGGACGACGCCGAGCCGGTCCACCAGCTTCCGCGGCATCCTCAGGTCCGCGGCGACGGCCTCGCCGTGCTCGGCGAGCAGCCGGGGCAGGACGTCCTCGCCCTCCGGCCCGCCGAGCCGTACCGCGGTCTCCCAGGTCAGGTGGTTCAGCCCGACGTGGTCGAGATGGATCTCGCCCGGCGCGACGTCGAGCAGCCGCGCGAACTTCCGCTGGAAGCCGATGGCGACGTTGCACAGGCCGACGGCCCTGTGCCCGGCCTGCAGCAGTGCGCGGGTGACGATCCCGACCGGGTTGGTGAAGTCGATGATCCACGCGTTCGGGTTGGCCCGCCGGACCCGCTCGGCGATGTCCAGGACGACCGGCACGGTGCGCAGCGCCTTGGCGAGGCCGCCCGCGCCGGTGGTCTCCTGCCCGACGCAGCCGCACTCCAGCGGCCAGGTCTCGTCCTGCTCGCGGGCCGCCTGCCCGCCCACCCGGAGCTGGAGCAGCACGGCGTCCGCGCCGTCGACGCCTGCGTCGAGGTCGGAGGCAGTGACGATCCGTCCGTCGTGGCCCTGCTTGGCGAAGATCCGCCGGGCGAGCCCGCCGACGAGGTCGAGCCGCTCGGCGGCCGGGTCGACGAGGACGAGTTCGGTGATGGGCAGGGTGTCGCGCAGCCGCGCGAATCCGTCGATCAGTTCGGGGGTGTAGGTGGAGCCGCCCCCCACGACAGCCAGCTTCATAGCGTTGATCAGCCCTTCACTCCGGTCAGTGTGACTCCCTCGACGAACGCCTTCTGGGCGAAGAAGAACACGAGGATCACAGGGGCCATGACCAGCACGGTCGCGGCCATGGTCAGATTCCAGTCGGTGTGGTGCGCGCCCTTGAAGGACTCCAGGCCGTAGCTCAGGGTCCAGGCGGCCGGGTTCTCGGAGGCGTAGATCTGCGGCCCGAAGTAGTCGTTCCAGGCCCAGAAGAACTGGAAGAGCGCGACGGCGGCGATGCCGGGCTTCGCCATCGGCAGCACGACCTTCAGCAGCGTGCGGAACTCGCCGCAGCCGTCGATCCGGGCCGCCTCGATGTACTCGTTCGGGATGGTCAGCAGGAACTGCCGCAGCAGGAAGATGGAGAACGCGTCGCCGAAGGCCATCGGGATGATCAGCGGCCACAGTGTCCCGGACAGGTCCATCTGCTTCGCCCAGAACAGGTACATCGGAATGATGATCACCTGTGGCGGCAGCATCATCATCGAGATGACCAGCATCAGCGCGAGCCGCTGCCCGCGGAAGCGGAACTTGGCGAGCGCGTAGGCCACCGGGACGGACGACAGCACGGTCAGGACGGTGCCCAGACCGGCGTACAGCAGGGTGTTGCGCCACCAGGTCAGGAAGCCCGGAGTGTCCAGGACCCGGGCGTAGTTGCCCCACTCCCAGGTGTCCGGGACCAGGTCGCGGGTGAGCGCCTGCTGGTCGCTCATCAGCGAGGTCAGGATCACGAACACGAAGGGCAGCACGAAGAAGAGCGCGGCCGCGACGCCGAGCGCGTGCACGGCGATCCAGTGGAGCAGCGCCTGGCGGCGGGCGGTGCGGGCGGCGGCGGTGGCCGGCGCCGGGGCCTTGTCGAGTACGTAGGTCATGGCGGTCAGTCACCTGCCTGGACGAGGCCGCCGCGGCGCCGCATGAGCAGCGCGGTGAAGGCCATCGCGAGGGCGAACAGGACGAGGGCGAGCACGCACGCCGAGCCGTAGTCGAAGCGCTGGAAGCCCAGGTTGTAGACGAGTTGGGGCAGGGTCAGGGTGGACTGCTCCGGATAGCCCGGCTCGAACTGCTGGCCGCTGTTGCCGATGACGCCGGAGGCGACCTTCCCGGCCACCAGGGGCTGGGTGTAGTACTGCATGCTCTGGATGACCCCGGTGACCACGGCGAACAGCACGATCGGGGAGATGTTGGGCAGGGTCACGTAGCGGAACCGCTGCCAGGCCGACGCTCCGTCCAGCTCCGCCGCCTCGTACTGCTCCTTCGGCACGTCGAGCAGCGCGGCCATGAAGATCACCATCAAGTCGCCGACGCCCCAGACCGCGAGCGCGGTCAGCGCGGGCTTGGACCAGGTCGGGTCCATGAACCAGCCGGGGGCGGGGATGCCGAGGTCGGCGAGGATCGAGTTGACCGGGCCCGTGCCGGGGTTGAGCAGGAAGACGAAGGCGAGCGTGGCCGCGACCGGCGGCGCGAGATACGGCAGATAGAACAGGGTGCGGAAGACGCCCGCGCCGGTCTTGATCTTCGTGATGAGCAGTCCGACGCCCAGGCCGAAGACGACCCGGCAGGCCACCATGACCACGACCAGCCACAGCGTGTTGCGCATGGCGGGCCAGAAGGCCGGATAGTCGGAGAAGACGTAGGTCCAGTTCTCGAGCCCGTTGAAGACCGGGGGTTTGAAGCCGTCGTACGCCATGAAGGAGAAGTACACGGTGGACACGAGCGGGTAGGCGAAGAAGACGCTGAAGCCCACCAGCCAGGGCGACATGAAGGCCGCGGTCCGCAGGGCCGAGCGCCGGCGCTTCGACCGCAGGGTGTGGGTGGTCATGGCGGTGCTACTTGGCCTTCTCGATGTCCGTGTCGATCTGTGCGGCGGTCCGTTCCAGGCCGGCCTTCAGGTCGGGCTCCTTGCCGGACTCGTAGAGGTAGCCGAACTCCTGCAGGGTCACCTGGTAGACACCGCCGTTGACGGACGCCGGGGTGGTGTTGGACTTCGGGTGCCGGGCGATGTCGAGGAACGTCTTGAACCGCGGGTCGAGCTTCAGCTTCGGCGAGGACAGGGCCTCGTTGGTGGAGGGCACGTTGCGCAGCTCGTTGGCGAAGTTCACCACCGCGTCGGTGTCGGTGGTCATGTATTTCACCAGCTCCCAGGCCGCGTTCTGCTTCTTGCTGGTGGCGGCGATTCCGACGATGGTGCCGGACAGGTAGCCCTTGCCGTGGTCGGCGGCCTGGTCGTCGGCGACGGGCAGCGGGGCCACGCCTATCTCGAAGGGCAGCTTGGCGTCCGTGGCCATGCCGAGCCGCCACTCGCCGTCGAGCTGCATGGCGACCTGGCCGGTGTGGAAGGGGTGTTTGGCGCCCCATTCGTCACCGAAGGTGTTGCGGTACCTCTCCAGCTTGGCGAAGCCGCCCAGCTTCTTCACGAGGTTCTTCTGCCAGGTGAACATGTTCGCGAAGGCCGGGTCCTTCGCGACGCTCGACTTGCCGGAGGCGTCGAAGTACGTGGGGCCCCACTGGGCGACGAGGTGGCCGGGGGTGGACTCGTAGCCGTGGAAGACGGGCATGAAGCCCAGCTGCTCGTACGAGTCGCCCTTCGGCTTGGTCAGCTTCTCGGCGACCTTGTCGAACTCGCTCCAGGTGCGGGGCGGTTCGGTGATGCCGGCGGCCTTGAAGGCGTCCTTGTTGTAGTAGAGGCCGTAGGCGTCGCCGAGCAGCGGGAGGGAGCAGCGCTTGCCGTCGAACTCGGTGTAGTCGAGGCGGGACTTGGCGAAGGTCTTGGCGAGGTCGATCTTCGACTTGTCCAGGAAGGGCTTCAGGTCCGCGAAGGCCCCGGAGGAGCAGAACTTGCCGACGTTGTCGGTGGTGAAGGAGGAGACCACGTCGGGCGCGTTGGAGCCGCCGGCGCGCAGGCCCTGCTGGATCTTGTCGTCGGTGATGTTGGGGACGACCTTCACCGTGATGTTCGGGTGGTCCTTCTCGAACCGCTTGACGTTGTCGTTGACCGCCTTCACCTCCGAGGGGGCGGACCAGCCGTGCCAGAAGGTGATGGTCGTCCTCGCGTTCGGGTCGTCGCTCGCGGCGCCGCCGGACTGGCCGGTGCAGGCCGAGGCGAGCAGCGCCATGGAGGCGGTGGCGGCGAGGGTGAGCGCGGTGCGGCGTGCGCGGCGCGGGCGTGCGGGCATGCGTACGGGCATGGCGAAGGCTCCCTTGGCGGGGTGGGGGCTTGGGCTGGGGCTGGACTATCGGGAGGTGTCGAAGACTTCGTCGCGGGTGGTGGCGAGGGCGCTCTCCAGCGCGCCGCGCAGGACGGGCCGCCGGGGCACTGTGGCGAGGACGAGCGTGGGCCGCGAGGCGGCGAGCTCGGTCAGTTCGGCATGGACGCGGGCGCGCAGGGGTTCGCCGCCGGGGACGACGGCCTCGCCGGAGAGCACGACGAGTCCCGGGTCGAGAACGGCGACGAGGGAGGCCAGTCCGGTGGCGAGCCGGACGGCGTACTGGTCGAGCAGCTCCGCGTACCGGGGGTCGGTGGCGTGCTGCTCGGCGGCGCGGGCGAGCAGCGCGGAGGTGGTGGGCACGTACGGCTGCTCCGGGGTGTCGATGCCGATCGCGCGGGCGATCCGGGGCACGGACTGGACGCCGGCCAGCTCCTGGAAGCCGCCGCTGTTCGCCTTGGTGACGTGGCGGACGAGCGGGGTGCCGGGCACCGGCAGGAAACCGACCTCGCCGGCGCCGCCGGTGAACCCGCGGTGCAGCCGGCCGCCGAGGACGAGGGCGGCGCCCATGCCCTCCTGGTTCCAGAGCAGGACGAAGTCCTCGTGGCCGCGGGCCGCGCCGAGCCGCTGCTCGGCGACCGCGACGAGGTTGACGTCGTTCTCGTACTCGATCGGCATCGGCAGGGCCGCGGCGAGTTCCTCCAGCAGGGTGGGGGAGTGCCAACCGGGCAGATGGGAGGCGTACCGCAGCCGCCCGGTGGCCGGGTCGAAGGCCCCGGGCGTCCCGATGACGAGCCGTCGCACCTCGTCGCGCCCGACCCCGGCGGCCTTCATCGCGCCGTCGAGCGCGTCGCCGACCTGCCGGACGACGTCGTGCCGATCGCGCCCGGGGGTGGGCAGCTCGTACTCGCCGACGACCTCGCCGGTGATGTCGGCGACGGCGGCGAGGATCCGGTACGGGTTGACGTCGAGCCCGGCGGCGTACGCGGCCCGCGAGTTGAGCGCGTACAGCTGCGCGCTGGGCCCCGGCCGCCCCGCGGTGGTCCCGGTCGCGACGACGAGCCCGGCGGCCTCCAGGCGGGCCAGCAGCTGCGAGGCGGTCGGCTTGGAGAGCCCGGTCAGCTTCCCGATCCGGGTCCGCGACAGCGTCCCGTGCTCAAGCAGCAGATCGAGCGCGGCCCGATCGTTCATGGCCCGCAGCACCCGCGGAGTCCCGGGAATCCCCGGAGTGGTCCCGCCCATGCCGCCCACCCGCCCTTCACCTCGCCGATCCGGCCATTGTGCTGCGTCGTCGCGCCGCACTGCGACCGGCCCTCCCACTGCACTGTTAGGAAAGTTTCCTATCTGCTTGGGAGGAAAGTAGGACCCCCGCCGGGGGCCGTCAAGCCCCGGGAACACCCGACGC
>NZ_DATCVQ010000046.1:0-4656 GCF_036566765.1 Streptomyces sp.
GCGGAGGCGAGATCGAGTACGTGCCCTTCGGGCAGCTCCCGCACCCGCCACGCCCCGTTCCCGGCCTCCTGCGCGGCCCGCAGGAACGCGTCCGCCGCGGCGAGCGCCGCCCGCGCCGCGTCCGCGACCCGGAACGCCTGCCCGCCGACGTACAGCAGGCCCCCGCTCCCGCTCCCGCTCCCGCCCTCGCCCTCGCCTCCGCCTCCGCTCTCTGCGATCAAGGTCACATCCCCGCCGAGGCCCGCCACGTCCCCCCGCCCGTCGTCCAGGACGAAGAGGAAACGCCCGGACAGCGCCGCCGCCCAGGGCTCCGCGCACAGCAGCGTGTCGAGCGTGCGGGCCCACAACTGCACGTCCGCGTGGCCGAGTCCGTCCAGCGCGGCGGCCGGGGAGGCGACGATGTTGCGGACGCGTTCGTGGGTGGCGGAGGGCAGCAGGCCCGCCTCGGCGAGCAGCCCGGCCAGCTCCGCCCCGCAGCCCTCGCCGAGGCCGCGCAGCTCCGCGTTGCCGCGTGAGGTGACGGTGATCCGCCCGTCGCCCAGGGACTCCGCCGCGGCCGCCAGGACCTCGACCTGACGAGACGTCAAGCGTCCTGCGGGCAGGCGCAGTCGGGCCAGACGCCCGTCGTCGGCGGGGTGCAGACGCAGCGCCCCGGGGCAGGCGTCGCCTCGGTCCCGTATGAGAGGTTCGCCCGACTCGGGCGAGGTGTGTGGGCTGGGCGGCATGGCGGCGAGCATACCCACGGGAAACCGGCGTTCCACGAGGTGTGATCCGGTCGACTCCGCGGCCCCGCCCGGCCCGCCGCGGCCAGGATCTACTATGCAGACGGCATGGGGTCCCAGGACCCCGGGGAGGAAGCCCGGTGAGATTCCGGCGCGGTCCCGCCACTGTGAGCCGGCCCCGCCGAAGGGGACGGTGAGTCAGGAACTCCCAGCCGTCCACACGACCACCCGGGGCGCGGACAACCCCGAGGAAGGCCTGCGCTCGCATGCGAATTCTGTTGCTGTCGCACTCCGACACCGATCTGCTCAGCGCCCGCGCGGCCGGCGGCCCGGTCGAGTACCGGTTCGCCAACCCCTCCCGGCTCGCCGCCGACGAGCTCCCCGGCCTGCTGGACGAGGCCGGCCTCGTCGTCGTCCGCCTGCTCGGCGGCGTCCGCGCCTGGCAGGAGGGGCTCGACACGATCCTCGCCGCCGGCAAGCCGGTCGTCGTGCTCACCGGCGAACAGGCCCCCGACGCCCAGCTCATGTCCGCCTCCACCGTGCCCGTCGGCGTGGCCACGGAGGCGCACGCCTACCTGGCGCACGGCGGCCCGGACAACCTGGAGCAGCTGGCCCGCTTCCTGTCCGACACCGTGCTGCTGACCGGCCACGGCTTCGAGGCCCCGGCCGCCGCCCCCACCTGGGGCCCGCTGGAGCGCACGCCGCGGAACACCGACGGCCCGACCATCGCCGTGCTCTACTACCGCGCCCACCACATGAGCGGGAACACCGCCTTCGTCGGCGCGCTGTGCGAGGCGATCGAGGACGCCGGCGCGCAGGCCCTGCCGCTGTACGTGGCCTCCCTGCGCGCCCCCGAGGAGGAGCTCGTCGAGACCCTCCGTTCCGCCGACGCGATCGTCACCACCGTCCTCGCCGCCGGCGGCACCAAGCCCGCCGAGGCGCAGGCCGGCGGGGACGAGGAGGCCTGGGACGCGGGTGCGCTCGCCGCCCTGGACGTGCCGGTCCTGCAGGCGCTCTGCCTGACCGGTTCGCGGGCGAACTGGGAGGAGAACGACGAGGGCCTCTCCCCGCTGGACGCCGCCAGCCAGGTCGCCGTCCCCGAGTTCGACGGCCGCCTGATCACCGTCCCGTTCTCCTTCAAGGAGATTGACGAGGACGGCCTGCCCGCGTACGTCGCCGACGCCGAGCGCGCCGCCCGCGTCGCCGGCATCGCCGTCCGCCACGCCCGCCTCCGGCACATCCCGAACGCCGAGAAGAAGCTCGCGCTGGTCCTCTCCGCGTACCCGACCAAGCACTCCCGGATCGGCAACGCGGTCGGCCTGGACACCCCCGCCTCTGCCGTCGCGCTGCTGCGCCGACTGCGCGCCGAGGGCTACGACTTCGGCCCGGTCGAGGACATCCCCGGCCTGGTCTCCGGCGACGGCGACGAGCTGATCTACGCGCTGATCGAGGCCGGCGGCCACGACCAGGACTGGCTCACCGAGGAGCAGCTGGCGCGGAACCCGGTCCGCATCCCGGCCGCCGACTACAAGCGCTGGTACGCGACCCTGCCCGAGGAGCTCCGTACGCACGTCGAGGAGCACTGGGGCCCGGCCCCCGGCGAGATGTTCCTGGACCGCTCGCGTACCGCCGAGGGCGACCCAGACGGCGACATCGTCCTCGCCGCCCTGCGCCGCGGGAACCTGCTGATCCTCATCCAGCCGCCGCGCGGCTTCGGCGAGAACCCGATCGCGATCTACCACGACCCCGATCTGCCGCCCTCGCACCACTACCTGGCCGCCTACCGCTGGATCGCGGCCCGCGCCGAGGACGGCGGCTTCGGCGCCGACGCCATGGTGCACCTCGGCAAGCACGGCAACCTGGAGTGGCTGCCCGGCAAGAACGCGGGCCTGTCCGCCGCCTGCGGCCCGGACGCCGCGCTCGGCGACCTGCCGCTGGTCTACCCGTTCCTGGTCAACGACCCGGGCGAGGGCACCCAGGCCAAGCGCCGGGTGCACGCCACCCTCGTCGACCACCTCGTCCCGCCGATGGCCCGCGCCGACTCGTACGGCGACATCGCGCGCCTGGAGCAGCTGCTCGACGAGTACGCGCAGATCAGCTCGATGGACCCGGCGAAGCTGCCTGCGATCCGCGCCCAGATCTGGACCCTGATCCAGGCCGCGAAGCTCGACCACGACCTGGGTCTCGAAGCCCGCCCGGAGGACGACGGCTTCGACGACTTCCTGCTGCACGTCGACGGCTGGCTGTGCGAGGTCAAGGACGCCCAGATCCGCGACGGTCTGCATGTCCTCGGCGGCGCGCCGGCCGGCCCCGAGCGGGTCAACCTGGTCCTGTCGATCCTGCGCGCCCGCCAGATCTGGGGCGGTACGCAGGCCCTGCCCGGCCTGCGCGAGGCGCTCGGTCTGGACGAGTCCGCCGCCACCCGCACCACCGCCGACGAGGCGGAGGCGAAGGCCCGGGAGCTGGTCGAGGCGATGGAGGCCGCGGACTGGAGCCCGGACGCCGTCGCCGAGGTCGCCGCCGGCCACGTGCAGGCGGTCGCGGACGTGCTCGACTTCGCCGCCCGCCAGGTCGTGCCGCGCCTGGCCGCAACCACCGACGAGCTCACCCACGCCGTACACGCGCTGAACGGCGGCTTCGTGCCGGCCGGCCCGTCCGGCTCGCCGCTGCGCGGCCTGGTCAACGTGCTGCCGACCGGCCGGAACTTCTACTCCGTCGACCCCAAGGCCGTGCCCTCCCGCCTCGCCTGGGAGACCGGCCAGGCGCTCGCCGACTCGCTCCTGGAGCGGTACCGCACCGACAACGGCGAGTGGCCGACCTCGGTGGGCCTGTCGCTGTGGGGCACGAGCGCGATGCGCACCGCCGGCGACGACGTCGCCGAGGCGCTCGCCCTGCTCGGCGTCCGCCCGGTGTGGGACGAGGCGTCCCGCCGCGTCAACGGCCTGGAGCCGATCCCGCTCGCCGAGCTGGGCCGCCCGCGCGTCGACGTCACGCTGCGCATCTCCGGCTTCTTCCGGGACGCGTTCCCGCACGTCATCGGCCTCCTCGACGACGCCGTCCGGCTGGTCGCCGGGCTCGCCGACGAATCGGCCGAGGACAACTACGTACGGGCGCACGCCCAGGCCGACCTGGCCGCGCACGGCGACGAACGCCGTGCCACCACCCGCATCTTCGGCTCCCGTCCGGGGACCTACGGCGCGGGCCTGCTCCAGCTGATCGACTCCCGCGACTGGCGCACCGACGCCGACCTCGCCGAGGTGTACACGGTGTGGGGCGGCTACGCGTACGGCCGAGGCCTGGACGGCCGTCCGGCGCGCGAGGAGATGGAGACCGCGTACAAGCGGATCGCGGTGGCGGCGAAGAACACGGACACCCGCGAGCACGACATCGCCGACTCGGACGACTACTTCCAGTACCACGGCGGCATGGTCGCCACCGTCCGCGCGCTGACCGGCACCGCGCCCGAGGCGTACATCGGCGACTCGACCCGCCCCGAGACGGTGCGCACCCGCACCCTGGTGGAGGAGACCTCCCGGGTCTTCCGCGCCCGCGTGGTCAACCCGCGCTGGATCGAGGCGATGCGCCGGCACGGCTACAAGGGCGCGTTCGAGCTGGCTGCGACCGTCGACTACCTCTTCGGCTACGACGCCACGACGGGCGTGGTCGCCGACTGGATGTACGACAAGCTGACGCAGGAGTACGTCCTCGACCCGGAGAACCAGGCCTTCATGAAGGAGGCCAACCCCTGGGCCCTGCACGGCATCGCGGAGCGCCTCCTGGAGGCAGAGTCGCGCGGCATGTGGGAGAAGCCGGACCCGGAGACCCTGGCCGCCCTGCGCCAGGTGTTCCTGGAGACGGAGGGCGACCTGGAGGGTTCCTCGGACGAGAACTAGCCTCGCCGTTTCAGGTGGGGCTGCTGGGCGGCTGAGCGAGG
>NZ_DATCVQ010000047.1:0-16548 GCF_036566765.1 Streptomyces sp.
GTCGTGCGGGCACAAAAGCTCCCTGGAGGCAGTGGGATGACCGTGGTGCAACGAGGAGCGGAGTGGATCGGTCACCCGGGGCTCCGCCTCCGGACGGGGCTCTGTCTCCGGACGGGCTCAGCCCCCGGGCGGGGCTCTGCCTCCGGACGGGCCGGGGGGCGGTGTCCAGACCGCTGTAGACGCCAAGCGGCATTGCCATACGGGGCGGGCTCGGGCATGCTCCCTGGAACGCCGCGGCATGGGGCAGCCAGCTCTGGGCAGGAGAGGAGTGTCGCCGTACCCTTGGGGGTATGGCTTGGGAAGATGATTCCCGGACACAGCTCCGAAGCCAACCGTTGTTCCGCTCGACTGCTTCCTCGTTTCCTTCTTCCAAGGACCTGATTCGCCGAGACACCGATGGCCGGTCACGAATTCCCCGAACCCGCGGACCGCAAGCGCGTCGCCGACTCCACGGTGGACCCCCTTGCGGTCGAACAGCCACGTCACGCCTGCGATCCGGCCTTCCGGCACGGAGTCGTCGTGGGCTTCGACGGCTCCACGTCCAGTGAGCGCGCCCTCGCGTACGCGATCGGCATGGCCCTCCGCTCCGGCTCCGGCCTGATCATCGTGCACGTCGCCAACCGGCTGCCCACCACGGTCTGGGCCGGCTGCGAGCCCCCCGTCTTCGTCGACGTGCCGGACCACCGCACCGAGGTGCTCGGCCTGGAGCTGGCCTGCGCGGACTACCTCAGCGAGGTCCCCTGGATCCTCGTCGAGCGCGGCGGTGACATCTGTCACGAGCTGGAGGAGGTCGGCCGGGAGTACTCCGCCGACGCCATCGTGGTCGGCTCCACGCAGGGGATCGTCGGGCGGATCTTCGGCTCGGTCGCCGGCCGCCTCGCGCGCCGCGCCCAGCGCCCGGTCATCGTCATCCCGTAGCGCTTCCAGCGCTACTTCCAGTAGCCCTTCCGCGGCACTCCCGTCCCACCGTCCCCACGGCTCCCGTTGGCGTGAACTGTCCGTCAACTCCCGCTGAACGGCGACAAATTCCGCCATCGTCAGGTGAATTGTGCGCTTGTGAAGGGTACATAAGCGTCACCGGATCCAAGCACCCCACGCAGCACGACTGCGCACCTGAAGGGAGCCCGCCGTGGACAAAGACGTCTCCGCGGGAAACAGCAGCTCCACCCTCGGCCAGCTCGCACTCGGACTGACACTCCTCGCCTTCGGCATCGGCAGCACCGGTGTGATCGACAACGTCGCGGCGTCCGATGCCGCGTCCCTCGCGACCTGGGTCGGCGGGGTCGCTCTCTTCCTCGTCGGCCTGCTCGCGCTGCGCGCCGGCGACAACGGTGAGGGCACGGCGTACGCGGCGCTCGGCGCCTTCTGGTTCACCTGGGGCACCGCGGTGGGCGGAGAGGCGTCCGCCGAGGCGACCGGCCTGTTCCTGCTGCTGTGGGCGCTGCTCGCGCTCACGCTGACCATGGCGGCCTCGGGCAGCGGGCTCTTCGGACAGGGCGTGTACGGGCTGTTGTTCGTCGCGCTGCTGCTGTCCGGCATCGCGGCCATGGCCGGAAACGGCGGGCTCGCCAAGGCGGGCGGCTGGGTCGCGGCGGTCGCCGGCCTCGCGGCCTGGTACGGCGCGACGGCGGCGGTGGCCAACTGGCCGATGTCCCTGGGGCGCGCCGCGGGCCGGGGAGTGACGGCCACCGGCTGACGCGGCCCCGAAGGGCCCGCCGCCCCTGGGCGGGGGTCGCGGGCCCATGAAGAAGCGGTCCCCGCGCACGGGTGGCGTGCGCGGGGACCGCTGTGTGTCCGGTCGGGCGTCCGGCTTCCGGGGACAGGCCGGAAGGCGCCGGGCGGGCTTTCCCGACCGTGGTCGAGCTCCGGGGGACAGGCCCGGAGGCGGCCCCGAGGGGCTGCTACTCGACCGTGACGGACTTGGCCAGGTTGCGCGGCTTGTCGATGTCGCGGCCCATGGCGAGCGCCGTGTGGTACGCGAAGAGCTGGAGCGGGATGCCCATCAGGATGGCGTCCAGCTCGTCCTCGTTCTTCGGCACGACGATGGTGTGGTCGGCCTTCGCCTGCTCCTGGTGCGCGACCGCGAGGATGCGGCCGCTGCGGGCCTTGATCTCCTCCAGGGCGGCGCGGTTCTTCTCCAGCAGGTCGTCGTCGGGGACGATCGCGACCGTCGGCAGGGCCGGCTCGATCAGGGCGAGCGGGCCGTGCTTCAGCTCCGAGGCCGGGTAGGCCTCTGCGTGGATGTAGGAGATCTCCTTGAGCTTGAGGGAGGCCTCCAGGGCGACCGGGTAGCCGCGCACGCGCCCGATGAACATCATCGACTGGGCGCCCGCGTACTCCTCGGCGATCTTCTTGATCTCGTCCTCGGACTCGAGGATCTCGCTGATCTGCTCGGGCAGTTTGCGCAGGCCCTCGATGATCCGCTTGCCGTCGGTGACGGACAGGTCGCGGATGCGGCCGAGGTGCAGGGCGAGCAGCGCGAAGGCGACCACCGTGTTGGTGAAGCACTTGGTGGAGACGACGCAGACCTCCGGGCCGGCGTGCACGTACACGCCGCCGTCGGCCTCGCGGGCGATCGCCGAGCCGACCACGTTCACCACGCCGAGGACGCGGGCGCCCTTGCGCTTGAGCTCCTGGACGGCGGCGAGCACGTCGTACGTCTCGCCCGACTGGGAGACCGCGATGTACAGGGTGTCGGGGTCCACGACCGGGTTGCGGTAGCGGAACTCGGAGGCCGGCTCGGCGTCCGCGGGGATGCGGGCCATGGACTCGATCAGACCGGCGCCGATGAGGCCGGCGTGGTACGAGGTGCCGCAGCCGAGGATCTTGATCCGGCGGATGGTGCGGGCCTCGCGCGGGTCGAGGTTCAGGCCGCCCAGGTGCACGGTGGAGAAGCGGTCGTCGATCCGGCCGCGCAGCACGCGGTCGACCGCGTCGGGCTGCTCGGAGATCTCCTTGTGCATGTACGTGTCGTGGCCGCCCATGTCGAAGGAGGCGGCCTCCCACTCCACAGTCTCCGGGGTGGCGGTGGTGGACGCGCCGGAGGTCGTGTACGTGCGGAAGTCGTCGGCCTTGAGGGTGGCCATCTCGCCGTCGTCGAGGGTGACGACCTGGCGGGTGTGCGCGATCAGGGCGGCGACGTCGGAGGCGACGAGCATCTCCTTCTCGCCGATGCCGAGGATCACCGGGGAGCCGTTGCGGGCGACCACGATGCGGTCGTTGAAGTCGGCGTGCATCACGGCGATGCCGTAGGTGCCCTCGATCGCCTTGACCGCCTCGCGGACCTTCTCCTCCAGGGTGTCGGCCTGGGAGCGGGCGATGAGGTGGGTGATGACCTCGGTGTCGGTCTCGGAGGCGAAGACGACGCCGTCCGCCTCGAGCTTGGCGCGCAGCTCCTGCGCGTTGTCGACGATGCCGTTGTGGACGACGGCGACCTTGTTCTCGGGGTCCAGGTGCGGGTGCGAGTTGACGTCGCTCGGCGCGCCGTGGGTGGCCCAGCGGGTGTGCGCGATGCCGGTGGTGCCGGTGAAGCGCTTGGGGAGCTTGGCCTCCAGGTCGCGGACCCGGCCCTTGGCCTTGACCATCTTCAGGCCTGCGGCCTTCGGGCTGGTGATGACCATGCCTGCCGAGTCGTAGCCCCGGTACTCCAGCCGCTGCAGGCCTTCCAGCAGCAGCGGAGCCACGTCGCGCTTACCGATGTAACCGACGATTCCGCACATATAGGTGAACCCCTCCTGGTCGTTGGCGTGCCCGCCCGGCTGCCTGTCAGCCGTAGACGATGCGGCGCAGCTGGCGGAGCGAGAGCTCCGGCGGCGCCACGGCGCGGTGCGGCAGTTCGGCCGCGATGCGCTCGAAGATCTCGGAGTTCACAGCCCCGCCGGACTGCAGTTCGCGGTGGCGGCGGCGGACGAACTCCTCGGTCGTCTCGTCGAAGTACGCCAGCACGTCGAGCACCACCCGGGCCGCCTCACCGCGCGGGAGCGCGGTGCTGCGGACCAGGTGGTCGATGAGGTCGTCGTGCGACGGGCGGCGTTCGAGCACCCGTGAATACTGGGCGAGTCGCGAGCGCTTTGCAAGAATCCTGCCCGATTTCGGGCAAGAGTGTTCATGATCACGCCCCTGGAGGGTGGAATTGGTCTACACCTTGACCCCTGCCGGGGTGGCTGGGGTGGGGTCAGTGGGCGTGGCCGTCCTCGTGGGCCGGCGATGTGGCGCCGGGCTTTGCCGAGGGGGACGTTTTCGGGGCGGGGTCGGCCGGGGCGGCGGGCGCGGTGGTGGCGTGGTGCTCGTCGGCGTCCGGTCGGGTGTCCGATTCGGCGCCCGGTTCGGCGGCGCCGCCGTGGCTGTGTCCGCCGGAGCCCTCGCCTTCCGTCTCCATGGATGCCGCGATCTGGCGCAGGCCGAGGAAGGCGAGGGCCGCGGTGATGAGCACGGCCGCGCCGAGAAGGCTGACGATGCGGCGGTTGGGCGTGTCGGAGTCCTTGATGACGTAGGCGATGAAGGAGACGACGAGGCCGCTGGGGACGAGGACGGCGCCGCGGGCGGGGAAGTCGCCGAAGTGCTGCAAGCCGCCGGAGAGCATGCCGATGCCGAAGGACAGCATCAGCGAGGCGCCGATCACGACCAGCATGCGCGGCAGGCCGGGGCGCTCGCGGGTGAGGAGGAACTCGTTGAGGACGGTGGCCGCGAGGAACACCGCGGCGCCGTAGAGGGCGATGACGGTGTAGCGGTCGGGGTCGAGGGGGTGGTGGACGACCGCGCCGCTGATCAGCCCGGCGCCGACGAAGTAGCCGACGTAGCCGAGATAGCGGGCGGCCAGCGGCCGCTTCCAGGCGCGACGGGCGTGGTCCTTGCGGCGGGCGGCCCGGCCGACGGGCGCCTGCGGCGGGTTGTTCGGGGTCTGGGTGTCGAGGATCTGGGTCACGTGCGAGTTCCTTCGTGGCGTGCGTGACTCGCCGCCCGGCGGCGTGTGCGGACACGCCGACGGCGGGGACGAGTGAGGGAGAGATCGGGGCGGAGGGGCCCGGATCTACACCTGCTGCACCACGCACAGGCCGGAACTTCGCGGCGGAGGAGGGCCGAAGAGGGCGGGAATGCGCCCGGCCCGGATCGCCGATCGGGCGTCGGGGGTCAGTTCTCCGTACGGGAGGAGCCGAGGGAGAGGCAGGTCTGCGCAGTGCTGCGGCTGGCCGGCGGCGCAGGCCTGTTCGGGGTGGGAGCCGTCGTGGCCGTCGGGCGCGAGGTCGCGGTGATCAGCGTGGTCCGCGTCGGGGGCGGAGTGCTCCGCGGCGGCCGCGCCGAGGGTGACGTGCGCGGAGGCGCTCTCGGCTCCGGCGGCGTGGGTGTAGAGGAAGCTCAGCAGCAGTGCGGCCAGCCACAGCAGCCGCAGCGCACCCGCCGAGGGGCGGTTACGTGTCGCGCTGCGTGCGGGGCGGGCCGTGACCATGGCGGCGACCCTATCGGGTGGCCTGCGCGCACGGTGTGGGCGTCCGGCCTGTGAGCACACGATGCGGCGGTCCGGCCGTTCTCGGCGGAGTGCCGGGCCCACGCTCCCCGCGCCGGGCGGCCCGCTTCGCCGTGAAATTGGTCTACACCTTGACGCCCGCTGAGGCGCGCGGTACGCATGGTCGCTGTTCGGTTACGCATGCCCACAGTCGCAAAAGCCCGTCGAAAGGGACTGCCTGTGAGACAGCACAGAACGTTTCCGCGCGTGCTCGGCGCCTTGCTGCTCGTCGCGGCGGCCGGGATCTCGTCCATCGGGGCCGCTTCCAAGGCCCCCACGACTCGGCCGCTCGGGCAGGTCGTGCCTGCGCCCGCCTCCGTCAGCCCGGGGGGCTCCCCGTACACCCTCACCGCCACCACCCGGATTCGCGTCGACCAGGGCGCCGCCGACGCGGTGGCCGTCGGGGCCTATCTCGCCGGGATTCTCCGGCCCTCCACCGGGTACCCGCTGCCGGTCACCGATGACGACGGGCGCGGCGGGATCCTGTTGCGGCTCAGTGCGGGCGAGACCGCGCTCGGGGACGAGGGGTACCGGCTGCAGTCCGGGCGGGGTGGCATCACCCTCACCGCCCGTACGTCCACCGGGCTCTTCCACGCCGTTCAGACGCTGCGCCAGCAGCTGCCGGCCTCCGTCGAGCGGCGGACCGTGCAGCCGGGGCCGTGGACCGTCGCCGGCGGCACCATCACCGACACGCCCCGGTACGCCTGGCGGGGCGCGATGCTCGACGTCTCCCGGCACTTCTTCACCGTCGACCAGGTCAAGCGGTACGTCGACCAGCTCGCCCTCTACAAGATCAACAAGCTCCATCTGCACCTGAGCGACGACCAGGGCTGGCGGATCGCCATCGACTCCTGGCCCCGGCTCGCCGCCTACGGCGGCTCCACCCAGGTCGGCGGCGGCCCCGGCGGGTACTACACCAAGGACGACTACAAGGAGATCGTGCGCCACGCGGCCTCCCGCCATCTGGAGGTCGTCCCCGAGATCGACATGCCCGGCCACACCAACGCCGCCCTCGCCTCGTACGCCGAGCTGAACTGCGACGGCATCGCCCCGCCGCTCTACACCGGCACCAACGTCGGCTTCAGCTCGCTGTGCGCGCCCAAGGAGGTCACGTACGACTTCGTGGACGACGTCATCCGCGAACTCGCCGAGCTCACCCCCGGCCGGTACCTCCACATCGGCGGCGACGAGGCGCACTCCACCAGCCACGCGGACTACGTCGCCTTCATGAACCGGGTCCAGCCGCTCGTCGCGAAGTACGGCAAGACCGTCGTCGGCTGGCACCAGCTCACCGGCGCCACGCCGGCGGCCGGGGCGCTCGCCCAGTACTGGGGGCTCGACGGCACCAGCGCGACCGAGAAGGAGCAGGTCGCGGCCGCCGCCCGGGCCGGCACCGGACTGATCCTCTCGCCCGCCGACCGGGTCTACCTCGACATGAAGTACGACAAGAACACCAAGCTCGGCCTGGCCTGGGCCGGCTACGTCGAGGTCCAGCGGTCCTACGACTGGGACCCGGGCGCGTACCTGCCGGGCGCGCCCGCGGCAGCGGTCCGGGGCGTCGAGGCGCCGCTCTGGACCGAGACCATCTCCGAGACCGCGCACATCGACCAGATGGCGTTCCCGCGCCTGCCAGGCGTGGCGGAGCTGGGCTGGTCCCCGGCCGCGACGCACGACTGGCCGTCGTACCGGCTGCGCCTGGCGGCGCAGGGCCCCCGGTTCACCGCGCTGGGCATCGACTACTACCGCTCCCCGCAGGTCCCGTGGGAGACCGAGCGGTAGCCGCGGGAACGAACGATCACCGCCCCTCCCGCGCGCCACGGGCGCGGGAGGGGCGGCTTCGCGGTGTCCGGGGCCAGGGCAGGGATTCGATGGCGCGCACGATCAGGGTCCGCGCTTCGGCTCCGTACCGGGGTGCGGCCGGACCAGCACCGGCACGGGGACGGTGAGCGCCCGGCCGATGTCCCCGTCCCGCGCCGGGCCGACGGCCGGATCATCGGCCGGGGCGGCCTGCCGCCGGGTGCGCCGTGAGCGCGCGGCGGCGGCAGGACGTATATGTCCTCGTCGGCCTCGGGGTCACCACACACCTAAGGAGCAGCATGAACGTTGTCGGAACCATCAGCAACGGGCGCAGCACCAAGGCGTACCGGAACGTGAACGCACCCGGCCTGGACTGGCGCAAGTCCAGCCGAACGGACCTCGACCCGATCCTCAAGGACTGCGTGATCGTGGCCGAAGCGCCCGACGCCCAGGACCACCCGCACGCCGGCATCCCGGACGGCACCCGCATGGTCGCCCTCTCCGATGACAAGGACCCGGCAGCCCCGGTCCTGTACTTCAGCCGGGCGGAGTTCACGAAGTTCCTCGACGGAGCCGCGGCCGGCGAGTTCGACCACCTTCGCGCCACGGAGGCGGAGATGGAGCAAGCCGGCGTCACCGCGGTCGCATGAACGCGACCCAGGTCGGCAAGGCGTTCGCGCACGTGCAGCAGTGGGTCAACCGGACTCCGTGCCGTGAATGCCGAGGCGCCAACACCGTCGCAGTCGTCTACGAGAGCGCTGTGATCGCGTCGTGCGAGGACTGCGGCGGAGCTACCCGGAAGGGTCGGCTCGCCGCCGATCCGCCCTAGCCGACAGCGCGGGCCCGGCGGAGGACCGTAACTCCGCCGGGCCCGCGCCGGTCTATCGGGCGAACCGTGCGATCGGGTTCACCAGTTCACCGACGAGCTGGAGCGCGCCCGACGGGTCCGCCAGGTCCACCATCTGCTTGTTGTTGCGCAGCTGGAGGCGGTTGAGGGCGGAGAGCGCGAAGGTCTCCGCGAACAGGTCGTACTGCGCGAACTTGTCCGCCAGTTCCGGCGCCGACTCCTGGTAGCCCCTCACGCAGGCCGCGACCGTCGCCCAGAAGCCTTCCTCGTCCAGGACGCCCTCCGCCGCCAGCGTCGCCGCCAGGAAGCGGAAGAAGCAGTCGAAGACGTCGGTGAAGACCGACAGGAGCTTCATGTCCTCCGGGACCTCGGCGCGGATGCGCTCCACGGCCGGCGGCAGGACCGCGGCCGGGTCCATCACGCAGATCTCCTCGGCGATGTCCTTGAAGATCGCCCGGACCACCGCGCCGCTCTCGTCGAGGACCAGGATCACGTTCTCGCCGTGCGGCATGTACACCAGGTCGTACGCGTAGAAGCTGTGCAGCAGCGGCAGCAGGTACGCGTCCAGGTAGCGGGCCAGCCACTCGCGCGGCGGCAGGCCGGACTGCCGGATCAGCGCGGCCGCGAGGGACGCGCCCTCATGGTCGACGTGCAGCAGCGAGGCCATGGTGGCCAGGCGCTCGCCCTGCTCCAGGGAGGCCACCGGGCTCTCCCGCCACAGCGCCGCCAGCATCTTGCGGTACGGGGAGTAGCGGTCGGTGGCAGCCTCGTACTCCAGGTGCCGGTAGCCGATCGCCGCGCGCTCGCGGATGATCGAGAACCGGGCCGCCTTCAGGACGGAGTCCGCCTCGATCAGACCGGCCAGCCAGTCGTTGATCGCCGGGGTGGCCTCCATGTACGCGGCCGAGAGGCCCCGCATGAAGCCCATGTTGAGGACCGACAGCGCCGTCTTGACGTAGTGCTTCGCCGGGTCGGAGCTGTTGAAGAAGGTGCGGATCGACTGCTGGGCCAGGTAGCCGTCGTCGCCCTCGCCCAGGTAGACCAGCCGCTCCTGCGCGACCTCGGCGGCGAAGGTGACGGACAGCTTGTTCCACCACTGCCAGGGGTGCGCCGGCATCAGCAGGTAGTCGGCCAGGTCCAGGCCGCGCTCGGCGAGGGCGGCGGCGAAGCCGTCCACCGCCTTGTCGCCGAGCTCGGCGCGGATGAAGGCCTCGTACTCGATGCCCGCGCCGGCCGTGAACGTGGTGCGGTCGCGGCGGGCGGCCAGCCAGATCAGGTGGATCGGGGAGGCGGCCTCGGGGGCGTACGCGCGGTACTCGTCCACGCCGAAGCCGAGCCGGCCGTTGTTGGCGACGAAGCAGGGGTGGCCCTCGGTCATCCCGGTCTCGATCGCCTGGAAGTCGGCGCGGGCCAGTTCGGCGGCGGTGACCCGGGGCTTGGTCGCCTTGTACGCCGTACCGGCCAGGGTGGAGGAGATCTCCTCCAGGTAGACCGGCAGGATCTCGTCGCTCAGGCCCAGCGCGCCGCGCAGCTCGGTGATGAACTGCAGGGCGTCCAGGGGGAGTTGTTCGCCGCTCCGGTGGCGGGTGATCGACGCGGGGTCGATCTGCCAGTGGTCGAGGGCGTAGCGGTCGGCGGTGAAGCGGTACTCGGTAAGGCCGTCGTCGGCGAGGACGCGGTACGCGCCTCCCCCGAGGTCCTCCGGGGTGAGCAGCCGCTCGTGGGCGAACTCGGCGAGGCCCTTGCGGATCAGGGCCCGATTGGCGTCGGCCCAGCGCTGGGGGGTGAGGTGTGCGACGGGGTTCATATCGCGGCTCCGACTGCGGCGTCGAACTGGGCGCGGGTGCAGAAGCTCAGCAGCGCCTGCTTCTCCGGCTTCTGGATCTCCCGCTCGGGCACGAAGCCGACGGCCGCGTTGAGCGCGTGCACCGCCTTGTTGCGGACGTCGGGCTCGACGACCACGCGGGCGGTCGCCGGGTCGGCGAACAGTTCGCGCATCACGGCGGTGATGACCAGGCGAGTGAAGCCGTGCACCGGGGTGTCCGCGGGCGCGACCAGGAAGTGCATGCCGACGTCGCCGGCCTCCGGCTCGTACAGGCCCACCAGCTCGGCCTTCGCCGGGTCGTACCGCTCCATGAGGAAGGCCGGCTCGCCGTCGACCAGGCCGATGAAGGCGTCGTGGTGCGGGTTGGCGGCGATCGCCATGTACTCGCGCTCGACGTCCTGGAGTTTCGCGTCCTGCATCATCCAGAAGGCCGCCTTGGGGTGGGTGACCCAGGGGTGGATCAGCTCGGCGTCCTTGAGAGGATCGAGGGGGCGGATGGTCACGGTCATACGGCAAACTCCTGGAACGCGATGGTCTTCTCGACGGGGTAGTACTCGCGGCCCAGCAGCTCCCGGACGATGTACGCGTTGCGGTACGCGCCCATGCCCAGGTCGGGCGAGGTGATGGAGTGCGTGTGGACGCCGGCGTTCTGGAGGAAGACGCCGCGGCCCGTCGTGTCGATCGAGTAGTTGCGGGCCACGTCGAAGCGGCCCTGGCCGTCCCAGCGGAGGCGGTCCGTGACCGGCTCCAGGAAGGCGGGGACGGAGTACTTGTAGCCGGTGGCGAGGATCAGACCCTCGGTCTCCACCGTGAAGTCCTTCTCCTGCTCCTCCTGGTGGAAGCCCAGCGTGTAGCTGCCGCCGGCGTCGTCGTACGCGGCGGAGTGCAGCGCCGAGTTGGTGAGCAGGCGGGTGCGGATCGGGCCGGCCAGGTTCTTCTGGTAGAGCAGATCGAAGACGGCGTTGATCAGCTCGCCGTCGATGCCCTTGAACAGGCCCTTCTGCTGGGTCTCCAGGCGGTAGCGGGTCTGCTCGGGGAGGGCGTGGAAATAGTCCACGTACTCCGGGGAGGTCATCTCCAGGGTGAGCTTGGTGTATTCGAGGGGGAAGAAGCGCGGGGAGCGGGTCACCCAGTTGAGCTGGTAGCCGTGGACGTCGATCTCCGAGAGGAGGTCGTAGTAGATCTCGGCGGCGCTCTGGCCGCTGCCGACGAGGGTGATCGACTTCTTCTTCTGCAGCTCCTCCTTGTTCGGGAGGTAGCGCGAGTTGTGGATCAGGTCGCCGCCGAGGCCCCGGCAGGAGTCCGGGACGTAGGGCGGGGTGCCGGTGCCGAGGACCAGTCGGCGGGCCCGGAACGTCTCTCCGGACTCGGTGGCCACCACGTACAGCTCGGCGTCCGTGTCGTACGACACGCTCGTCACGGTCGTCGAGAAGCGGATGCTGCTCAGCTTGCCGGCGGCCCAGCGGCAGTAGTCGTTGTACTCGGTGCGCAGCGGATAGAAGTTCTCGCGGATGTAGAACGAGTAGAGCCGGCCGCGCTCCTTCAGGTAGTTGAGGAAGGAGTACGGGGACGTCGGGTCGGCGAGCGTGACCAGGTCCGACAGGAACGGCGTCTGGAGGTGGGCGCCTTCGAGGAACATCCCCGAGTGCCACTCGAAGTCCGGCTTGGACTCCAGGAAGAGGCCGTTCAGTTCGTCGATCGGCTCGGTGAGGCAGGCCAGGCCGAGGTTGAAGGGGCCGAGCCCGATGCCGATGAAATCAAGAGGCTGCGTGGACAAGGGTCTCTCCCAGGTACTGCTCGGCGTGGCCGGCGATCAGATCGAGAACGGCGGCGATGTCGGACACCGTCGTCTCGGGGTTGAGCAGGGTGAACTTCAGGTACTGGCGGCCGTCGACCTTCGTCCCGGCGACCACGGCCTCGCCGGAGGCGAACAGGGCCTTGCGGGCGTAGAGGTTGGCGCGGTCGATCTCGGCGGGGGAGGTGACGGCCTCGGGGATGTAGCGGTAGACGAGGGTGGACAGCTGCGGCTCGACGACCACGTCGTAGCGGGGGTCGGCGGCGAGCAGGCCGAAGCCGGCCCCGGCGAGGTCGCAGACCTCGTCGAAGAGCTCGCCGACGCCGTCGGCGCCCATCACGCGCAGCGTCATCCACAGTTTGAGCGCGTCGAAGCGGCGGGTGGTCTGGAGCGACTTGTCCACCTGGTTGGGGATCTGTTCGGCGACCGTGCGCCGCGGGTTCAGGTAGTCCGCGTGGTACGTGGCGTGCCGCAGCGTCGATCCGTCGCGGACCAGGAGGGCGGAGGAACTCACGGGCTGGAAGAAGGACTTGTGGTAGTCCACGGTGACCGAGTCGGCCAGCTCGATGCCGTCCAGGAGGTGGCGGCGGGTGCGCGAGGCGAGCAGTCCGCAGCCGTACGCCGCGTCGACGTGCATCCAGGCGCCGTACTCGGCGGCCAGGGCGGCGATCTCGGGCAGCGGGTCGATGGAGCCGAAGTCGGTGGTGCCGGCGGTGGCGACGATCGCCATCGGGATCAGGCCCTCGGCGCGGCAGGCCTCCAGCTCGGCGGCGAGGACCACCGACTGCAGGCGCTTTCGGCGGTCGACCGGGATCGGGATGACCGCCTCGCGGCCGAGGCCGAGCAGCTGGGCGGACTTCTGGACGCTGAAGTGGCTGCACTCGGAGGAGAAGATGCGGAGCCTGGAGAGGTCCGCGGGTCCGTCCCAGTCTCCTGCCGTAGCTTCCTCGCGGGCCAGGAGCAGCGCCTGGAGGTTGGACTGGGTGCCGCCGCTCGTGAACACGCCGTCGGCGGACGGGCCGAGGCCGATCCGGCCGGCGGTCCAGTCGATCAGCTTGCGCTCGATGAGAGTGGCGCCGGCGCTCTGGTCCCAGGTGTCGAGGCTGGAGTTGACCGCGGAGAGCACCGCCTCGCCGACCACGGCCGGGATGACGACCGGGCAGTTGAGGTGGCCCAGGTAGCGCGGGTGGTGGAAGTAGACGGCGTCGCGGAGGTAGACGTCCTGCAGTTCGTCGAGGGCGGCGGAGGAGTCGCCGAGCGGGCGGTCGAGGTCGACCGCGGCCACGACGGGGGCCAGCTCCTGGGGCGTGATGCCGGTGAACGGCCGTCGCGTGGCGGCGAGTCGATCCGCCACCCGCTCCACTCCTTCGGTGACGGAGCGACGGTAGCGGTCCGCCGTCGCGTCGTTGAGCAGGTGCGAGCGCATGGGGATGGGTCCTCCGGACAAGGCGAGGGGCGAGGGGGGTTGGTGTGAAGTTAGGTTAGCCTAACCTAACTTCACCTCGCAACGACCCCTCGCCCCTCGGGCCCGGCACTTGACCGGTCGGCTGCGTCTAGGAAGTGCTCACGCCTCGTCCTGGGTCTCGTCGGGGACCTCGCGCAGGGCGTCCTCGGACAGGCCCTTGCGCCAGTACCCGACGAAGGTGACCCGACGGCGGTCGAGCCCGCGCTCGCCCACGAAATGGCGGCGCAGCGCCTTCACGGCGCCCGACTCGCCGGCGATCCACACATACGGGGATTCGCCGGGCAGTTCGGCCGCGCGCACCGCGTCGAGGGCGGTCGGCGCACCCTCCTCCCGTACGAGCCAGGTGACCGTGGCGTCGGCCTGGGTCGCGAGCTCCATCCGGTCGCCGGAGTACGGCACTTCGAGGAACACCCGGGCGCGGGTCTCGGCCGGCAGCCACTCCAGGATCGCGGACGCGGCCGGCAGCGCCGTCTCGTCCGCCCAGATCAGCACGGAGTCGGCGTCCTCGGGGAACTGGAAGCGCACCCCGGTGTTCTGCACGACTGCGGGGCCGAGCACGACCACCCGGTCGCCGGGCTTCGCGCTGTGCGCCCAGCGGCAGGCGGGGCCGCCGTCCTCGTGGATCGCGAAGTCGATGTCGACCTCGGGCGTCGGCTCGGTGCGCTGCTCGCGGACGGTGTACGAGCGCATCACCGCCCGCTCGTCGTCCGGCATCGCGCGCCAGGCGCCCAGGATCGCGTACATGTCCGGGTCGTCCAGCGGCGGCAGGACGGGGGCGTCCTGGCCGGGGTGCGGCAGGAAGAGGGAGAGCGACTGGTCGCGTCCTCCCGAGGCGAAGTTCTTCAGGCCCTCTCCTCCTGGGCCTTCGGCCTGGGAGGCGCCCCCGGTGAAGGTGACGCGGACCAGGGACGGGCCGAGCCGCCGCGTCCGGTCGACCTGGAGGGAGAAGAACTGGAACGGGGCGGTCTCGGCGTTCGTCATGGGGTCAGGCCACCTTCTTCGCGTTCTCCAGCGCCTTGGCCAGGTCCTCCAGGAGCGGGGCGCACTTGGCGTACGAGTAGATCGGCTCGGTCACCCGCGGGATGACCTGGCCGGCCTTGACGGCGGGCAGCGCGGCCCAGGTCGGCTTGGCCTTCAGGGCCTCCGGCTGCAGGGCCGAGGTGCGGTTGTCGAGCATGATGACGTCGGCCGGGTACTTGTCGACGTTCTCCCAGCTCAGGCCCTCGAACCAGCCGCCCTGGTCCAGCTTGGTCGGGACGACCAGGGTGACGCCGAGCTCCTTGAAGTACAGCGTGTCGGTCGGCCGGACCGGGGTGGAGACGTAGAAGAGGTCGGGCGAGGCGGAGCCGATCAGGACCTTGATGTCCTTCTTGCCCTTGGCGGCCTGCCGGACGCGCTCGGCGGCGGCCTCGAAGCGGACCTTGTCGTCCTGGATCTTCTTGGTCTTGACGTCCGCGCCGAGCGAGGCGGCGAGGTCGGCGTGGCGCTGGAGCACGGCCGGCATGGACTTGTCGGCGGCCCACAGGGCGACGGACGGGGCGACCTTGAGGATCTTGTCCTTCTGCTCGGCCGGGACGTACCAGAGGTCGTTCTTCTCCCACATGTCCGTGATCAGGACCTCGGGGTTGAGCTTGAGGTACTCCTCGATCTTGAACTCGCCCCAGACGTTGCCGATGACCTTGACCTTCTTGACGTCGAGGTCGCCGGCCTGGACGTCCGGGGTCTCGGCGCCGGTCTTCGGGTCCTTCACCGTGGTCGGGCCGAAGACGCCCACGACCTCGACGCCGAAGTCCTTCAGCGCGGCGGCGGTGCCGGTGAAGGCGACGATGTTCTTCGGGACGGACTTCGTCTTCACGACCTGGCCGCGGTCGTCCTTGAACTCCCAGGAGCCGGACTTCTCGGACTTCGCGGCGGAGCCGGACTGCTTCTCGGTGCCGCAGGCGGCCAGTGCGGCGCCGAGCCCGAGGGCGCTGCCCGCGGCGAGGAGGCCGCGACGGGTGAGTTGGGTGGCTCGGGCGTTGCTGGACATGGCGAAGTCGCTTTCGTACGTGCCGGGGTCGGCCTGGGCAAGTCGAGGGTAGGTTAGCCTAACCTCAGTTGTTCTTGTCCAGGGGGGCGGCCCTTCGAGGCGCCCGGCGGCGCACGACGGTGGGGGCGGAGCGCTGCGAACCACGGGGGTTGAATGAACGCAGCGCTCCGCCCCACCTTGCGGGGCGCACAGGCCGTGGCGCGCCCACAGTGACAATGTGCCGGAAGGGGCTCGAGATTCGCTGGGGTCTCGCTGGCCGACGCCGCTTCGGGCGCCCCTCCCGTCGGCTGCCGCTGACGGCTCGTCGGGCCCGCGCTCCAGCCTCCTTCGAGGACGGTTCTCTAGCTTCGCCATCCAAAGATGGCGAAGGGAGACCGTCGTGGGGCGTTCCAGGAAGTGGTTGCGGCGGTTGTGGCGCGACGCGGAGGTGGGGCTCGCCGCGCTGGGACAGGGATTCGGCCTCTTCACGGTCCCCGAGTGCTACGGCTTCGTGCCGGTGTACGGCTTCGGGCCGGACCAGCGCGCCCTGGGGCCGCACCCCGGGCATCCCGAACGGCTGGTCGACGCGCCGCTCACCGGGTTGACCGCCCAGGAGCGGGAGCTCTGGGCGCAGTTGGAGGATGTGTGGGAGGGTGCGGACCCCGATCTCAGGACGATGCGATCACGACCGCCGAAGCCACGTCCGCGTCATGAGTGAGCGACAGATGCCATGAGGTGATGCCGAGCCCGGCCGCCGCGGCGGCGACGCTGCCCCGCACGTGCAGGGCCGGGCGGCCGCCGGGGCCGGTACGCACCTCGACGTCGTGCCAGCGCAGCCCGCCCGGCGCGCCGAGGCACTTGGCCACCGCTTCCTTGGCGGCGAACCGCGCCGCCAGGGAGGCCGCACCACGCCGGACACCGGACGGGAGGGTGAGCTCCGTGGGAGTGAAGAGCCGGTCGGCGAGGCCGGGGTTGCTCTCCAGGGCGGCCCCGAACCGGGTGATGGCGGCCACGTCGATCCCGACCCCGGCGATGGGCGGCGGCGGGGCGGCGGACGGCTGTGACAAGGCGGCGGCCGGCTGCGGCGCGGCGGACCGCTGTGGGGCGGCGGACGGCTGTGGCAGGGCCCGTCCCAGCCGCCGGCCGAGCCCCGCCAGGAGCGCTCCGAGCCCGCCGATGCCTCCGAAGACGCCGGTTCGCGTGGTGTCGTCGCTTCGCATGCGGTGCAGGCTGGCAGCCCCGACTCGACGACGACTCGAACGCGAGGCCTCAGGCCCCGGCCTCGGTCTTGGCGCCGGGTCCGCCGGG
>NZ_DATCVQ010000048.1:0-15009 GCF_036566765.1 Streptomyces sp.
CCGGATCCGGGCCGGGACGATGGGCGCGGAGGACGTCCTGCACGACCTCGGCGCGATCGGGATCACCTCCTCCGACGCGCAGGGGATGGGAAGGGCCGGCGAGACCGTACGCCGGACCTTCGCCATGGCCGGCAAGATGAAAGCCGAGCTCGGCCCGCTGGACGGCGACGGCGCGCACGACGACAACGCACGCGTCCTCCGCTACATGGCCAAACTCACCATCAACCCGGCCATCGCCCACGGCCTCGCCCACGAAGTCGGCTCCGTCGAGATCGGCAAAATGGCCGACATCGTGCTGTGGCGACCCGAGTACTTCGGCGCCAAGCCGCAGCTGGTCCTCAAGTCGGGCTTCCCCGCCTACGGCGTCACCGGCGACCCGAACGCCGCCACCGACCGGTGCGAACCACGGGTCCTCGGCCCGCTGTTCGGGGCCCACGGCACGACGCCGGCCGACATCTCCGTCGCCTTCGTCGCGCAGGCCGCTATCGACCTCGGCTCCGACGCGATGACGACCCGACGCCGCCGGGTTGCCGTGCGCGGCACCCGCGGCATCGGCCCGGCCGACCTGCTCCTGAACTCCCGCATCGGAGCCGTCTCGGTAGACGGCCGATCCGGCCTCGTCACGCTCGACGGCGACCCGATCCGCTCCGAGCCCGCCGACTCGATCTCCCTGAACCGCCTCTACTTCCTCTGAGGGGCCCGACGAAGGCCGTCCCAGGCCTCCGTCGCGTTGCCTCATTTTCTTCAACCCTCCACATTGACTGAATTTTCAGTCAGACAACCCTACATCAAGACCCCTACCGAAGACCGAAGAGAGACACCTGATGACTGCTTTCCGTATGCCCGCCGAGTGGACCGAGCACCAGGGGTGCCTGATGGCCTGGCCCACCCGCGAGGAACTCTGGGGCAGCGTGCTGGACGAGGCGAAGGAGGAGTACGCGAACGTCGCCCGCGCCATCGCCGCGTTCGAGCCGGTGACCATGGTCGCCCCGCCCGGCTTCGGCGACGACGCCCGGACCTGGTGCGGACCGGACATCACCGTCGTCGAACTGCCGCTTGACGACTCGTGGTTCCGCGACTCCGCCCCGCTGTTCGTCCTCGACGCCGCCGGCCGCCTCGCCGGGGTGGACTTCCGCTTCAACGCCTGGGGCCGCAAGCACCACCCGTACGACGCCGACGACCGGATCAGCGGCCTGCTCCTGGAGCACCTCGGCGTCGAGCGCATCGTCTCCGACATGATCCTTGAGGGCGGGGCGATCACGGTCGACGGCGAGGGCACGCTGATCACGACCGAGCAGTGTCTCCTCCACCCCAACAGGAACCCCGGCATGAGCCGGGACGAGATCGAGGCCGAGCTCACGTCGCAGCTCGGCGTCAGCAAGGTCGTCTGGCTTCCGTACGGCGGGCTCCTGGACACCGAGACGGACGGACACGTCGACGGCGTCTGCGCCTTCGCCGCGCCCGGCAAGGTCGTCGTCTCCCTGCCCGACGACCCCGCGCACCCCGACTACGCCCGGATGCGCGCCAACCGCGCCGTCCTGGAGGCGAGCACCGACGCGCACGGCCGGAAGTTCGAGATCGTCGACGTCCCGCAGACGTCGTTCGTCGACATGGCGGACGGCCAGGTGGAGGTGTCGTACCTCAACTACTACCTCGCCAACGGCGGTGTAGTCGTGCCGGTGGCCGGACTGCCCCAGGACGAGGACGCGCTCAAGGTGATCGCCTCCGCCTACCCCGGCCGCACGGTCGTCGGCGTGCACGCCCTCGCGATCGCCTTCGGCGGTGGCGGGGTCCACTGCATCACCCAGCAGATCCCCGCCGCCGCCCACGCCGCCACCGCGTGACGCACGGAAAGAGAGCACGACGATGAGCACATCCCCCTCCCTCGACTCAAGACTCGACTCAAGACCGGCCGGCAGCACCCGTAACCCCCGCAGCGCCCGGCGCGCCGTCGCGACCGCCGCCCTCGCCTCCTTCGCCCTCCTGGCCGCCTGCTCCGGCCCGCCCAAGAACGGCGCGGCCCTCCCCAGCAGCGCGTTCAAGCTCTCGGCCGGTACGCCGAAGGCCCAGGGCGAGCTCGACTCCTTCACGTGGGCGGTCTACGCCGAGCCGCCCACGCTCGACTACACCGTGGCGTTCGACTACCCGCAGAACACGATCCTCTCGAACGTGTGCGAGAGCCTGATGCGCTGGACGCCCGGGCTCACCACGGAGCCGGGTCTGGCGCGCAAGGCGTCCAACCCCGACCCCACCACCTGGGTCTACGACCTCCGCCCAGGCGTGCGCTTCCACGACGGCCGGGTGATGACCGCCGACGACGTCGTCTTCAGCCTCGGCCGGCAGCGGGACCCGGACAACGCCGCCGCCTGGGCGCAGGTCTTCGAGAACGTCACCGCCGTGACCAAGACCGGCCCGCTCCAGGTGACCGTCAAGCTCAAGAAGCCCGACTCGCAGTTCCCGCAGTACATGGCGACCGCCGCCGGCGTGGTGGCGTCCAAGTCCGGGGTGCAGGCGGCCGGCAGGGACTACGGCACCTCGGGCGGCCTCGCCTGCACCGGCCCGTTCGAGCTCGGCGCGTGGAACAAGGGCCAGTCGATCGAGCTCGAACGGTTCGACGGCTACTGGGGCACGAAGGCCAAGTCCGGCAAGGCCGTCTTCCGCTTCATCACCGACCCCTCCGCCCGTACGAACGCGCTGCTCAGCGGCGAGGCGGACGGCGGCTACCTGATCCCGACCGAGAGTTACGCCAAGCTGCGCGACAGCGGCGTCGGCACCCTGTACTTCGGCGAGGGCCTGAGCACGGTCAACGTCAACATCACCGACATGAAGGGGCCGCTCGGCGATGTCCGCGTCCGTCGCGCGCTGTCGCTGGCCCTGGACCGTTCGGGCTTCGTCAAGGCCGGCCTCGGCGGTGCGGGCACAGTCACCAACTCCCTCACCACCCGCGCCGTTTGGGCCGGGGCTTCGGAACAGACGAAGAAGGCCGCGCTCGACGCCCTGCCGCCGTCCGCCCAGGACATCGAGAAGGCCACGGCGCTGATCAAGGAGGCCGGCGCCACGGGCAAGTCCCTGACCGTCGCCACCAGTTCGATCGGGCAGGACGTCTCCCTCCTCGCCACCGCCGTCCAGGCGGCCGGCAGCCGGATCGGCCTGGACATCCGGCTGAAGACCATCGCCCCGAACGCGTTCACCGCGCTGTTCACCGACCCGAAGGCGCGCGAGGGCATCGACATGTTCCCGCTCACCTACTACGACTCGATCCGCGATCCGCTGGACCTGCTCACCAACTTCAGGACCGGGGCGTACCAGAACTTCGCCGGCTACAGCGACCGGCGGTACGACGGCCTCGTCGAGCGGGCGACCGCCGTCTACGACCCCGTGCGGCGGCTGGAGATCGAGGCCGAGCTGCAGAAGCACGCGGCCGAGCAGCTGCTGTGGATCCCGGTCGCCGAGTGGCCCACCGCCGTCTTCCTCAACAAGAGGATCACCGGCGCGCCGACCACCATCTCGTACATGTACTACCCGTGGGCCGCCGACGTGGGGGCCGCGCGGTGAGCTTCGTGAGATTCGGAGTGCGACGGGTGACGGAGATGGCCGTCACCCTGCTCGCAGCCTCGTTCGTGGTCTTCGGGGCGATGTACCTGGCGCCGGGCAGCCCGGCGAGCTTCCTGCTCTCCGGCCGCTCGGCCTCGCCCGAGGCGCTGGCCGCGATCAACGCCCAGTACCACTTGGACGACCCCTTCCTCGTCCGCTACCTGCGGTGGCTGGGCGACGTGCTCCAGGGCGACTTCGGCCGGTCCCTCACGTACCGCACCGACGTCTCCCGTCTGTTGGCCGACCGGCTGCCGACCACGCTGTTGCTCGTCGCCATGGCGCTGGTCGTCGTCGTGGCCGTCGGGCTGCTGCTCGGCCGGCTGGCCGCCGTGCGCGGCGGGGCCGCGGACTCCGCGATCCTGGTCGCCACCACCTTCGCCGTCGGCACGCCGTCCTTCGTCGCGGCCGTGCTGCTCCAGGCGCTGTTCGCCGTGGACCTCGGCTGGTTCCCCAGCGGCGGCGCGGGCGAGGGCTTCGCGGACATGCTCTGGCATCTGACGCTGCCGTCGATCGCGCTCGCGCTCTATCTGATCGGCATGCTCGCCCGGGTCACCCGCTCGGCGATGCTGGAGGCCCTCGACGGCGAGCACGTCACCGTGGCCCGCAGCCGGGGCGTCCCCGAGCGCCAGGTGATCCGCCGCCATGTGTTCCGCAACTCGCTCGGCACCGTCCTGACCACCGGCGGCCTGATCGTCTCGACGCTCCTGGTCTGCACGATCCTCGTCGAGACGGCGTTCGGCATCGGCGGCATCGGCCAGCTGCTCGAACTGTCCACCACCACCAAGGACTTCCCGACCGTCCAGGCCATCTCCCTGATCATCGTGGCCCTGTTCATGCTCGTGAACCTCGTCGTCGACCTGCTGATGCCCCTGGTCGACCCGCGGATCGCCCTCGGATCGAGGAGGTCCGCCGCATGACCGCCGTCCTCACCCGCCGGCCCGGCCTCGCCAGGCTCCGCTCCGCCGGCTCGCCCCTGTACGTGATCTGCCTCGGCCTCGTCGTCCTGGTCGTCCTCGCGGCGCTGCTCGCCCCCTGGGCGGCGCCGTACGACCCCAACGCCGTGGACCTGGGCAACGCACTCGCGGCGCCCTCCGCCGAGCACCTGCTCGGCGTGGACGCCGCCGGTCGCGACACGCTCTCCCGCCTGCTCCTGGGCGCGCGCACCTCGCTCCTCGGCCCGCTCGGGGTGGTCCTCTTCTCCACCGTCGCCGGCGTCGCCGTCGGCACGGCCGCGGCCTGGCGCGGCGGCTGGCTCGACTCCGTCCTGTCCCGCAGCACCGAACTCGTCTTCGCCTTCCCCGGGATGCTGCTCGCGATCCTCATCATCTCGATCTACGGGGAAGGGCTGCTCGCGCCGGTCACCGCGCTCGCCGTCGCCTACCTGCCGTACGTCAGCCGCCTCACCCGCTCCCTGGTCCTCGCGGAACGCGAACGGCCCTACGTCAGCGCGTACCAAGTCCAGGGCCACTCCGGGCTGCAGATCTGCCTGCGCCACATCCTTCCCAACATCGCCCCCGTCGTCCTCGCCCAGTCCACGATCAACTTCGGCTACGCCCTGATGGACCTCGCCGGCCTCTCCTTCCTCGGCCTGGGCGTCCCCGCGCTCACCCCCGACTGGGGCCGCATGGTCTTCGACGGGCAGACCGCCGTACAGCACGGCTACCCGCTGTCCGCGATCCTGCCCTGCGTCTTCATCGTGCTGACCGTGGTCGCCTTCAACGTCGTCGGCGAACGCTGGGCCGACCGGGTCGCCAGGAGAGACCGATGAACACGAACTCCGTGCCGCCGCCGAACACTCTGGACGTCCAGGGCCTCCGGATCAGCCTCCCCGGCACCGCCCGCCCCGTACTCGACGGCATCGACCTCACCGTCGCCGCCGGCGAGACCGTCGCCCTCGTCGGCGAGTCCGGCTCCGGCAAGACCCTCACCTCGCGCAGCGCCCTGCGGCTGCTGCCGGCCGGCGCCGTCACCGAGGGCAAGGTCCTCGTGGACGGGCACGACGTGCTCACCATGAGCGCCGACCGGCTCCGCGCCCTGCGCACCGGCAGCGTGGCGATGATCTTCCAGGACCCGCGCGCCGCCATCAATCCGCTGCGCCGCATCGGCGACTTCCTCACCGAGAGCGTCCGGCTGACCAGGGCCATGAGCGAGGCGGACGCGACCGCCCGCGCCACGGAGCTCCTCCAGGCGGTCGGCCTGGACGCCTCCGCGCTGCGCAAGTACCCCGGCGAGGTGTCCGGCGGCATGCTGCAACGCGTCATGATCGCGGCCGCGCTGATGGGCGACCCGGCCCTGCTGCTCGCGGACGAGCCCACCACCGCGCTCGACGTCACCACCCAGGCCGAGGTCGTCGCCCTGCTCGGCCGGCTGCGCGAACGCTTCCGTACCGGGCTGCTGTTCGTCACGCACGACCTCGATCTCGCCGCCGCGATCAGCGACCGGGTCTACGTGATGTACGCCGGTCGCATCGCCGAAAGCGGCCCCGCCGACCGCCTCTTCGCCCACCCCCGCCACCCGTACACGGCCGCGCTGCTCGCGTCGACGCCCCGCCTGGAGAACCCCCGTGGCCGGCTCGCCGCCATCGACGGCTCGCCGCCCGATCTGCGGACGCCGCTGACCGGCTGCGCCTTCGCCGCCCGCTGCCCGCTCGCCACCGAGCTCTGCGCGCAGCAGGCCCCGCCGTCGCGGCCCGCCCCCGGGCTACCGGAACACCGGGCGGCCTGCCACCACAGCGACCGGCTCGAAGGGAGCGCCGTCGATGCGTGAGAACGCCTTGTCGATGCCTGAGGACGTCCTGTCGATGCGTGGATGCGTCCTGGAGGCCGTCGGCCTGCATCGCGGCTTCGGGAGCGTACGAGCCGTGGACGACGTGTCGTTCACCCTGCGGGAGGGCGGATCCCTCGGCATCGTGGGCGAGTCCGGCTCGGGGAAGACCACCACGGCTCGGATCGTCGTCGGCCTCGATCGGCCCGACGCCGGTGAGGTCCGCGTCCGCGGCCGGGCCCGGAGCGGGCCGGCCCGGGGCCGTGCGCGGCAGCTCGCCCGGGCGCGCGAGGTCCAGATGGTCTTCCAGGACCCGTACCTCTCCCTCGACCCGCGGACGGGTGTCGAGGCGGTGCTGCGCGAGACGCTGCGCCTGCACTTCCCGGCCATGGACCACGCCCGGCGGGTACGCGAACTCCTCGACCAGGTCGGCCTGGGCACCCGGGCCGCCGACGCACTGCCCCGCGATCTCTCCGGCGGCCAGCGCCAACGCGTCGCCATAGCCAGGGCCCTGGCCGTGGAACCGGCGGTGCTCGTCCTCGACGAGGCGGTGGCCGCGCTCGACGTCTCCGTGCAGGCGCAGATCCTCAACCTGCTGGCCGACATCCGGGAGCAGACGTCGATCGGCTACCTGTTCATCACCCACGACCTCGGCGTGGTGCGGTGCGTCACCGACGACGTCCTCGTCATGCGCCACGGGGCGGTCGTCGAGGCGGGCCGCACCGCCGACGTCCTTGCGGCTCCCCAACACCCCTACACCCGGCTCCTGTTGGAGTCCGTGCCCCGCCCCGGATGGGATCCGGAACGGATCGCGGCCGCCCGGCGGGCGCTGTAACAAGCCCTGCCCGCGGAAGGACCGCGGGCAGTCGAGCAGGAGGCGAAGTGAACGACCATACTGCGAACGATCACGCGGCGAACGAGCCATCCGGCAGGGGAATCGGCCGAGGCATCGGCCGGCGTAAGTTCCTGGCGGCCACGGCCCTGACCGCCGCCGGTGCGGCCCTGGCCGCGGCCGAGGCCCGGGCGGGCGCCGCGTCCGCGTCGGCCCGGAGCGCCTCGGCGGGCTCCTTCGCCGTCCCCATCGAGGACGTCCGGCACACCCGTACGTGGATGGCCTGGCCGGACAGCACCTCGATCTGGCGCGGCAAGCTCGGCGGCGTCCAGGCGGACATCGCCCTGATCGCGCGGACGGTGGCGAAATACGAGCCCGTCATCATGTGCGCCAACTCGGCGAGCGCCGCACGGGCTCGGCAGATGTGCGGGTCCTCGGTCACCGTCATCAGTTCCATACCGGTCGACGACTGCTGGATGCGCGACACCGGCCCGGTCTTCCGTACCGACGGGGCCGGCGGCCTGGACGCGGTCGGCCTGAACTTCAACGGCTGGGGCGACAAGCAGATCCACTCCAGGGACGCGCTGGTCGCCGAGCGGATCGCCGCGTACGTCGGCGTGCCGTTCACGTACGCCGACCTCGTCGGCGAGGGCGGCGCGATCGAGCAGGACGGCGCCGGCACCCTGATGGCGACCCGCAGCAGCCTCGTCAACCGCAACCGCAACCCCGGGATGTCGCAGGCGCAGATCGAGAGCGCGATGCGCGACGCGTACGGCGCGTCCAAGGTCATCTGGTTCGACGGCGTGTACGGCCAGGACATCACCGACGACCACGTCGACGCGACCTCGCGTTTCCTCGCCCCGGGCGGGGCCCTCGTCCAGATGCCCCTGGCAACGGACACCGACGCCTACGCCAAGGACGCGCGCCAGCAGTACCAGGTCCTGTCGAACGCCACGACCGCCACCGGCGGCCGGATCGCGGTCGACCGGCTCCAGGGACCCGACTACAACAAGATCCGCTCCACGAACCGCGACTTCCTGGCGTCCTACGCCAACTACTACCTGTGCAACGGCGCCGTCATCTCGGCCCACTTCGGCGACACCCGCGCCGACACCGCCGCCAGGGCAACCCTCGCCCGGCTCTACCCCGACCGGGTGATCGAGCAGCTCGACATCGACCGCCTCGGCACAGGAGGCGGCGGCATCCACTGCGTCACCCAGCAGCAGCCGATCCCGTAACCCGCTCGGCGCGGGGCGACGCAAAACGGTCGAGGGGCCGCTTCAGATCACTCTGAAACGGCCCCTCGACCTGCGACTCTTTCGAGTCGGGACGACAGGATTTGAACCTGCGACCCCTTGACCCCCAGTCAAGTGCGCTACCAAGCTGCGCCACGTCCCGATACCCGTCTGACCTGGGGTTTCCCCGGGCCGAACGCGCATGAGAACAATACCGCACTTCCCCCTGTGGTCACGAACCGCTTTGCGCGCTTGACCTCGATCAAGCTTGAGGTTGCACGGTGGCTGTCATGACGAACACGGCAGACATCGACCGGCTGCAGCGGCTCATGGCGCTCATGACCGGGGCCGAGAAGCATTCGACCGCCGCGACCTCGACGCTCGACGCGCTGTGGGTGCTCTACGACCGGGTGCTCCGGGTGTCGCCCGAGACCGCGGGCGACCCGGGGCGGGACCGGTTCCTGCTGTCCAAGGGGCACGGGCCCATGGCGTACTACGCCGTCCTCGCCGCGCGCGGCTTCGTGCCCGAGGCGTGGCTGCCCGGCTTCGGGTCGTACGACTCGCCGCTCGGCCACCACCCCGACCGGACGCTGGTCCCGGGCGTCGAGATCAGCAGCGGGTCGCTCGGGCACGGGCTGCCGCTGGCGGTGGGGACGGTGCTCGGGCTGCGGGCGCAGGGGCTCGCCGATCCGCGGGTGTGGGTGCTGATCGGGGACGCCGAGCTGGACGAGGGCAGCAACCACGAGGCCCTCGCCCACGCCGGGCCCGCCGGCCTGGAGCAGCTGCACACGCTGGTGATCGACAACGCGTCGGCGACCCACGGCTGGCCCGGCGGGATCGCCTCGCGGTTCGAGGCGGCCGGCTGGTCCGCCGAGACCGTGGACGGCCGGGACCACGAGGCCCTGTACGCCGCGTACACCGCCCCTCACCCGGGGCGTCCGCGGGCCGTCGTGGCCCGTGTCGAGCCGAAGAACTGAGCTCGACCTCCGTCCTATACCGATGTATGTCGGCATATATCGCACACGAGGAATCCTCCATGGACACCATGCGTGACCGCTTCATCTCCACCGCCTCCCGGCTGCTCGACGAGGACCCGCGCCTGGCGGTCGTGCTCGCCGAGATCAGCGCGGCCGGCTTCCAGCCCGCGGCGCGGCGCCATCCCGAGCGGGTGGTCAACGTCGGGATCCGCGAGCAGCTGCTGATCGGTGCCGGGGCCGGGATGGCCCTGACCGGGCTGCGGCCGCTCATGCACACCTTCGCCAGCTTCCTGGTCGAGCGGCCCTTCGAGCAGGTCAAGCTGGACTTCGGCCACCAGGGCGTGCACGGGGTCCTGGTCAGCGCCGCCGCGTCGTACGACTGGCCGGCCGGCGGCTTCACCCACATGTCGCCCGGGGACGTCGCACTCCTGGACACCCTGGACGGGTGGACCGTGCATGTGCCCGGTCATCCGGACGAGGCCGAGGTCCTGCTGCGGCAGGCGGTGGCGGCGGCGGACGACTCCGTGTACGTGCGGCTGTCCGAGCAGTCCAACCGCGCGCCCCAGCCGGTCACGGGCAAGGGCTTCCTGCGGCTGCGCGAGGGGCGCGGCGGTGTCGTGGTCGCCGTCGGCCCGCTGCTCGACAACGTCCTCGCCGCGACCGAGGGCCTTGACGTGACCGTGCTGTACGCGACGACCGTCCGGCCGTTCGACGGGGAGGCGCTGCGCCGGGCCGTCGCGGACGGGGCCCGGGCGGACGTGGTCCTGGTCGAGCCGTACCTGGCCGGCACGTCGACGGGCGCGGCGAACGACGCCCTGGTCGAGGTCCCGCACCGGGTCCTTGGACTGGGCGTGGCGCGGCAGGAGCTGCGGAAGTACGGGGAGATCGAGGAGCATGTGGCGGCGCACGGGCTCGACCCGGCGGGTCTCAGGGCCCGGATCGCCGCCTTCCTGGGCGGGTGACCGCGAAGGCGTACGGGCCTCACGGCCCCTGCTGAGCCAACCGCCCTCACTCCCCCGGCGGCGCCCCCAGATCCGGGTGGAGGGTGAGGAGTCGGCGCGGGGCCGCCTGACGCCAGGAGTCGGCGAGGATCGCGTGGAGCTCCTCGTCGTCCTCCAGCGCGGCAAGGTGGACGCGTACCCAGGCGTAGCCGTCGTCGTGGCCCGCGCGGAGGAAGAACTTGTCCGGCTCGGCGGCGATCAGTTCGGCGCGGTCCTCCTTGGGGCATTTCACACCCATCGCGCGGTCGTCGTCGTCCAGCGAGGCGAAGATCTTCCCGCCGACGCCCACCCGGAAGGTGGGCATCCCCCAGGCGAGCTTCTCGACCGCCTCGGGCAGGGCGAGCGCGATTCTGCGGACATCGTCGACTGTGGCCATGCTTCGACCGTACCGAGTACGCCGGGGCGCACGCCTCCGTTCGCGTCACGCGCTGCACGCTCCGTACGCGCCGCCATGCGCATCCGCACGCCGCCCCGGTCGGGGTCCGAGCGCTCCTTAGCGGGGCAATCGCCCGCGCCACCGGCGGCGTAACGTTTCCGGGGCCGGCCACCCATGGTGCGTGAGTGCATGAATGAGGCGGGAACCCGTGCGCCCGTGCCCTGTGATCAGGAATCGAATGCCGTTGGCATGTGGCAGAAAGATGCCCCGCGGGAATGCCCTGGAGGCAGCGCCCAGCAGGCCAAAAACGTCCGCAACACAGGCACAACCAATCGTCAACCACCCCGGTTTCGGACAAACTCGGTGGCGATATTGATCGATCTCCTAAAGATCAACACCATGAAAGGGTCGGCCTGTTCGGGACGGGACCACTGCCGATGCTCCACCTGTTCGAGCAGCCGCCCGAACAGGCGTTTCGCAGGGAGGGCTCGACATGGACGGCTACTTCAGCAGTCATCTGCATCATCGACTCCGGGAGACCGTCCGAGAATTCGCGGAGCGCCAGGTCCGGCCACGAATAGCAGAGATGGAATCGAGTCGCACGGTTCACTGGGAACTCTCCCGTCTCATCGCCGAACAGGGCTGGCTGGGCGCGACAATCAGCCAGGAATTCGGCGGCATGGGCGCCGGCCACCTCGCCAAGACCGTCATCATCGAGGAACTCTCCCGGGTCAGCGGGGCGATGGGCGCCATGGTCCAGGCGTCGCAGCTCGGCACCGCGAAGATCGTCCATTTCGGCAGCGACGAGCAGCGCAAGACGTGGCTCCCGGCCATCGCGGCCGGTGAGTGCCTGCCGACCATCGCGGTCACCGAGCCCGAGTCGGGCGGCCATGTCCTCGGGATGACCGCGAGCGCGGTCCGCGACGGCGACGACTACGTCCTCAACGGCAACAAGGTGTACGTCGGCAACAGCCACGTCGGCGATCTGCACGGCGTCGTGGTCCGGACCGGGCCCGGCTCGAAGGGGCTCAGCGCCTTCCTCGTCGAGTCCGACCGCCCCGGCTTCCGCACCGGCCCCCAGCAGCCGACCATGGGCCTGCACGGCTTCAGCTTCGGCGAGCTCGTCTTCGAGGACTGCCGGGTCCCCGCGGCCAACCGGCTCGGCGAGGAGGGCGACGGCCTGGCCGTCGCGTACTCCTCCAGCGTCCTGTACGGGCGGGCCAACCTCACCGCCGTCTCGCTCGGCATCCACCAGGCGATCCTGGAGGAGACCACCCGCTTCGCCTCCGAGCGCATCCGCTACGGCAAGCCGCTGCACGAACTGCCGTCGGTGAAGCTGAAGTTGGGCCGGATGCAGTCCCGGCTGATGACCGCCCGGCTGGCCGCGTACCACGCCGTGCACCTGCTCGACCAGGGGATGTCCTGCGACGCCGAGCTGATGAACGCGAAGCTGATCAACGTGGAGTCGGCGATCGACTCCGGGCGCAACGCGATGGAGATCCACGCCGCCGCCGGTCTGTTCACCGACCGCCCGATCGAGCGCTATCTGCGGGACGCGCACCACATCTTCGCCCCCGCCGGCACCTCGGACATCCAACTGCTGCGGCTGGCCGAGGTCGCGCTCGGCACCGCCAAGGGCAGCTGGTCCGAGAAACTCTCCGACGTGGTCCGGATGGAGCCGGTCCCGGCGATGTGACCGGCGCGGACGGCCCCGTCCGCGCCGGATCCCGTCCCCCGAAACAGCCCATCCTCCTAGAACAGCCCGTCCTCGCGGCGGTGGATCTTCTCGACCAGCTCCGCCGCCATCGCCTTGATGGTCTCCAGGCCGGGCCGCCCCCACGGCCGCGGCTCGGTGTCCACCACGCAGATCGTGCCGAGCGCCACGCCGGTGCGGTCGATCAGCGGCGCGCCCAGGTAGGAGCGGATGCCGATCTCGTCCACCACCGGGTTCCCCGCGAACCGCGGGTAGTCGCACACGTCCTCCAGGACCAGCGCCTTGCGCCGCACCACCACATGCGGGCAGTAGCCGTGGTCGCGGTCCATGTACCGGCTGACGGCGCCCGCGCCGGTGCCGACGTCGGAAACGGACTGCGGCCCGTTCGGAGTGTGCAGGCCGGCGAAGAACTGCCGGTTCTCGTCGATGAAGTTGACCATCGTGTACGGCGCGGCCGTCACCTCGGCGAGCTTCTTGGCGAACTCGTCGAACACCGCCTCCGGCCGCTCCCCGATCCCCAGCTGCCGCAGCCTCCGCACACGGGTGGGCGCCTCCTGGTCGATGGGGGTCAGCAGCAGGTGACCGGTCGGGTCGTAGCTCATGAGGGCGCTCCGTAGCTCGGCGTCGGGGCCGGGGTGGTGGTGAGCAGATGCTGGACGAGGGTGAGCAGGGTCTGGATGCCGGAGCTGGAGATACGGGCGTCGCACAGCACGACCGGCACCTCGGGCTTCAGGTCGATCGCGGCTCTGACCTCGTCGGGCTCGTAGCGGTACGAGCCGTCGAACTCGTTGACCGCGACGACGAATCCGATCCCCCGCCGTTCGAAGAAGTCCACGGCGGAGAAGCAGTCCTCCAGGCGTCGGGTGTCGGCGAGGACCACCGCGCCGAGCGCGCCTTCGGAGAGCTCGTCCCACATGAACCAGAAGCGTTCCTGCCCGGGCGTGCCGAACAGGTACAGGACGTGCCGCGCGTCCAGGGTGATGCGGCCGAAGTCCATGGCCACGGTCGTGGTGGTCTTGGACTCGACGCCGACCAGACTGTCGGTGGCCTCGCTGACCTGCGTCAGCAGTTCCTCGGTGCTGAGCGGCTCGATCTCGCTGACCGCGCCCACGAAGGTCGTCTTGCCCACCCCGAAGCCGCCCGCCACCAGGATCTTGAGCGCCGTGGGGAACGGGTCGGTCGGGACAGCGTCGTTGAGCTCGGATTCGTGGAACTCAGAGTCCTGGCGCTCAGAGCCGTCGTCGTAGGCCATCGAGCACTGCCTCCAGCAAGGAACGGTCGGTGGGTTGGGCGTGGAAGCGGGGCGACTTGGCGGTGATCGCCCCGCAGTCCACGAGATCGGAGAGCAGAACCTTGGTGACGACGGCCGGCAGCCGTAAGTGGGCCGCGATCTCCGCCACCGAGGTGGGCCCGTCGCACAGCCCCAGGGCGAGGGCGTGCTCCGGGCCCATGTGCGGCTGCGGGGCCGAACCGGTCGCCATCACCATCGACAGCAGGTCGAGGGCGGTGCTGGGCTTGGTCCGGCCGCCGCTGACGGTGTACGGCCGGATCAGACGGCCGGCCGCGTCGTCGAGCCAGGGCCCGTCCAGGGGGGACGGCATGATCACTGCCCGCTGCCGCCCGGCGCGGCGGCGGCCTGTCTGGCCGGCGTGACCAGGTACGGTCGCACGCTCTTGACCAGCATCGCCATCTCGTAGCCGAGCACGGCGGCGTCGGCCTCGCGGCCGGCGAGGACCGCGAGGCAGGTGCCGGAGCCGGCCGTGGAGACGAAGAGCAGGGTGGAGTCCAGCTCGACCACGACCTGGCGCACCTCACCGCCGTCGCCGAACCGGGCCCCGGCGCTGCGGCCCAGCGAGTACAGGCCGGAGGCCAGGGCGGCCATGTGGTCGGCGGCGTCGGTGTCCAGGCCGTGCACCGATTTCACCAGGCCGTCGGAGGAGAGCAGGACCGCGTTGCGGGTGTACGGGACCCGCTGGACCAGTCCGCTCAGGAGCCAGTCGAGATCCGAGGAATGGCCGTTCGGCACATTGCTCGCCATGGTGCATCTACTCCTTGTGCGCGTCGTCGTGACGCAGCGGATCATGAGGCGCTGCGAGGGGGTCGCGGGACGCCTCGAAGAGGGCTTCGGGGTGCTGGGGCGCCGACTGGGACTCGGCGAGTCCGATGCCCCGCTGGAAGGCGGCCATCAGACCGGGGTCGTGCAGGGCGTGCTCTTCGTCCTTGCGTGCCGTGGGCTCGTCGCGCAGCTGCGGGACGAGGTGCTCCTGGGCACGGCGCTTGGGGAGCTGGGGACGCGCGGGGGTGCGGGGGGACTGCGGCGGGACTGCGGCCAGACCGCCGGCGGGGGTGGGACGCTCGGCCCGGTCGCCGCGCAGAGGGAGCGGGGCGTGGGGGCCGGGGACGTCTGTGCCGGACGGGGCGCCGTTCGTCGACTGTGCGTTCATCGGCTGGAGGAACGGTATGTCGGACGCTGAGGTGGTGTACGTCAGCGGCCGTCGGCCGGGGTCGGCCGGGGCC
>NZ_DATCVQ010000049.1:0-29091 GCF_036566765.1 Streptomyces sp.
GGCCCACGCCGACGCCACCCCCTGACCCCCGCCCGGCGCACCCGCGGAGCCGACGCCGCGGGCGTGCCCCGCACAAAACGCCGCATCCCAAGGAGAAACCACAGATGACGCCCCAACCCCCAGCACCGGCCGGTCGGCACGAAGGGGCCGCGCGATGAGGGTGCTGCTGCTCGGAGCCAACGGATTCCTCGGCCGCTTCGTCGCCGACCGGCTGCTCGCCGACCCCGCGGTGCACCTCACCGCGCTGGGCCGCGGCGACGACGCCGACGTGCGGTTCGACCTCGCCGGGGGCAGCCCCGGCGCGCTGACCCGGTTCCTGGACGCCGTCCACCCCGGCGTCGTCGTCAACTGCGCCGGCGCCACGCGGGGCGGGGCCCGCGAACTGACCCGGCACAACACCGTCGCCGTCGCCACCGTCTGCGAGGCCCTGCGCCGCAGCGGCTGCGGGGCCCGCCTGGTCCAGGTCGGCTGCGCCTCGGAGTACGGGCCCTCCCAGCCCGGCTCCTCCACCGCGGAGGACGCGGTGCCCCGGCCCGGCGGCCCGTACGGCGTGTCCAAGCTCGCCGCGACCGAACTGGTCCTCGGCTCCGGGCTCGACGCGGTGGTGCTGCGGGTCTTCTCGCCGGTCGGCCCCGGCACCCCGGCCGGCTCCCCGCTGGGCCGGCTCGCCGAGGCGATGCGCCGGGCGATGCAGTCCGGGGACGGCGAGCTCAAGCTGGCCGGCCTCGGCGTGCAGCGCGACTTCGTCGACGTACGGGACGTGGCCCGGGCCGTCCACGCGGCCTCGCTCTCGGCCGCGCAGGGCGTCGTCAACATCGGCACCGGCCGTGCCGTGCGGCTCCGGGACGCCGCCGCGGTGCTGGCCAGGGTGGCCGGCTACGCGGGCGCGCTGCACGAGCTCGACGGCCCGCCCAACCGGCCGGTCATCGGCGCCCCGCGCACCGAGTCCGGCATGGAGCACCACGTCGCGGGTCCGCCGTACCCCTACCCGGACGGCTGCGGCCCCTGGCAGCAGGCAGACGTGCGCACCGCCCGCGACCGGCTCGGCTGGCGGCCCCGGATCAACCTCGAGGAATCCCTCGCCGACATCTGGATGGAGGCGGCATGTCGCATCTGACCACCGCCGGCACGACGCGGTCCGCCACCGGGGAGGACCGGCTCGGCTTCGGCGTCCCCGGCTACGCGCACCCGCTGCTCGCCCCGGTCGAGTGGGCCGAGCTGACCCGGCCGGGCACGCCGTTGCACTGGGCGGTGCTCAACGTGGCCGGCGGGCCGGGCGACCGGCCCGACCCGCACTGCCTGGAGGCGGCCGGGCGGCTGCGGAACGCCGGGGTCAGGGTGCTCGGTCACCTGGATCTGCGGCACGGCTCCCGGGACTTCGGCGACATCGTCTCCGACGCCCACCGCTACCTCGACTGGTACAAGGTGGACGGCTACTACCTGGACCGCTGTCCCACGGACCGGATCGACCTGGCGGAGGTGCGCCGCACCACGGCCACGCTGGAGGCGATGCTCGACGGCGAGGCGCATCTGGTCCTGGGGCACGGCAGCCATCCGTACCCGGGCTACGCGGAGGCCGCCGACCAGCTGGTCACCTTCTGCGGCCCGTGGGCCGACTACCGCTGGTCGCAGGTGGCGGAGTGGACCGCGGACTTCCCGCCGGAGCGGTTCGTCCATCTCGTCCACGGGGTGCCGCGCAGTCATCTCGACGAGGCGATGCGGATCGCGCGGTGGCAGGGGGCCGGAACGATCTTCTTCACCGACCGCAGCGACCGCGCTGCGAACGGTGGTGGACATACTGACCCATTCCAGGCGCTGCCCGGCTACTGGGACGAAATCGTCTCGCGGATCGGACCGGGTGTCTCGGAATGAGAAGTCGCGTGGCAGTGTTACGGAGAGAACAACCGTACTGACATACCGACCAACGGAGTCCCCGTGTCGCTGCCACCCCTGGTCGAGCCGGCCGCCGAGCTCACCGTAGACGAGGTCCGCAGGTACTCCCGCCACCTGATCATCCCCGATGTCGGGATGGACGGGCAGAAGCGGCTGAAGAACGCTCGTGTGCTGTGTGTGGGCGCCGGCGGCCTCGGTTCGCCCGCCCTCATGTACCTGGCCGCGGCCGGCGTCGGCACGCTCGGCATCGTGGAGTTCGACGAGGTCGACGAGTCGAACCTGCAGCGCCAGATCATCCACAGCCAGGCCGACATCGGCCGCTCCAAGGCCGAGTCCGCCAAGGACTCGGTGCTCGGCATCAACCCGTACGTGAACGTGATCCTGCACGAAGAGCGGCTCGAGGCCGAGAACGTGATGGACATCTTCAGCCAGTACGACCTGATCGTCGACGGCACGGACAACTTCGCCACGCGCTACCTCGTCAACGACGCCTGCGTGCTGCTGAACAAGCCGTACGTCTGGGGCTCGATCTACCGCTTCGACGGCCAGGCCTCCGTCTTCTGGTCCGAGTACGGCCCCTGCTACCGCTGCCTCTACCCGGAGCCCCCGCCGCCGGGCATGGTCCCCTCCTGCGCCGAGGGCGGCGTCCTCGGCGTGCTCTGCGCGTCGATCGGCTCCATCCAGGTCACCGAGGCGATCAAGGTCCTGGCCGGCGTGGGCGACCCGCTGGTCGGCCGACTGATGATCTACGACGCCCTGGAGATGCAGTACCGCCAGGTGAAGGTCCGCAAGGACCCGAACTGCGCGGTCTGCGGCGAGAACCCGACCGTCACCGAGCTCATCGACTACGAGGCCTTCTGCGGCGTCGTGTCCGAGGAGGCCCAGGAGGCGGCGCTCGGCTCCACGATCACTCCGAAGCAGCTCAAGGAGTGGATCGACGCGGACGAGAAGATCGAGATCATCGACGTCCGTGAGCAGAACGAGTACGAGATCGTCTCGATCCCGGGCGCGAAGCTGATCCCCAAGAACGAGTTCCTCATGGGCAACGCCCTCCAGGACCTCCCGCAGGACAGGCGGATCGTCCTGCACTGCAAGACGGGTGTCCGCAGTGCGGAAGTCCTCGCGGTGCTGAAGTCCGCGGGCTTCGCGGACGCGGTGCACGTCGGCGGCGGCGTCATCGGCTGGGTCAACCAGATCGAGCCCGAGAAGCCGATCTACTAAGACACAGACGTCATGCGGAAGGCCCCGGACCTGTCGATCAGGTCCGGGGCCTTCCGGCATGCTCAGGAGCAGGTCTTGCCGTACGCCGGGACCTTCCCGTCAAGCAGATACGCGTCGACCGTCTTCGTCACGCAGGACGACGTGCCGTACGCGCCGTGCCCCTCGCCCTTGTTGCTGACCAGGACGCCGACGCCCGCGCCGAGCTTCTTCGCCATCCGCTCGGCCCCCTCGTACGGGGTCGCCGGGTCGCCGGTCGTGCCGATGACCAGGATCGGGCCCGCGCCCGGGGCGCTCGCCTCCGGCGTCTTCCGCTCGCCCTTCACCGGCCAGTTCGCGCACCAGCCGGCCGTGTCCCAGGCCAGGAACTCGCCGAACACCGGCGACAGCTTCCGGAACTCCGGCAGCAGGCCCCGCGCCTGGGCGACGGTCGGCCGCTCGGCGGAGTCGGCGCAGGAGATCGCCCGCTGCGCGTGGCTGGACGGGGTGTAGTGCCCGCTCTCGTCGCGGTCGTTGTAGAAGTCGGCGAGCTGCAGGAGTTCGGAGCCGTCGCCGTTCTCCGCCTTGGCCAGGGCGGAGGTCAGCATCGGCCAGCTGCTCTCCGAGTACAACGGCATCACGATGCCGGTGATCGCCAGGTTGTCGGTGAGCTTCCGGCCGCCGACCGGCAGCGGCGCGCGGTCGAGCCGCTTGAGGAGGGCGGCGATCCGGGCGGTGCCGGTCTTCGGGTTCTCGCCCTTGCTCTTGAGGTAGTTGTCCAGGGCCCGCTGGAAGCCGATGGTCTGGTTGCGGGCGTGTCCGACGGCGTCCGCCGTCGGGTCGACGACGGCGTCGAGGACGGCGCCGCCGACGTTCTTCGGGAACAGGTGGGCGTAGGCGGCGCCGAGCTGGGTGCCGTACGAGATGCCGAAGTAGTTGAGCTTGTCGTCGCCGAGGACGTGGCGCACCAGGTCCAGGTCGCGGGCCGTGTTGCTGGTGGTGGTGTGCGGGATCGTCTTCCCGGAGCGGCGGGCGCAGCCCGCGCCGAACGCGGTGCTGTCCGCGATGAGGGCGGTCTCCTCGGCCGCCGTGTCCGGGGTGAAGTCGGTGCCCGCCTCGGAGGCGGCCAGCTCCTTGTCGTCCCGGCAGACCACGGCGCTGCTTTTGCCTACGCCCCGGGGGTCGAAGCCCACCAGGTCGTAGCGCTGGTTCAGCTTGCCGTACTCGGCGGCGGCGCGCGGCAGGATCTCGACGCCGGACCCGCCGGGGCCGCCGAAGTTGAACAGCAACGAGCCGATCCGGCGGTCCTTGTCCCGGGCCTCCTTGCGGATCAGCGCGACGGTCATCGTCTCGCCGGCCGGCTTCGCGTAGTCGAGCGGCACCTTCACGTCCGCGCAGCGCCACTGCGAGCCGGGCCGCTCGCCGCCCTCCGGGGCCTTGCAGCCGCGCCAGTCGAGCTTCTGGCCGGTGAGCGCGGCGGGCAGCGGGGGCGCGGCGGGGGAGCCGGAGGCGGCAGGGTTCTTGGCCTCGCCGGTCCGCGAGGCGGTCGGCCCGGCGTCCGCTCCGCCGGCGCTCGTGCAGCCGGTGAGCAGCAGCCCGGCGATGCCGAGAGCCGCGGCCGACCGTATCCGTATGGACGTGATGGGCATGTGCATGTGTGAATGACCCCCCGCGCGGATTGGCTAGCGGCAGACGGTACCAGCGGCCGGAACGCGGCCGTTCAGGAGGTACGCGTCGATCGCGGCCTTCACGCAGGCGCTGCCGCCGGTGTACGCGCCGTGGCCCTCGCCCTCGTACGTCATCTCCACGCCGACACCCTCGCCGAGCGCCTCGACCATCGCCTTCGCGCCCTCGTACGGGGTGGCCGGGTCGCCGGTGGTGCCCACGACGACGATCGGCGCGGAGCCGGGGGCGCTGACGTCCGGGTGGTCCCAGGCGCCGCCGACCGGCCACTGCGAGCAGGACGACATCGCCCAGCCCATGAAGTCGCCGAAGACGGGCGACGCCTCGCGGAACTCGGGCAGCTTCGCCTTCGCCTGGGCGACGCTGTAGCGCTCCTTGAAGTCGACGCAGTTGACGGCCGCGTTGGCGGCCTGGATGTTGCTGTACTGGCCCTGCTCGTTGCGGCCGTTCATGGAGTCGGAGAGCGCCAGGAGCAGGCCGCCCTGGCCGCCGTCGGCCTCGTCGAGGCCCTGCTCCAGGTAGGGCCAGTACTCCGTGGAGTACAGGGCCTGCGCGATGCCGTTGGTGGCCTGGGTCTGGGTGAGCTGCCGGTCGCCGATGCCCTGGATCGGCTTCTTGTCGAGCTCGGCGAGCAGGCCGGTGATGAACGACTCGATCTCGGCGACGGAGGAGCCGGGCAGCCTGCACTCGTCGCCGCGGGCCACGCAGTCCTTCGCGAAGTTGTCCAGCGCGAGCTGGAAGCCGCGCGCCTGGCCCAGGGCACCGTCCTCGACGCCCGCGTTGGGGTCGACGACGGCGTCGAGCACGACGCGGCCGACGTTCTTCGGGAACAGGTGGGCGTAGACGCCGCCGAGTTCGGTGCCGTACGAGATGCCGAAGTAGTACAGCTTGTCGTCGCCGAGGACCTGGCGCATCAGGTCCAGGTCGCGGGCCGCGTTCTCGGTGCCGACGTGCGGGAGGGCGGCGCCGGAGTTCTTCTCGCAGCCGGCGGCGTACTTCTTCAGGTTGTCGGTGAGCGTCTTCTCCTCGGCGTCGTCGTCGGGGCTCGCGTCCGCGGCGTAGTACGCGTCGAGTTCGCGGTCGTCCAGGCATTCCACGGCTTCGCTGCGGCCGACCCCGCGCGGGTCGAAGGAGACCAGGTCGTAGCGGGAGCGCAGGGACTCGAACTCCTTGGCGAAGGACGGCAGGCCGGTGACGCCGGAGGCGCCGGGGCCGCCGAAGTTGAAGAGGAGGGAGCCGATGCGGTTCGCGGTGTTCCTGGCCTTGGCGCGGATCAGCGCGAGCTCGATGGTCTCGCCGCCGGGGTCGGCGTAGTCGAGCGGCGCGTTCATGAAGGCGCACTCCCAGCGGGCCCCGCCGGGCAGCGGCGAGGGCGCGGGCCCGCCGCCCTCGGCGGTGGACGGCGGCGGGCAGACCGTCCACGTCAGCTTCTGGTCGGCCAGGCCGGCGAGCCCGGAGCCCGAGGCCGTCGGCCCGTCCTTCGGCTTGTCGCCGTCGTCCGAGCACCCGGCGACGAGCAGCACGGCGGCGGTGGCAGCGACCAGGGCGGCGCGACGGGGTGCGTTCGGCATGCCCCCATCGTCGGCCGGGCCGCCGTGGCCCGCGCGCGCCGTGGGCCATGCGGGTGGCCGCACGGCCCCTGCGGCACGGCCCCTACAGGGCGCCCCGCTTCGTCAGCCAGTTGAAGCAGAGCCAGCCCGGCAGCACCGGCAGCCACAGCGTCAGGAGCCGGTACAGCAGCACCGCCGGCGTCGCCACGTCCAGCGGAAGGCTGCCCACGGCCACCAGGCCGACGGTCAGCGCGCCCTCGACCGCGCCGACGCCGCCCGGGGTGGGGGCCGCCGAGCCGATCGCGTTGCCCGCGAGGAAGACCACCGCGACGGTCGCGAAGCTCAGCGTCTCGGCCTCGCCCTGCCCGAAGGCACGGATCGACGCGTCCAGGCAGAGCACGAAGACGCCGGTCAGGAGCAGCATCCCGCCGATGCCGGTGACCAGTTTCATCGGCCGCTGGAGCACGTCCAGCATGCGCGGCACGACACCCGCGAACAGCGAGCGCAGCCGGGTCGAGACGAACTTCCGCATGAACGGGATCGCCGTCACCACCAGGACGAGCACCGCCACCGTCAACAGGCCGGCGATCACCGTCCGGGACGGGCTGAACGACTGCGACTTCTCCGTGCCGGTCAGATAGCCGAAGGCGAGCAGCAGCAGGATGTGCGCGCCGAGCCCGAACAGCTGCGAGGCGCCGACGCTGGCCACCGCGAGCCCCGGCCGGACCCCGGACCGCTGCAGGAATCGAGTGTTGAGCGCCACGCCGCCGACCGCCGCCGGGGCGACGATCTTCACGAACGAGCCGGCGACCTGCGCCACGACCGTCCGCCAGAACGGCACCCGCTCGGGCACGAAGCCCAGCAGGCTCATCGCGGCCGCGATGTAGCTCAGCGCCGAGAACAGCACCGCCGCGGCCACCCAGCCCCAGTTCGCCTCGGCGATCGTCGAGAGCGGGGTGCGCGCGATCTGCGAGAGCAGGAAGTACGCGGCGACCGCGCCCGCGATCAGGCTGACCAGCGTCCGTGGCTTGATCCGCTCCAGGCGCACCGGCTCCACCGGCGCCAGCGGCCGGATCAGCAGCACCTGCCGGCGGATCTGCGCCAGCAGGTCCTCCTCGCGGGCCTCGTCCAGAGCCGTGTCCAGGGCGCGCTTCTCGGCCCGCTTGTCGGCCTGCTTCTCCGCCCGTTCGGCCTTCCGGTCCGCCTTGGTGCCGCCGCCCGCGGCCGTGCCGGCCGCCGCATGGGTCTCGGCGCGGGCCTGCTTCTCCGCCTGGGAGGCCTCCAGAACCGCTTCCCGCTCGCGCTTCGACCGCTCCCGCGCCAGCCGGCGCAGCTCCGCGCGGGTCGAGCGGCTCAGCGCGATCGGCTGGAGCAGCGGCATGCAGTCCGCGATCGCGTCCGGGCCGAGCACCTGCACGGCGGCGGCGACGGCGCGCTCCGCGCCGACCCGCAGGCCGAGGGTGGTCAGCAGCTGCGCGATGTCCATCCGCAGCACCAGATCGCCGGCGGCGATCTCGCCGCCGCGCAGATCGGTCAGGATCACCTTGCCGGAACGATCCACCAGAATCGCGTCCCCGGCGAGCCTGCGGTGCGCGATCCGGCGCGACTGGAGCGCCTTCACCTGGCGCCAGGCGCTGCGCACCAGCTCGTCGGTGACCTCGTGGTCCTCGAGGGAGTCCAGGGTCCGGCCGCCCAGGTGCTCGTACACGAGCATCACGGCGTCCGGGCCGAGCTCGGAGGTGGCGATCAGCCTGGGCGCGTTGGCCCCGGCGGCGATGGCCGCGTACGCGAGCAGCGCCTCCTGCTCGAGGGCCTGGCGCAGCGAGACGATCGAGCGGCGGGTGGTGATGGCGCGCAGCGTGAGGCGTCGCCACACCCGGTAGAAGAAGCCGTGCGCCTGCTGCTCGCGGTCGACGACGGTGACGTCGAGCGGTGGCCCGTCCTCCAGCGTCACGATGTAGCGGCGGCCCCGGTCGCCCTGCTCGGCGGTGTCCGGCAGGCCCTCGGCGCGCAGCGCGGTGACCGGCCGGAAGCCGACCCGGCGCAGGCCCGCCAGCAGGGTCTGGCCGGTGGGGCGGACGTTGGGGGAGCCGACCGTGTAGAGCGTGCCGTACGCGACGGTCCAGCCGATCAGCACGGTGAGGATGATCGAGAACGCGGTGGTGTACCCGGCCACGAGCATGGTGAACGCGTCGAGCAGCAGGACGAACCAGAGGGCGAACCGCCAGCGGGGTCTGCGGGCCATCCCGACGGCGGTCATGTACGCGATGACCGGCGCGAGGTAGCCGTGCACCGGATCGGTCAGCCCGCCGTCCGCCGCGGGCTGGGTCAGCGCGTCCTGGATGGTGCCGGGCGCGGCCCGTGCCACCCACAGGTCGGTGGCGAGGGTCACACCGTGCGCGAGGACGGCGGCGAGCACGCCGTCGGCGATCCGCAGCCCGTCGCGTTTGATCAGCCGCTCGATGGCGAAGGCGACCGGGACGAGCAGGACGGCGATCGACGAGACCAGGCCGGCGATCTTGACGAAGACGTCCGGGGCGCCGGTCGTCCCCTTGTTGATGTCCTGCTCCAGGCCAGAGGTGGTGCCGTGGGCGAAGGCGGCGATGGCCAGGACGAGGGCGATGGCGAGCACGCCGACGAGGAGCCGGAGCAGGTCGGAGGGGCGGTGGACGCGGGCGGCGAGCAGGGGCTCGTCGCCTGAGACGCGCTCACTCGGCTCCTCGCTCTCGGCGGGTACGTCGGGGCGGCCCTCCTCGGGAGGCTCCGCGTCGTGCCCCATCACCATGTCCGTGATCTCTTCTTGCTGTCGTCGCCGTGCTTGCAGGGCCGGCCGGCGCGTCTTCTCGCGCTCGTCCAGGCCTTGATCGTTTCGCTCTTGATCTCGTATCACCAGTCACCGCCCGGACGATGGTGGCACGGGAAGCCGCATCGCGGAGGCATCAGGGGGTTGTCGGTGCGGTGAGGCAGGATGTCCCGGATGAGCGTCGAGGAGCTTCCCGAATACCTTCCCGAGTATGCGGAGCGGGTGCTGGAGGTCGCCGAGCTGATTCCGCCCGGCCGGGTGATGACCTACGGAGACGTCGCCGAATGGCTCGGCGAGGGCGGCCCGCGCCAGGTGGGCCGCGTAATGGCACTGTACGGCGGCGCGGTGCCGTGGTGGCGTGTGGTGCGCTCGGACGGCACGCTGCTGCCCGGCCACGAGCAGCGCGCGCTCGGCCACTACCGGGACGAGGGCACCCCGCTGAAGCAGGCCGCCCGCAGCGCGGAGGGCCACCTGCCGAAGATCGACATGCGGCGGGCGCGGTGGGACGGGAAGGCCGGCACGGCGGGCGACGGCATAGGCGGCGGGGCGGACGGCGGGGACGACGGCACGAGTGGCGGGGCGGGCGCTCGCGGATGACCGCTCCGGACGGTGCGGGATTCCCGTAAGGTCGTCTGCTCCGCATCGTTCCCGCAGCATGTCCCCTCCGCACCCGTCCCTCAGCATCCGCACCAGCACGCGTACACCCACCAGGACCGGCGATCCACGTGAGTTCCTCCTCCACCACCCGGCGTACGCCGTACCAGGGACCGGTACGGCCGAGGACTCATGGCGCGTACCGACTGGTGCGGACGGCGATCGCCCCCGTGCGTCCCCCTCAGCTGGACGCAGCGCAACGGGGTGTGGTTGAGCACAGGGGAGGGCCGCTTCTCGTCCTCGCCGGACCGGGCACCGGGAAGACGACGACGCTCGTCGAGGCGGTCGCGGCGCGTGTGGAGGCCGGGGCGGACCCGGAGCGGATCCTCGTCCTCACCTTCAGCCGCAAGGCGGCGGTCGAGCTGCGCGACCGGATGGCGGCGCGGCTGCACGGGGCACGTGCCCCGCAGGCGACGACCTTCCACTCGTACTGCTACGCCCTGGTCCGGGCCCACCAGGACGCCGACCTCTTCGCCGAGCCGCTGCGGCTGCTGTCCGGCCCCGAGCAGGACGTCGCCGTGCGCGAGCTGCTGGCCGGCCAGCTCGACCTGGAGAAGGAGGGCCTGGCCCGCATCCGCTGGCCCGACGAGCTGCGGGCCTGCCTGACCACGCGCGGCTTCGCCGACGAGGTGCGCGCGGTACTGGCCCGCTCCCGCGAGCTGGGCCTCGGGCCGAAGGCGCTCGGGGAGTTCGCGGCGCGGGTGGGGCGGCCGGACTGGAAGGCTGCGGCCGGCTTCCTCGCGGAGTACCTCGACGTGCTCGACATGCAGGGGGTCCTGGACTACGCGGAGCTGGTGCACCGGGCCGTGCTGCTGGCGGAGGGCGGGGCGGGGGGCCCGGGGACGCGTGGCGCGGCGCGGGGCGTGACGCTGCCGGAGTACGACGCGGTGTTCGTCGACGAGTATCAGGACACGGACCCGGCGCAGGTACGGCTGCTCCGGGCGCTCGCGGGCGGGAGGACGCTGGTGGCGTTCGGCGACCCGGACCAGTCGATCTACGCGTTCCGGGGCGCGGACGTGAACGGCATCCTCGACTTCCCGGAGACCTTCGGGGGCGCGGACGTACGCGTCCTCACCACCTCGCGGCGCTCGGGCGCGGGGCTCCTTGCGGCGACCCGGCTGCTCACCCGGCGGATGCCGCTGCCCCGGCTGCCCGCCGACAAGGCGCGCGCGCACCGCGAGCCGGCGGCGGTCCGTGAGGGCGGCCGGGTGGAGGCGTACACCTACCCCACGCCCTCCACCGAGGTCGACAACATCGCCGACCTGCTCCGCCGCGCCCACCTGGAGGACGGCGTCCCCTGGTCCGACATGGCGGTCCTGGTCCGCGCCGCCACCCCCATCCCCGCCCTCCGCCGCGCCCTCACCTCCGCCGGCGTCCCCCTGGAGACCGACACCGCCGACACCCCGCTCCGCCACGAACCGGCGGTGGCCCCGCTGCTGCTGGCGCTGCGGGCGACGGCGGGGGCGGCGGGGGCGGCGGGGAAGCCGCTGGCCGCCGGGGACGGCGACGAGGCGACGGGGCCGGCAGCGGCGGTCGCGCCGACGGCCGAGGCTGAGCCGCTGGCCTCCGACGAGACCGTCGGCGGACCTGCGGCGGACGCATCGGCGGGCCCCGGGCCGGGACCGGGCGCTCCCGGTGGTACCGCCGTCGAGGCGGAGGTCGGGCCGGTCGCCGAGGTGCAGCTCGGGGCGGGCGACGAGGTGCAGCTCGCGGCGGGTGCCGGGGCACAGCTCGCGGCGGGCGACGAGGTGCAGCTCGGGGCGGTCGCCGAGGCACAGCTCGCGCCGGGCGCCGAGGTACCCGTCTCCGGCGAAGCCGTCGGCTCCGACGGCGTCGCCTCGGGCTCGCCCCTTCCCGCCACCGGCACCTGGCTCGACGTCGAGACGGCGCTCGATCTGCTCGCTTCGCCGCTCGCCGCCATGGATCCGGCCGATCTGCGGCGGCTCGGGCGGGCGTTGCGGGACGAGGAGCGGGCCGGGGGGAACAAGGTGCCCGCGCCGTCCGACGTGCTGCTGGCGCGGGCGCTCGCCGAGCCCGAGCGGCTCGTCGCGCACGACCCGGCGTACGCGCGCGGGGCGCAGCGGCTCGGCGACCTGTTGCGTCGTACGCGGGAGCTGCTCGCCGCCGGCGGGACCGCCGAGGAGGCGCTCTGGCTGCTCTGGAGCGGTACCCCGTGGCCCGGCCGGCTCGAGCGCGCCGCGCTGCGCGGCGGCGCGGGCGGGCGGAACGCCGACCGCGACCTCGACGCCGTGTGCGCGCTGTTCGAGACCGCCGCCCGCGCGGAGGACCGGGTCGGCGGCCGGGGCGCGCTGAACTTCCTGGAGGAGCTCGACGCCCAGGACATCGCCGCCGACACCCTGACCCGCCGCCAGGCCCGCCCCGACGCAGTCCGTCTGATGACGGCCCACCGGGCGAAGGGCCTCGAATGGGGCCTGGTCGTCGTGGCCGGGGTGCAGGAGGGCCTCTGGCCCGATCTGCGCCGCCGCGGCTCCCTCCTGGAAGCCGACCGCATCGGCCGGGACGGCATCGCCGAGCCCCTCACCCCCGGCGCGCTCCTCGCCGAGGAGCGACGCCTCTTCTACGTCGCCACCACCCGCGCCCGCCACCGCCTCGTCGTCACCGCGGTCAAGGCCCCGGCCGACGACGGCGACCAGCCCTCCCGCTTCCTCGCCGAACTCGGCGTCGAGCCCAAGGACGTCTCCGGCCGCCCCCGCCGCCCCCTCGCCGTCGCCGCGCTCGTCGCCGAGCTCCGCGCCACCACCGTCGACCCGGACGCCTCCGACGCGCTCCGCGCCGCCGCCGCGCAACGCCTCGCTCAGCTCGCCGCGCTGACCGACGACGAGGGCCAGCCGCTCGTCCCCGCCGCGCACCCCGATCGCTGGTGGGGCCTGTTCGAGCCCACCCACAGCGCGGTCCCGCTCCGCGACCGGGACCGCCCCGTCGCGCTCTCCGGCTCCGCGCTCGACCAGCTCGCCCACACCTGCGCCCTCCAGTGGTTCCTGGGCCGCGAGGTCAAGGCCGACGCCCCCGCCACCGCCGCCCAGGGCTTCGGCAACGTCGTCCACGTCCTCGCCGACGAGGTCGCCTCCGGCCGCACCCCCGCCGACCTCGACGTCCTCATGGCCCGGCTCGACTCGGTCTGGGACGGGCTCGCCTTCGACGCCCCCTGGAAGTCCGAGCAGGAGAAGGCCAACGCCCGCACCGCCCTGGAGCGCTTCCTGCGCTGGCACGTCATGGACCGCGGCGGCCGCACCCCCGCCGCCACCGAGCACGACTTCGACGTCACCCTCGAAGCCGGCGCGTACGAGGTCCGGATCCGCGGCTCCATGGACCGCGTCGAGCAGGACGAGCAGGGCCGCGCCTACGTCGTCGACTTCAAGACCGGCAAGTCCGCCCCGACCAAGGACGAGGTCGCCCACCACCCCCAGCTCGCCGTCTACCAGCTCGCGGTCCGCGAAGGCGCGGTGGACGAGGTCTTCGGCGGCCGCCGCCCCGACCCCGGCGGGGCCGAACTCGTCCAGCTGCGTCAGCCCGCCGCTCAGAAGGAGGGCGGCGACGCCCTGCCGAAGATCCAGGCCCAGGAACCCCTCGCGGGCGAGTGGGTCGGCGACCTCCTCGCCACCGCCGCCGGCCGCGTCCTCGACGAACGCTTCACCCCCTCCACCGGCCAGCACTGCACGAACTGTTCCTTCCGCGCCTCTTGCAGCGCCCGCCCCGAGGGCCGGCACGTCGTCGAGTGACCCGCCCGGTCGCGGGTGTGCGCCGTTCGGGTCACGCTGGTGGTCGGGGATCGCGGGGGGAGTCTGCGAGGAGGGCCGCATGGCGTCCCATCGGAAGCTCCGGATCGCGACGGTCGCCGCGTGCGCGGCCGTGGTCGCCGGAGGCGTGACCGGGTGTTCCCAGTTCGACCAGCCGCGGGCGGACGCGGGCGCCCTCCCGCGGCAGCAGGACGTGCGGCCCGTCGTCGCCGCGCCGTCGCCCGACCCGTTCAAGGGACTGAGCGCCGACGAGATCGCCGACAAGTCCGTGGCCGCCACCCAGTCCGCGACCTCGCTCCGGATGACCGGCCGGGTCGTCTCCGAGGGGCAGACCGTCGACGTCGACTTCTCCGTCAACGACAAGGCCGAGTGCACCGGCAAGCTGAAGGTGCAGGGCGGCACGGCGGAGCTGCGCCAGAAGGCCAAGGCCGCGTACATGAAGGGGGACGAGCGGTTCTGGCGCGCCTCGATGACTTCCCAGGGCCTCCCGGAGCCGCAGATCGACGCCACTTTGGAGCTGCTCAAGGGCCGCTGGGTGAAGTTCCCCGCCGGTCAGGAGGGCAGCGCGGAGCTCTCCGGGGTCTGCGACCTCAAGGCCCTGCTCGACGACCTGAGCAAGGACGAGGGTGCGCGGACCGGTCTGACCAGGGGCAAGGACGGCCGCGTGGGCAAGACGCCGACGGCCACGCTCGTCAAGCAGAAGGCCGCAGGCGAACGGAGCGTCGTGTCCGTCGCGCAGCAGGGCAAGCCGTACATCCTCCGGATCGTGAAGACCGGCGGGGACGAACCGGGCACGGTGGTGCTCTCCGCGTACGACAAGCCCGTGAAGGTGGTCACACCGCCGGCCGACGAGACCGTGGACCTGAGCAGGCTGGACCCGGGGACGCGCGCCTGATGACCCGGTGGACGCCGCCTGATGTCCGGGGGACGCGCGCCTGATGGCCTGGGCGCCCGCGCCTGATCCACATCCGAGCGCGGGGGCCGGGCAGGCCAGCGCGGACCGGGCCTGTCAGTCCGCCCCGTTAGCCTCTCTGGAGTGACCGCACGCCTCACCGACCCCGAGCAGCTCAAGGAGCTGCTCGGCATCCCGTTCACCCCGGAGCAGACCGCGTGCATCGTCGCGCCGCCCGCCCCGCAGGTCATCGTGGCCGGCGCGGGCTCGGGGAAGACGACGGTGATGGCCGCCCGGGTGGTCTGGCTGGTGGGCACCGGGCAGGTCGCCCCCGAGCAGGTCCTCGGTCTCACCTTCACCAACAAGGCCGCAGGCGAGCTCGCCGAGCGCGTCCGCACCGCCCTCGTACGCGCAGGGGTCACCGACCCCGACGTCATCGACCCGGACAACCCCCCGGGCGAGCCGCGCATCTCCACGTACCACGCCTTCGCCGGCCAGCTCCTCACCGACCACGGCCTGCGCATCGGCCTGGAGCCCACGGCCCGGCTGCTCGCCGACGCCACCCGCTACCAGCTCGCCGCGCGCGTGCTGCGCGAGGCGCCCGGCCCGTACCCCGCGCTCACCAAGTCCTTCCCGACGCTCGTCGGCGACCTGCTCGCGCTCGACGCCGAGCTCGCCGAGCACCTGGTGCGCCCCGCCGACCTGCGCGCGCACGACGCCGACCTGCTGCGCGCCCTGGAGTCCGCCAAGCTCAGCAACGCCGACCTGCGCAAGGTCCCCGAGGCCGCCGCCGCCCGCCGCGAGCTGCTCGACCTCGTCGTGCGCTACCGCGAGGCCAAGCGCTCCCGCGATCTGCTCGACTTCGGCGACCAGATCGCCCTGTCCGCCGAGCTGGCGACCACCCGCCCCGAGGTCGGCGCGCTGCTGCGGGACGAGTTCCGGGTGGTGCTGCTCGACGAGTACCAGGACACCTCCGTCGCCCAACGGCTGCTCCTCTCGGGGCTGTTCGGCGGCGGTACGGGCCACGCCGTGACCGCGGTCGGCGACCCCTGCCAGGCGATCTACGGCTGGCGCGGGGCCTCCGTCGCCAACCTGGACGACTTCCCCGAGCACTTCCCGTACGCGGACGGCGCCCCCGCCACCCGCTACGCGCTCAGCGAGAACCGGCGCAGCGGCGGCCGGCTGCTCGACCTCGCCAACGGGCTCGCCGAGCCGCTGCGGGCCATGCACGAAGGCGTCGAGGCGCTGCGCCCCGCGCCGGGCGCGGAGCGGGACGGGACGGTGCGGATCGCCCTGCTGCCGACCCACGCGGAGGAGATCGACTGGCTCGCCGACTCCCTCGCGCACCTCGTGCGGACCGGTCGCGAGCCCGGCGAGATCGCCGTGCTGTGCCGGACCGCGACCGACTTCCCGGCGATCCAGGCGGCCCTGGTCGCCCGGGACGTCCCCGTCGAGGTCGTCGGCCTGTCCGGGCTGCTGCACCTGCCCGAGGTCGCCGACCTCGTCGCGGTCTGCGAGGTCCTCCAGGACCCGGGGGCCAACGCCTCCCTCGTCCGCCTCCTCACCGGCCCGCGCTGGCGCATCGGCCCGCGCGACCTCGCCCTGCTCGGCCGCCGCGCCCGGCTCCTCGTCCACCGGGCCGGCGATGGGTCCGACGACCCGGACGAGCGCCTCGCCGCGGCCGTGGAGGGCGTCGACCCGGCCGAGGTGATCTCGCTCGCCGACGCCCTGGACACCTTCCTCGATTCCGGCGGCGGCGAGGACGACGGACTGCCGTTCTCGCCGGAGGCGCGGGTACGGTTCGCCCGCCTCGCGGCCGAACTGCGCGGGCTGCGCACGGCGCTCGCCGACCCGCTGATGGACGTCCTGCACCGGGTGCTCGCCGCCACCGGCCTGGAGGTCGAGCTCTCCGCCTCCCCGCACGCCCTGGCCGCGCGCCGCCGCGAGACCCTGTCCAACTTCCTCGACATCGCGGCCGGTTTCGCCTCCCTCGACGGCGAGGCGTCGCTGCTGGCCTTCCTGGGCTTCCTGCGCACCGCCGCGCAGTACGAGAAGGGCCTGGACAACGCGCTGCCGGGCGGCGAGAACACCGTCAAGGTGCTGACCGCGCACAAGTCCAAGGGCCTGGAGTGGGACGTCGTCGCCGTGCCCGGCCTCGTCGCCTCGCAGTTCCCGAGCAGCAAGTCACGCGAGTCCTGGACCGCGCAGCCACAGGTGCTCCCGCACGCGCTGCGCGGCGACGCGGCCACGCTGCCGACGATCGAGGAGTGGACGGCCGCCGCGCTGAAGGGCTTCAAGGAGGAGATGCGCGCCCACCAGCACACGGAGGAACTGCGCCTCGGGTACGTGACCTTCACCCGCCCGCGCTCGCTCCTGCTCGGCTCGGCCCACTGGTGGGGCCCCTCCCAGAAACGCCCCCGTGGCCCCTCCCCGTTCCTGCACGCCCTGTACGACCACTGCACGGCGGGCCACGGCGAGATCGAGTCCTGGGCGGACGAACCGGAAAAGGACGAAGAGAACCCGACCCTCCAGGAGAACCTGGCCGACCAGGCGTGGCCGCTACCGCTGGACCCGCAGTCCTTCGCGCGGAGGCGAGAGGCGGCGGACACCGTACTCGCCCGGTTGTGGGCAGACGTTCCGCAGTGGGGGTCCCCCCGGACGGAGTCTGGGGGAGGGACGGGTGGGCACAACCCCACGAACGCGTTGCCCGCGCAAGGGCCCGCCTCCCCGCCCCCCGAGCCGCTGCCCGACGACGAGCCCTGGCCGGACGAGGAGCCGTACGACCCGTACTGGGAGGACGACGCCCCTCCTCCGGAGGACATCCCCGCCCCGAGGGCGCCGGACCAGGAGGCGCCCGGCCTCACCCTGGAGGACGCGAGAACCATCGCCTCCTGGGACCGAGACCTCACCACCCTCACCGGCGAACTCCGCCGCGCCCGCTCCGGCACGCGCGACGTCACGCTCCCCACCTACCTGACGACCTCCCAGGTCATGAGCCTCGCCGCCGACCCCGACGGCTTCGCGCAGGACCTCGCCCGCCCCATGCCCAGGCCGCCCCAGCCCGCCGCCCGCCGCGGCACCCGGTTCCACGCATGGGTGGAGGCGCAGTTCGAGGAGCTGCCGCTCCCCCTGCTCGGCCCGGACGAGCTGCCCGGTGGCGAGGAGTTCGCCGACGAACCGGAGATCGTCGACGAGCGCGACCTCGCCGCGCTCAAGGACGCCTTCGTCCTCACCCCGTACGCCCACCGCACCCCGTACCGCGTCGAGGCCCCCGTCCAGCTCACCCTCGCCGGCCGGGTGGTGCGGGGCAGGATCGACGCCGTGTACCGGGACGAGGCGACCGGCGCGTACGAGATCGTCGACTGGAAGACCAGCCACCTGCGCGCCGCCGACCCGCTCCAGCTCGCGATCTACCGCCTCGCCTGGGCCGAGCAGCACGGCCTCGACCCGGAGGAGGTGGCGGCCGCGTTCGTGTACGTACGCACCGGAGAGGTCTCCCGGCCCGCGCCCCTGCCCGGCCGCGCCGAGCTGGAGGAGCTGCTCAGGGGCGAGCCGAGCGGCGGGGCCACCCCCGGGAGACCCGATTCGGACGCCGGATAGGCTCAGAAGCATGAGCGAGACCCCGGACAGCGCCGTCCAGACCGTACGCACGTACATCGAGCAGCACCGCGCCGCCTTCCTCGACGACCTCGTCGACTGGCTGCGCATCCCGTCCGTGTCGGCGCAGCCGGACCACGCCCCCGACGTGCGGCGCAGCGCCGAGTGGCTGTCGGCCGCGCTGTCCAAGACGGGCTTTCCGACGGTCGAGATCTGGGAGACCGACGGCGCTCCGGCCGTCTTCGCCGAGTGGCCGTCCGACGAGTCGGACGCGCCGACCGTCCTGGTCTACGGCCACCACGACGTCCAGCCCGCCGCCCTCGAGGACGGCTGGCACACCGACCCGTTCGAGCCGCAGGTCGTCGACGGCCGGATGTACGCCCGCGGCGCCTCGGACGACAAGGGCCAGGTCTTCTTCCACACCCTCGGCGTCCGCGCCCACCTCGCCGCCACCGGCCGCACCACCCCCGCCGTCACGCTCAAGCTGCTGATCGAGGGCGAGGAGGAGTCCGGCTCCCCGCACTTCCGTGAGCTCGTCGAGGCCCACGCCGACCGGCTCGCCGCCGACGCGGTGATCGTCTCCGACACCGGCATGTGGTCCGAGGACACCCCGACCGTCTGCACCGGCATGCGCGGCGTCGCCGACTGCGAGATCGAACTGTACGGCCCGGACCAGGACATCCACTCCGGTTCCTTCGGCGGCGCGGTGCCCAACCCGGCCACCGTCGCCGGCCGGATCGTTGCAGCGCTGCACGACGCGGACGAGCGGGTCGCGATCCCCGGGTTCTACGAGGGGGTCGCCGAGCTCTCCGCCGCCGAGCGCGAGCTCATCGCCGAACTGCCCTTCGACGAGCCCGCCTGGCTGCGCACCGCCAAGTCCCGCGGCACCCTCGGCGAGGCCGGCTTCTCCACCCTGGAGCGGGTCTGGGCCCGGCCGACGGCCGAGGTCAACGGCATCGGCGGCGGTTACCAGGGCCCCGGCGGCAAGACGATCGTCCCCGCCTCCGCCCAGCTGAAGCTCTCCTTCCGGCTGGTCGCGGGTCAGGACCCGGCGCGGATCGAGCAGGCGGTCCGGGACTGGCTGGCCGGGCTCGTGCCCGCCGGCATCCGGTACGAGATCGTCTTCGGCGCCCCGACCCGGCCCTGCCTGACCCCGCTGGACCACCCGGCGCTGCAGTCCGTCGCCCGGGCCATGAGCACGGCCTTCGACGGCGCCAAGATCCGTTTCACCCGTGAGGGCGGCTCGGGCCCGGCCGCGGACCTCCAGGACGTCCTGGCCGCGCCCGTACTGTTCCTCGGCATCTCCGTCCCGTCCGACGGCTGGCACGCGCCGAACGAGAAGGTCGAGTTGGACCTGCTCCTCAAGGGCGTCGAGGCGACCGCCCACTTGTGGGACGACCTCGCCACCGCCCTCCGCTGAGATCTGTAGTCCCGCAGTACCCACCCATCCGATCCGGGGGAGTTGGAAGCACCTGTGAGCATCCTGAGTAACGCGGCCGGAGACCGTCCCATCGGTCTGACCGCCCCGAGCGGGATCGACCGCGCCGCCCACCACCGCCTCGACGAGGCGTGGCTGGCGGCGGCCTGGAGCCACCCGACGACGCGGGTCTTCGTCGTGTCGGGTGGTCAGGCGCTGATCGACGACACTCCGGACGGCCGCACCGAGCTCGTCATGACCCCCGCCTTCGAGGCTCCGGTCACCGAGACCCACCGCTACTTCCTGGGCACCGACGAGGACGGCGTCAGCTACTTCGCGCTCCAGAAGGACTCCCTGCCGGGCCGCATGGACCAGTCCGCCCGCCCCGCCGGGCTGCGCGAGGCCGGGCTGCTGCTCTCGCCGCGCGACGCCGGCCTGATGGTGCACGCCGTCGCCCTGGAGAACTGGCAGCGGCTGCACCGCTTCTGCTCCCGCTGCGGAGAGCGCACCGTCATCGCCGCCGCGGGCCATGTCCGCCGCTGCCAGGCCTGCGGCGCGGAGCACTACCCGCGCACCGACCCCGCCGTGATCATGCTGGTCACGGACGAGCAGGACCGTGCGCTGCTCGGCCGCCAGGTGCACTGGCCGGAGGGCCGCTTCTCGACGCTCGCCGGCTTCGTCGAGCCGGGCGAGTCGATCGAGCAGTCGGTGGTCCGCGAGGTCTTCGAGGAGGCGGGCGTCACGGTCGGCGAGGTCGAGTACGTCGCCAGCCAGCCCTGGCCGTTCCCGTCCAGCCTGATGCTCGGCTTCATGGCGCGGGCCACCTCGTCGGAGATCAACGTGGACGGCGAGGAGATCCACGAGGCGCGCTGGTTCTCCCGCGAGGACCTGACCGCCGCCTTCGCGTCCGGCGAGGTGCTGCCCCCGTACGGCATCTCGATCGCGTCCCGGCTGATCGAGCTCTGGTACGGCAAGCCGCTCCCGAAGCCGGGCGAGACCGCGGCCTGAGCGTCGGCTGGACCGCGGCCTGAGCGTCGGCTGGACCGCGGCCCGAGAGTCACTGCCTCGCCGTCGTCCCCGGCGTGTGCCCGAAGGCGCGCCGGAACACGTCGATGAAGGTGCTGGCCGACGACCAGCCGCACCGGTGCGCCACGGCGGTCACCGGCGCGCCCTCGGCCAGCAGCACCAGGGCGTGGTGCAGGCGGAGCTGCGTGCGCCACTGAGGGAAGGTCATGCCGAGATCCGCCTTGATCAGGCGGGAGAGGGTCCGGTCGCTCGCGCCGACCCGGCGGCCCAGTTCGGCGAGCGTGCTCGGGTCGGCCGGGTCGGCGCGCAGGATCGCGCACAACTCCGTGAGCAGCGGGACGGTCGGCGCGGGCAGATGCAGCGGCTGCTGCGCCGAGGCGCGCAGCTGGTCGAGCAGGACGGCGCGCAGCCGGGCGCGTTCCGGGCTGTCGTCGTGCGGAGCGCGGGTGTACGCGAGGATCAGCTCGCGCAGCAGCGGGCCGACGGCCAGCACCGTCGGCTCGGCCAGTCCGAGCGGGTTGTCGGCGGCGGGCAGGCCGACCAGGTGCAGTTCGAGATCGCCGTGGGCCTCGTGGGCGTGCACCGTCCCGGCCGGGATCCAGAGGGCACGGGTGGCGGGCGCGATCCAGGTGCCCGCGTGGGTCGTCACGGCCACGACGCCACGGCCCGCGTAGACGATCTGGTGGTCGTCGTGGCGGTGGGCGTCGATGCCGGCGCCCGGGGCGAGGAGCTGGGCGCGGGTGGGCGCTGTCGGGGTGTGGCGGATTTCCTGCATTGATCGGCAGTTTAACGAAAGCGCGACAGGCGGGCCGCTGGCCACGATGACGGCATGCCAAGGAACAAGCCGATCCTGCTGCTGTCGCTCGGGCACGCCTGCGTGGACGTGTACCAGGGCGCGGTCGCCGCGCTCGTGCCGTACTTCGTCGCCGAGCGGGCCTATACGTACGCCGCAGCCTCGGGCGTCGTGCTCGCCGCCTCGCTGCTCTCCTCCGTCGTGCAGCCGCTGTTCGGCGCGCTCACCGACCGATGGCCGACGCCCTGGCTGCTGCCCGCCGCGACCGTCGTCGGCGGCCTCGGCATCGGGCTCAGCGGCCTGACCGGCTCGTACGCGGCGACGCTGACGTTCGTCGCGGTCTCGGGCCTCGGCGTCGCGGCCTACCACCCGGAGTCGGCGCGGGTCGCGCGGCTCGCCTCGGCGGGGAGCCACAGTGCGATGGGCTGGTTCTCGCTCGGCGGCAATCTGGGCTTCGCGACCGCGCCGCTCCTGGTCACGGGGGTCGTCGCCGCCGGCGGGCTTCGGCTCACGCCGCTGCTGGTGCTGCCGGCCCTGGTCGGGGCGGTGCTGTGCCTGCCTGTGCTGCGCGCGGTGGCGGGGGAGGCGGCGGCTCGCGGTACGGGCGTCCCGCCGGCGGTCGGAGCCGACGATGTGCGGTCCTTCACCCGGCTGTCCCTCGCCGTGATCTGCCGGTCCGTCGTCTTCGTCGGCCTGAGCACCTTCGTCGGGCTGTATGCGCCGGAGCGCGTCGGCGGCGGCGCGGCCGCGGGAACTGCGGCGCTGTTCGTGCTCTACCTGGGCGGCGCGGTCGGGTCGGTCCTCGGCGGGAGGCTGGCCGACCGCTGGGACCGGGTGACGGTCGCGCGCCGGGCGTACCTGCTCGGCGTCGTCGCCGTCGCGGGCGTGGTCCTGGTGCCCGGCCCGCTCTTCTACGGTTGCGTGGCGCTGACCTCGATTGCCCTGTACGTCCCGTTCTCGCTCCAGGTCACGCTCGGCCAGGACTACCTGCCGAACCGCGTCGGCACGGCGGGTGGGATCACCCTCGGCCTGACCGTCTCCGTGGGCGGCCTCGCGGGCCCGTTCCTCGGGCGGCTCGCGGACGCAGCCTCGCTGCGCACAGCGCTGCTGCCGCTGATCCTGATGCCCGCGCTGAGCTGGCTGGCCCTCCGCGGCCTGCCGGAGCCGGGCGCTGGGCCGCGCCCCGGGCCGGGAACGCCACGACCCCCGGCCCGGCGGGTCGCCGGTCGGGGGTCGTCGAAGTGAGCGGCCGAGTGGCCGAAATCAGACGCCGAGCGCCTGCTTCACCTGGGCGAGGCTCGGGTTCGTCATGACGACCTCGTCGCCGCCCACGGAGGGCAGCACGCGCACGGTCGGGACGGTCTGGTTGCCCCCGTTGGCCTTCTCGACGAACGCGGCCGACTCCGGGTCCTGCTCGATGTTGATCTCGGTGTACGCGATGCCCTCGCGGTCCAGCTGGCCCTTCAGCCGGCGGCAGTAGCCGCACCACTCGGTGCTGTACATCGTCACAGTGCCCTGCATGGCCAGGCGCTCCTCAGGTTCGCGGTCGGGTGCCGAAGGTAAGGAACGCGCGACCGGGCGCGACCATTCCCGCTTGACGGACCGTTCTCCTGGCGACTTCCCGGATGCGGCTCCGGCATCCCCCGTATTCGTATGACTACCGCCTGGCGCCTGTGGACAAGGGCCCGCGTCCCGGTCCCGGAACCTGGCAGCATGGCGGGGTGACACCAGCAACCCATTCCCCTCTCTTCCCGCAGGTCCCGGAGTCGGCCGACGCGGTGCTCGACGGCCTGGACCCGGAGCAGCGCGAGGTCGCCCTGGCGCTGCACGGCCCGGTGTGCGTCCTCGCCGGCGCCGGCACGGGCAAGACGCGCGCGATCACTCACCGGATCGCGTACGGGGTGCGGGCGGGCATACTCCAGCCCGCCAGTGTGCTGGCCGTCACGTTCACCAACCGGGCCGCCGGCGAGATGCGCGGCCGGCTCCGCCAGCTCGGCGCGGGCGGCGTCCAGGCGCGCACGTTCCACTCGGCGGCGCTGCGGCAGCTCCAGTACTTCTGGCCGAAAGCCGTCGGTGGCGAGCTGCCCCGGCTCCTGGACCGGAAGGTCCAGCTGGTCGCCGAGGCCGCCGCTCGCTGTCGGGTCAGGCTGGACCGGAACGAGCTGCGCGACGTCACGAGCGAGATCGAGTGGGCGAAGGTCACCCAGACCGTGCCCGCCGACTATCCGGCCGTCGTCGCCAAGTCGGTCCGGGACGCCCCCCGCGACCCGGCCGAGATCGGCCAGATCTACGCGATGTACGAGCAGCTCAAGCGCGACCGCTCGGTGATCGACTTCGAGGACGTGCTGCTGCTCACCGTCGGCATCCTCCAGGACCGGCACGACATCGCCGACCAGATCCGCAGCCAGTACCACCACTTCGTGGTGGACGAGTACCAGGACGTCTCCCCGCTCCAGCAGCGCCTGCTCGATCTGTGGCTCGGCGACCGGGACAACCTGTGCGTCGTCGGCGACGCGAGCCAGACGATCTACTCCTTCACCGGCGCCACCCCCGAGCACCTGCTGAACTTCCGCACCCGGCACCCGAACGCCACCGTGGTGAAGCTGATCCGCGACTACCGCTCCACCCCCCAGGTCGTGCACCTGGCGAACGGGCTGCTGAGCCAGGCCCGCGGCCGGGCCGCCGAGCACCGGCTCGAACTGGTCTCCCAGCGCGACCCCGGCCCCGAGCCGGTCTACACCGAGTACGCCGACGAGCCCGCCGAGGCGGAGGGCACCGCCCGCCGCATCCGGGACCTGATCGCCGCCGGCGTCCCGGCCGGGGAGATCGCGGTGCTCTACCGGATCAACGCCCAGTCGGAGGTCTACGAGCAGGCCCTGGCCGACGCCGGGGTGCCGTACCAGCTGCGCGGCGCGGAGCGGTTCTTCGAGCGCCAGGAGGTGCGGGAGGCCGGCATCGCCCTGCGCGGCGCGGCCCGCGCCGGGGCCAACGACTCGCTGCTCGACGACGCGGAGGACCTGCCCGCCCAGGTCCGCGCGGTGCTCTCGACCAAGGGCTGGACCACCGAGCCGCCGGCCGGCTCCGGCGCGGCCCGCGACCGCTGGGAGTCCCTGGCGGCGCTGGTCCGTCTCGCCGAGGACTTCGCCCGCGCCAAGCCGGGCGCCACCCTGTCCGACCTGGTCGCGGAGCTCGACGAGCGGGCCGCCGCCCAGCACGCCCCGACCGTGCAGGGCGTCACGCTCGCCTCGCTGCACTCCGCCAAGGGCCTGGAGTGGGACGCCGTCTTCCTGGTCGGCCTCACCGAGGGCATGATGCCGATCACATACGCCAAGACGGACGAGCAGGTCGAGGAGGAGCGCCGCCTGCTGTACGTGGGCGTCACCCGGGCCCGGCTGCACCTCTCGCTCTCCTGGGCGCTGTCCCGCTCCCCGGGCGGCCGCCCCTCCCGCCGCCCCAGCCGGTTCCTCAAGGGTCTGCGGCCCGGTTCGGGATCGCTCGGCGCGAGCCGGGGCGCGGGCGTCGGCGGCATCGAGCGGGGCGCCGGAGGCAGCGGCGGCGCGGGCGAGAGCCGGCGGCGCAGACAGCGCGGCCCGGTCCGGTGCCGGGTCTGCGGCGCCACGCTCACCGAGGCCGGCGAGATGAAGCTGATGCGCTGTGAGGACTGCCCGTCGGACATGGACGAGGGGCTGTACGAGCGGCTGCGCGAGTGGCGCGCGGAGCAGGCACAGGAGCTGGGCCAGCCGGCGTACTGCGTGTTCACCGACAAGACGCTGATGGCGATCGCCGAGCGGGTGCCCGCCGCCGACGGCGAGTTGGCCGGCATCTCCGGCGTCGGCGCGCGCAAGATGGTCCGGTTCGGGGCCGCCGTCCTCGCCATCTGCGCCGGTCGGGAGCCTGGAGGAGACGACGAGGAGGTCTGAGGAAAACTCGTCGAAAAAATAGTTTGCGCCCGCCCCGTCAAGCCCCATAGGTTCTTAACCACGGAAACAGCGCCTTCTCCGAAGCGCTGCCTCCGTGCTGTACTTATCCGAATAGCGAGGGACCGGCTCACCCCGATCCCCCCGAGACGCCGAGAGGAGGCGATTCCAGTGATCAGCAACATCGACAGCATCATCGTCAGCACCGCCAAAATGACCGATCTCTCGGTCGTCTCCGCCTGCTCGCTCGGCCTCTCCGGTTCGGCGTTCCTCGGCAGCGGTCTGCCCGGCACCGGTCTGTCCGGTTTCGCGGCCGCCCGTCCGGCGACCCTCCTGGCGGCTCTCCCCGTCAGTGAGCGGCGCAATGAGCGACCGACCAAGGCACTGGAAGCAGCCGTAGCAGGCAAGGCCGAGGCCATGGCCTATGGCTTCGCCGCAACCGGTGCCGGCAAGCAGCAGACGACGACGCAGCACCACAAGATGTGGGCCTTCCGTGGGCTCGAACCCTGGAGTGATCCAGCCTGATTCAGGATCAGGCCGGCGCCTTCAGGGCCGCGGAACCCCACCAGGGATCCGCGGCCCTTCTGTTTGTCCCCGAACGGGGACGACGGAGCGAAGGGGCCTCGGGACCAGCAGAACCCGGTACCAGCAGAACCCCCGGTCAACCGGCCGGAACGACCAGACGAGGAAAGACACCCGTGCAACTCGAAGCGCACGCCCCGTCCGTACCGCCTTCCGAAACGATCCCCCCGCCCGGCCTCACGGAGGACTCCGCCTTGACCCCGCTCACCGCGCTGACCGCGCTCGACGACGCCATCGAGAACCTGGGCGTGCCCGTCCCCTGTCGTTCCTTCGACCCGGAGGTCTTCTTCGCCGAGTCCCCCGCGGACGTCGAGTACGCCAAGTCCCTCTGCCGGACCTGCCCGCTGATGGCCGCCTGCCTCGAGGGCGCCAAGGAGCGGCGTGAGCCGTGGGGTGTCTGGGGCGGCGAGCTGTTCGTCCAGGGTGTCGTCGTCGCCCGCAAGCGGCCGCGTGGTCGCCCGCGCAAGAACCCGGTTGCGGCATGAACATCACCGGAACCATCGATCGACCCCTCACGCACGATCCCCAGAAGCTGGCCCCGATGACCTCTTCCACGAGCGAGCCCTCCGGCTCCGCCACCCCAGACGTTTACATCACCGGCGCGAACGCCTCGCGTCAGAACAGGACCCGTGAGATGCAACTCATTCCAGAAGCCCTGGCCCGTGCCCATATGCACGAGCGCATGCGGGAAGCCGACGCGGAACGCCAGGCCGTGCGCCTGGTCGCCGCGCGGCGCATGCAGCGGCGTGCCGAGCGCGTGTCCCTGCGCGCCCGCCGCGCCCTGGCCATGGCCGTCATGCACTGAGGCGCCGACGAGCGCCATAGCGATCCGCGGGGGTCGGTCCGAACGGACCGGCCCCCGCGCCGCGTTGCACGCGGCCGCCGCACCCCGCCGGGGTTATCGTCTGCAGAGTGCGGAACAGCGATTCCGGGCGGGAACCCCGGACCTCCGAGGAGAGCTTCGTGTGCGCGCGCTGTGGCGCGGTGGCCGAGAGCCTGCCCGTGACCTGGACCTGCTCGGTGGAGAACGGCAGCCGACGCTACTTCTGCGACGCCTGCGCCCGGGACAACATCAGGGCGATCGAGGGCCGGCTCGACTCGTCCTGGTGGTGAACCCGGTCCGGGCGGTGACCCGCCGGCTCGTCGGTGACCCGCCGGCGCGGAGCCCGGCCGGTCACTCCGCCTCGACGAACCCCGGCAGCCACTCCTCCAGTTCGTCCCGCAGCCGCACCGTCGCGTTCAGCTGACACAGCACCCCGATCGTGCTCAGCGTCACTCGGTGTATCAGCAGGTACGACGGCGGCAGGTTGAGCTGCTTGCCGAACTGGTGGGCGGGGGAGCGCGGATCGGCGATCCGGGCCGCCTGGGCGCGCAGCCAGTCCCGGGTGAAGCCGAAGGACTCCAGCTCCGCCGGCTCGATCATCGGCAGCAGGTACGCGAGCATCCCGTCCGGATCGAGCGCGATCTTCTCCTTCACGAACCCCTCGCGGCAGAGCAGTTCGTAGACCGTCTCGGCGTCGCCCGCCAGCGCCGTCCGCAGACAGACTCCGATCGTCTCCGGCAGCCCGCCCGGCAACCGGTCCACCGTGCCGAAGTCCAGCACGCCCAGCCGCCAGCTCTCCGGGCCGTCGTCATCCTCCGCGCCCGGCAGCAGCCGGAAGTTCCCCGGATGCGGATCCGCGTGCAGCAGCCCCGTCCGCCCCGGGCCGGAGAACAGGAACCGGGCCAGCAGCTGACCCGCCCGGTCCCGCTGCTCCGGAGTGCCGTCCGAGATCACCTCCGCCAGCGGGATTCCGTCGATCCACTCCGTCACCAGGACCTGGTCCGACTGGTGGACCACGCCCGGCACCACCACGTCCGGGTCGTCCGCGAACTCCTCGGCGTGCGCCCGCTGGGACTCCGCCTCAAGGCCGTAGTCCAGCTCCTCCGAGACCCGGTCCCGCAGCTCCGTGATCAGCGGCTTGATGTCCATCCCTGGGATCAGCGGACCGAGCAGCCGGGCGAACCGGCTCAGCTGGGTCAGGTCGGACAGGAGCGCCTCGCCCGCCCCCGGGTACTGCACCTTCACCGCGACCTCGCGGCCGTCCTGCCACACCGCCCGGTGCACCTGGCCGATCGACGCCGCCGCGGCCGGCTTGTCCTCGAACTCCAGGAACAGCTCCCGCCACTCCTCGCCGAGCCGCTCCTCCAGCACCGCGTGCACGGTCCGGGTCGGCATCGGCGGCGCCGCCTCCTGGAGCTTGGTGAGCGCTGCCCGGTACGGCCCGGCCACCTCCTCCGGCAGCGCGGACTCGAAGACGGACAGCGCCTGCCCGAGCTTCATCGCCCCGCCCTTGAGCTCGCCCAGGACCTTGAACAGCTGCTCCGCCGTGCGCTGTTGGAGCTCCCGGGCGACGATCTCGGCCGACTTGCCGCCGATCCGCTTGCCCAGGCCCCACGTCGCCCGGCCGGCGATGCCCAAGGGCAGCGCGGCCAACTTGGCAGTCCGGGTGACCGCCTTCCGGGGAAGATCAGACATACGCCCCTCCAAATCCCAGACCGCCGGGCCGTGGGTGGCCGTTACCCCGCCATTGTGTCCTGCGCCGTCCGGACCTCGGACCGGCGCTCCCCTTCTCTGTTACCTGCCGCACCGCACGGACAACCGGAGTACGGCGCGAACCGCTCGGCACGCCACTCCAGCAGCGGCATGGACGCCTCCCAGCGGGCCCCCGTGCTCGCCGGCAGCTCCCCGTCGAGGAAGGCCAGCGCGTGCGCCGCGGCCAGCCCCGCCACCGCCGTCGCGAGCGCCGTGTCGCAGGCCGGCGCCGGATCCGGCGCGCCGGAACGCCACTGCGCCAGCATCCGCGGCCACACCGGCTCCCGGTCGGTCCGCTCCCGATGCAGGCACTCGGCGCAGGCCGTCCCGCCCGGCAGCACCAGCGGCCCCACCACCCCGGTCGCCTCGACCACCCCCGCGTACAGGTGCGGGACGCCCCCGGCGATCCACGGCTGGGCCGGCACCGGATCGGGGACGTACGCCCCCAGCCCGTCCCGGGGCGTCACCACCACCAGCGACAACCCCGGTTCGGCGCCGCGGGACCCCCGGGAGTCCCGCGGCGCACGCCCGCCCGGCGCCGACCGCCCCACAAGGCGTCCGGCCGCGACCGCCCGGCGCTCGCCCACCGCCTCGGCCGGCAGCCCGCCCGGCGAGACCTCCCACGGCTGCACCGACCCCGAGTCCAGGACCTCCACCCGGCCCACCCCCGAGGCCGAGAGCAGCGCCGCGACCGCCGCGCCGACCCTGCCCGCACCGCGCACCTGCACCCGCAGGGACCGGCGGGCGGGCAACC
>NZ_DATCVQ010000050.1:0-2938 GCF_036566765.1 Streptomyces sp.
CGGGCCCGGGCCGCGTGCGGCCCGCCCACCGGCTCCCCCAGGTCCCCGAGCAGCGACTCGACGACGTCCCACGGCAGGATCTCGACTCCGTCGAGGCAGGCCCGCAGCCCCTCGGGGTCGCGGGCGGCGAAGACCCCGTACCAGCCCTCACCCGGCGTCGACCGGGCCTCGATCTCCCTCAGCAGGTGCGCGAACGCACCGATCTCCGCCACGTCCTGATGCACCGTCATGCCGTCCGCCCGTCGCTGCCACCGTCGACTGGAATCCTCCGGTCCGGAGGCATTGGACCTCAGTCGTGTTACAGCGCGGCTACAGAGCGTTTTCGTGTCGGCGCTCAGAACCTCACGGCGATGCCCGCGTGCGGCCGCTTCCCGCGGCGGGCGACGGTCGCCGGCCAGTCGACCAGCCACCACTGCCAGGTGTACTTGCGCCCCAGCAGCTTCCGCACGTGCTTGAGCCCGTCCGCGTCGAGCAGCCGCCCCGTGCCCTCCAGGTGCAGCGCGCCGTCCGCGATCCGGCCGCGCACGTCGCACGGGGCCACCACGACCCGCGGGTCGCGCCGGAGCCGCTTCACCTTCCAGGCGTCGATGTTGGACCACACGTACAGCTCGTCGCCCTCGACGGCGAACCACACCGGCGTGGCGACCGGCGTCCCGTCCTTGCGGTACGTGGTCAGGCTGACGTAGCGGGCGCGCCGCAGTTCCTCGGGAATCATGTTCCGTACGCCTCCCTCGCCTCGACGATCTCCGGCTCGTGCGTCCGCGCCCAGGAGCAGGCGGTATCCAGCGGCCCGATCAGCGAGCGGCCCAGCTCCGTGAGCGCGTACTCGACGCGGGGCGGGTTCTCGTCGTGGACCGTCCGGGTCAGGAAGCCGTCGCGCTCCATGGTGCGCAGGGTCTCGGTGAGCACCTTGGGGGTGATCCAGTGCAGCGGGACGCGGAGTTCGGAGAAGCGGCGCGGCTGCCCGTCCTCCAGGCACCGAAGCACCATCGCGGTCCACTTCCCGCCGACACGGATCGGCTGGGCTCGGCGCCCGCAGTCCGGGTCATGGAACATCGCGGGATCCAGGGGATCGATCATGCCTCGACGCTAACCCAGTACCGTTGAAGTAACCAGGCACCCCCGCTCTACGGTCGCCGCATGACGACACAGCAGAGCAAGAACCTCATCGTTTTCGGCGCGGGCGGACAGGTCGGCCGGGCGGCCGTCGCGGAGGCGGCCGCGCGCGGCCACAAGGTCACGGCGGTGGTCCGGGACCCCGCGAAGTACCCGGAGTTGCGCGAGATCGGCGGCGTCAGCGTCGTACGGGGCGATGTGACGGACCCGCGGGCGGTGGCCGAACTGGCCGCCGGGCACGACGCGGCGCTGAACGCCTCGGTCCGGCTCGACGTCCCGTCCGAGGAGTACTTCACGACGGCGGCGAAGGCCCTGGTCGACGGCCTGGCGGCGGCGGCCGTGCCGCGTCTGGTCGTGCTCGGCATCGTCGCGACGCTGGAGACCGCGCCGGGCGTACGGATCATGGACGCGCCCGAATTCCTGCCGGAATGGCGGATGTTCGCGCAGGGGCATGTCGCGGAGTACGAGTTCCTGGGCGCGGCCGGCGGCGGCCTGGACTGGCTCATGGTGTGCCCGCCGCTCGACCTGAACGCGGAGGCCGAGCCCACCGGCGGCTACCGCACCGCCGTGGGCACGGTCGTCGACGGACCGGGCCGGATCGCGCACGCGGATCTGGCGCTGGCCCTCGTCGACGAGCTGGAAAGCCCCCGGCACAGCCGGGTGCAGCTCGCGGTCTCGACCTGACGGGCTCAGACCGGCTGGAGGGCCGCCCGCAGCGCGAGGTCGTCCATCGACAGGCCGAGGGCCCCCGCCAGCGCCGCCACCGTGAAGAAGGCGGGGGTCGGGGCCCGGCCGGTCTCGATCTTGCGGAGCGTCTCGGCCGACAGGCCGGCCGCGGCGGCGACCTCGACCATCGAGCGGTCGCCGCGGGCCACGCGGAGCAGCGCGCCGAGGCGCTCGCCGCGCTCGCGCTCTTCGGGGGTCAGGGGTGTGCGAACCATGGGAGCCATTCTAATACCGGTATAGTAATTGGCATGATCGAGATCAAGACAGACGTGTCCCTGCGCGCGATGCGGGAGGCCGGCCGGGTCGTCGCCCGTGCGCTGGCGGCCGTGCGCGAGAAGGCGGCGCCGGGGGTCACGCCGCGCGAACTGGACCGGGCGGCCCGCGCGGTCCTGACGGAGGCGGGTGCCGGCTCCCCGTTCCTGGACTACCGCCCGAGCTGGGCGCCGGTGCCGTTCCCGGCGGTCGTATGCGTCTCGGTGAACGACGCGATCGTGCACGGCATCCCGGACGGGCGGCCGCTGGCCGACGGGGACCTGGTCAGCGTCGACTGCGGGGCGATCCTGGACGGCTGGGTCGGCGACGCGGCGGTCAGCTTCACCGTCGGCCGGGCCCGGCCGGAGGACACCCGGCTGATCGACACGGCGTGGGAGGCCCTGGAGGCGGGCATCGCGGCGGCGGTGGTCGGCAACCGGATCGGCGACATAGCGCACGCGATCGGCCGCGTCTGCCGCGCCGCGGGCTACGGCATCCCGGACGGCTTCGGCGGCCACGGCGTGGGCCGCACGATGCACGAGGACCCGGGCGTCCCCAACGAGGGCCGCCCGGGCCGCGGGATGCCGCTGCGGCACGGCATGGTCCTGGCGATCGAGCCGATGCTGATCGCCGGCGGCACGGACGACCACGCGACGGCCGGCGACGGCTGGACGGTCCGCACCCTGGACGGCAGCCGCGCGGCCCACACGGAGCACACGATCGCCGTCACGAACGAGGGGCCTCGGATCCTGACGGCGCTGTAGGGGGCGGGGCGGGCGGGCTCGCGCGGGAGCGTCGGCCGGGGGGCGCGGGGCGTCCGCCCCTGCGCCCTCGCCCACCTCAC
>NZ_DATCVQ010000051.1:0-18874 GCF_036566765.1 Streptomyces sp.
ACGAGCGGGACGGGGACGGCGTCCCGCAGGGCGGTGATCAGGCCGTGGTCGAGGGTGGCGGTGCGCTCGGTCATCGCGTGCGAGGAGCCGACGGCGACGGCGAGCGCGTCGACGCCGGTGTCGGCGACGTACGCGGCGGCCTCCGCCGGGTCCGTGCGCACGCCGGGCGCGTGGGCGTCGAGCGGGGCCTCGCCCTCCTTCCCGCCGACCCGGCCGAGCTCGGCCTCGACCCAGACCCCGCGCTCGTGGCCCCAACGGACCGCGTCGGCGGTGGCCTTGACGTTGTCCCCGTAACTCAGCTTCGACGCGTCGAACATGACGCTGCCGAACCCCTCGGCGTGCGCCTGCCGCAGCAGTTCGACGGAGACGACGTGGTCGAGGTGGAGCGCGAGCGGGGCGGAGGAGGCGCGGGCGACGGCGCTCGCGGCGGCGGCGAGGGGGGCGAGGCGGCCGCCGTGGAACTTCACGGCGTTCTCGGACACCTGCAGGACCGCGGCCACGCCGGCCTGCTCGGCGCCGGCGGCGACGGCCTCGGCGTGCTCGAGCGTGATGACGTTGAACGCGGCGAGGCCGTGGCGGGCGGAGCGGGCGGTGGCGACGAGATCGGCGGTTCGGACGAGGGGCATGGGGTTGGCTCCTGGCGTCTTGTGTCGGGTGGTCGCCCACTCCGTTGTGGGCATACGTTCCGCCCTGGGGGTCCCCCGGACGAAGTCCGGGGGAGGAACGCATGCCCGCGACGTGGGGCGGTCACGCCGCCGGCGCTCGGGCCTCTACCGATACCTCTTGCAGGAGGCTCTCGTACGTCTCCTTGTCGAATTCGCCGGCGACCGGGGAGAGGACCGTCGCCGTGGACAGGGCGACCGCGCGGGTCAGGCGGTCGGGCCAGGGGAGTTGGTCGACGAGGGCCGAGAGGAGGCCGGCTACCGCGGCGTCGCCGGCGCCCGTCGGGTTGCCCTTGACCGTCGTCGGCGGGGTGGCCTGCCAGAGGCCGGTCGGGGTGACTGCGAGGAGGCCGTCCGGGCCGAGGGAGGCGACGACCGTGTGCGCGCCCCGGCGGCGCGCGTCGCGCGCGGCGCGCTGGGGTTCGCGGGCGCCGGTGAGCTGGGCCAGCTCGTCGGTGTTGGGCTTCACGATGTCCGGGCGGGCCGCGATCCCGCGTCGCAGCGGTTCGCCGCTGGTGTCCAGCAGTACGGGGACCCCCGCGCCTCGGGCCGTGCGTATCAGCTCCGCGTACGCGCCCACGTGGATGCCCGGCGGCAGGCTGCCGCACAGGGCCACCGCATCGGCTGCGGGCAGGAGTTCGCCGTACCGGTTGAGGAAGGCGGACCACTCCTCGGGCGTGACGGCGGGGCCGGGCTCGTTCAGCTGGGTGGTGTCGCCGGTCGTGGCGTCGACGACGGCGAGCGTACGACGCGTGTTGCCGCTGATCGGGACGAGCGCGTCACGGACCGGGCAGCGGGCGAGCAGATTGCGCAGGACCGCGCCGTTGGGCCCGCCGGCGAAACCGGTGACGACGGTGTCGTACCCCAGCTCGCCCAGCACGCGGGCGACGTTGACGCCCTTGCCGCCGGGCCGTTCGAGGACGTGGGTGACGCGGTGCGAGGCGTGCGGGGTCAACGCGGGGACGCGGTACGTCAGATCGAGCGCGGTGTTGAGGGTGACCGTGAGAATCACCTGCCGCACCCCCCTGGTAAGCGCTTGCCGTCCTGTCCGGAAGCTCGTTCGCGCCCTGATCATGCCAAAGAGAAGGCGGTTGGCCCAGACCCTGAACCAACCGCCTTTGAGTCAAATGATGGTGAAATCACCCCAGTTGGGGGTCAACCACCCACACGCCGCCGCGCATCACGCCCTTGAGCTCGAAGTCCTCGTCGAGGACGACGAGGTCGGCGTCCTTGCCGGGTTGGAGGGAGCCGACCCGGTCGTACATGCCGAGCAGGCGGGCCGGGTTGGCGGAGATCGCCTGCACGATCGACTCGACGGGGAGCTTGTCGATCGTCGCGGCACGCTTGAAGGCGCGGTCGAGGGTGAGCGTCGAGCCGGCGATCGAGCCGCCCTCGACGAGCCGCGCGACGCTGTCCTTCACCTCGACTTCCAGGGGGCCGAGCATGTAGCGGCCATCGCCGAAGCCTGCGGCGTCCATCGCGTCGGTGATGAACGCGACCCGCTCCGGGCCCGCGTGATGGAACGCCAGCTCCAGGGCGGCGGGGTGGAGGTGGGTGCCGTCGTTGATGAGCTCGACGGTGATCCGCTCGTCCTCCAGGAGGGCGGCGATCGGGCCGGGGGCGCGGTGGCCGAGGCCGGGCATGGCGTTGTAGAGGTGCGTGGCGACGGTGGCGCCGGCGTCGATGGCCTCGACGGTCTGCTCGTACGTGGCGTCGGTGTGGCCGATGGCGGCGATGACGCCGTGCTCGGCGAGGAGCCGTACGGAGTCGAGGCCGCCGGGCAGCTCGGTGGCGAGGGTGACCATCTTGGCCCGGCCGCGGGCCGCGTCGATCAGCTTGCGGACCTCGGCGGGGTCGGGGTCGCGCAGCAGGGTCTCGTCGTGGGCGCCCTTGCGGCAGGGGGAGATGAACGGGCCCTCGAAGTGGATGCCGGCGAGGTCGCCCTGCTCGGCGAGCTCGGAGAGCAGGCCGGCGCGCTGGGTGAGGAAGTCCATGTCGCCGGTGACGAAGGAGGCGACGACGGTGGTCGTGCCGTGCAGGCGGTGGGTGTGGACGCCCTTGAGGACGTCGTCGACGGTGCCGGAGGTGAAGGACGCGCCGCCGCCGCCGTGGTTGTGGAGGTCGACGAAGCCGGGGACGAGCCAGTGGCCGGAGAGGTCGACGGTGGGGGTCTCGGCGTGCGTTCCCCCAAGCTCTCGGCTTCGATCGAGCAGGGAGGTACCCCCATCCGCGATGCGGCCGCCTTCGACGATCACGCGTCCGTTCTCGACGATCCCGGTCGGCAGCACGACTCGTGCGCCGGCGAGAACCTTGCGATCGGCCATCAGGCGGATACCTCCGGGTCGTGGGGGGTCTGGGGGGCTTCGTGGGTGAGCAGGTCCCAGGCGAGGAGGCCGGCGCCCAGGCAGCCGGCGGTGTCCCCGAGGGCCGCCGGGACGATGGCGGGCAGCTTCTGGAAGGTCACGCGCTCCTCCACGGCTGCCCGGAGGGGTGTGAACAAGGTTTCCCCCGCCTCGGCGAGCCCGCCACCGATGATGAGCGTGCGGGGGTCCAGCAGGGTGAGCGCGGTGACGAGGCCGTCGGCGAGGGCGTCGACGGCGGTCTGCCAGACGCGGGCGGCGGCCGGGTCGCCGGACTCGACGGCCTTGGCGCAGTCGGCGGCGTCGGCGTCGGGGTCGCCGGAGGCGGCGGCCCACGCGTGGGAGAGGGCGGAGGCGGAGGCGTACCGCTCAAGGCAGCCGCGCTGGCCGCAGCCGCAGTCGGCGCCGCCGGGGCGGACGACGATGTGGCCGATCTCGCCGGCGTAGCCGTGGGCGCCGGCCTCGATGCGGTCGCCTATGCCGATGGCGCCGGCGATGCCGGTGCCGAGGGGGACGAAGAGGAACCGGTCCGCACCGTTGCCGGCGCCGATGCGGCCCTCGGCGAGGCCGCCGGTGCGGACGTCGTGGCCGAGGGCGACGGGGATGCCGTCGAGGCGCGCGCTGAGCAGGGCGCGCAGGGGGACGTCGCGCCAGCCGAGGTTGGCGGCGTAGACGGCGATGCCGCGGTCGGCGTCGACGATGCCGGGGACGGCGAGGCCGGCGGCGGAGGCGGGCTGTCCGTACCGCTCCTCGCCGAGCGCGCGCAGCTCCTCGGCGAAGCCGAGGATCGTCTCGACGACGGCCTCGGCCCCGCGCTCGCGCCCGGTGGCCCGCCGGGCCTCGTGCAGCAGTGCCCCGTCCGCCCCGACGAGGGCGGCCTTCATGCCGGTGCCGCCCACATCGAGGGCGATGACGTGTCTCACGGGTGACAGTCTGACCCGTCGCCCCCCAACAGGTCTAGTCCACTGCCCGAGATTGTTGCGCGCCCATACAAATCCCCGGCCGGCGCCCCTCAGCCCAAGATCACGCTGCGCGTCAGATTCCGCGGGCGGTCCGGGTCCTGTCCCTGGGATTCGGCCAGGGTCACCGCCAGGCGTTGGGCTCGGATCAGGTCGGCCATGGGGTCTGCCGGTGAGGTGATCAGGGTGCCGCCCACGCCGGTCACGTCGGCGGCCAGGCCCTCCGGGGGCGCGCCGAAGATCCAGGTCACGCGGCCGGGGGCCGTGATGGAGATGGGGCCGTGGCGGTACTCCATGGCCGGGTACGCCTCCGTCCAGGCGCCTGCTGCCTCGCGCATCTTCAGGGCGGCCTCCAGGGCCAGGCCGTACGTCCAGCCTCGGCCCAGGAAGGTCCACTGTTCCGCCGCTGCCAGCGCCTCCGGCAGGGGTTCGTCCACCGCCAGTTCCGCGTCCAGCGCGGCCTTCTCGACCGGCTTCAGGCCCGGTACGTCGCCCAGGCCGGCGCGCAGGAACGCCAGGGCCGTCGTCGCGAAGCGGGTTTGGACCACCGACTCCTCGTCCGCCCAGTCCAGCACCGCCACCGCGTCCGCCGCGTCCATCACCGGCGTCTTCGGGTCCGCCGTCAGCGCCACCGTCGGCACCTTGCCCTTGAGCGCGTACAGCAGCTCCAAAACCTCCGTCGTCGTGCCCGATCGAGTGATCGCGACGACCCGGTCGTACGAGCGCCCCGCCGGGAACTCCGACGACGCGAACGCGTCCGTCTCGCCCAGCCCCGCCGCCTCCCGCAGCGCGGCGTACGCGATCGCCATGAACCACGACGTGCCGCAGCCCGTCACGGCGACCCGCTCGCCCGGCTGCGGCAGGCCCTCGAACGACGCCGCGGCCTGAGCCGCTCGGCGCCAACAGGCGGGCTGGGTGGCGATCTCGGCTGCGGTACGGGACATACGAGTCTGCTCCTCGAGGTGAGTGAAACGCGCGTTGCGGAAGCGATACCCGAGTGGTGTAGACCTCATGCCTTTCTATGGGGGAAAATCGCGGTTCAACGACGAACCAAAGGTGGGTTAACGCTGTGCAGCGGCGATTTCTCGGACTGACCTCGACGATCGCCGCGCTGGGCATGACCGCCGTGCTCGCCGGCTGCGGGGTGACCGGCGGGGACGGCGACGTCACCCTCAAGCTGGTCGCCGCCGACTACGACCTGACCGGCGGCGACTCCACCGAGAAGTACTGGGCCGAGCTCACCGCCGCGTACGAGGCCGATCACCCGGGCGTTGACATCGATGTCCAGATCGAGTCCTGGGACGACGTCGACCGCAAGGTCGCCGAGCTGGTCGACGCCGGCCAGGCCCCCGACATCGCCCAGATCGGCGCGTACGCCGACTACGCCGCCGCCGGCGACCTCTACTCCGCCGACGAGCTGCTCTCCGTCCCCGTCCAGGCGAACTTCCTCGCCCCGCTGATCTCCGCGGGCGAGATGAATCGCGTCCAGTACGGCATGCCGTTCGTCGCCTCCACCCGGCTGCTCTTCTACAACAAGAAGCTCTTCGCCGACGCCGGGATCGAAAAGGCCCCGACCACCTGGGGCGAGCTCGCCGCCGCCGCGCGGAAGCTGAAGCGGGAGAAGGTCGCGTACCCCTTCGCTCTGCCGCTCGGGCCGGAGGAGGCCCAGGCCGAGACCATGATGTGGCTGCTCGCCGGCGGCGACGGCTACACCGACGACTCCGCCCGCTACGTGATCGACTCCGAGTCGAACATCCGTACCTTCCAGTGGCTGCGCACCGAGCTGGTCGATCCCGGCCTCACCGGCCCCGTCGCCCCCGGCAAGCTCAACCGCAAGGCCGCGTTCGCCGCCTTCGCGCGCGGCGAGGTCGGCATGCTCAACGGCCACCCGTCGCTGATGCAGGAGGCCGCCAAGCAGGGCGTCGAGATCGGGATGGTCCCGCTGCCCGGCCGCGACGGGGCGGCCCAGGCGAGCATGGGCGTCGCCGACTGGATCATGGGCTTCAAGCAGAACGACCACCGCAAGGAGATCGGCTCGTTCCTCAACTTCGTCTTCAGCGACGAGAACGTGCTGAAGTTCGCCGGGGACAACGACCTCCTGCCGGTCACCGTCAGCGCCTCCTACGCGATGGAGTCGAACCCGGAGCACGCCGCCCTCGCGCCCTTCCTCCAGGCGCTGCCTCACTCGCGGCTCTACCCGGTCGGCAAGACCTCCTGGGCGCAGGTCAGCGAGAACGTCAAGAAGAAGATCGGCAAGGCCGTCGACCCGGCCGGCTCGCCCGCCGGCGTGCTCGGAACGATCGGCCGCGAGGCGACGACCGCCGAGGACGCCGAGTGACGACCGCCGAGGACGCCGAGTAGGGACGCCGAATAGGTTGGTCGTATGAACGACGAACCAGAGGGTGGGGACGCGGAACCCGAGCGCGCGCTCGGCGAGCGGGAGCGCGCCGTGCTCGCCGTCGAGCGCCGTTCCTGGCCGGGACCCGGCGCCAAGGAGCGCGCCGTGCGCGAACAGCTCGGGCTCTCCCCGGTCCGGTACTACCAGCTGCTCAACGCGCTGCTCGACGACCCGCGCGCCCTCGCCCACGACCCCGTCACGGTCAACCGGCTGCGGCGGGTCCGCGCCGAACGTGAGCAGCGACGCTGACGCGGACGCGGAGCGTCGGTAGGGTCGTGGGCATGGTCAGCAGCCTGCCGCACCCGACCACCTCCGCCGGCCGCGACGGCCTGGCCGCGCTTCTCGCGCGTCCCGCCAAGGCCGTCGTCGCCCTCGACTTCGACGGGACGCTCGCCGAGATCGTCCCCGACCCCGAGCAGGCCCGCGCCCACCCCGGCGCGGTGCCCGCCCTCTCCGCGCTGGCCCCGCAGGTCGCCTCGGTGGCCGTGATCACCGGTCGGCCGGCCGGCGTCGCGGTCCGCCACGGCGGCTTCGCCGGGGTCCCCGGCCTGGAGCATCTCGTCGTCCTCGGCCACTACGGCGCCGAGCGCTGGGACGCCGTCACCGGGACCGTCCACGCGGCCGCCGTGCCCCCGGGCGTCGCCGCGGTCCGGGCCGAGCTGCCCGGCTTCCTGGACGGAGTCGGGGCGTGGCCCGGCACGTGGATCGAGGAGAAGGGCCGCGCGGTCGCCGTGCACACCCGGCGCGCGACCGACCCGGAGGGCGCGTTCGAGGCGCTGAAGGGCCCGCTCGGCGAGCTGGCCGCGCGCCACGGCCTGGTCCTGGAGCCGGGCCGGATGGTCCTGGAGCTGCGCCCGCCCGGCATGGACAAGGGCAAGGCGCTGGCGGAGTACGTCCGCGAGAGCGGCGCGGAGGCCGTGCTGTACGCGGGCGACGACCTGGGCGACCTGCCCGCCTTCGCCGCCGTGGAGAAGCTCCGCTCGAACGGCGTCCCCGGCCTGCTGGTGTGCAGCGGCTCGACGGAGGTCCCGGAACTGGCGGAACGGGCCGACCTGTCGGTGCCCGGCCCGTCCGCGGTGGTGTCCTTCCTGGCCGCACTCGCCGAGGCGGTACGGACGGCCGACTGAGAGCCGCCGCCCGGGTTGGCGCGGGCGGACGGCCGGCTGAGAGCCGCCGCCCGGGTAAGAGCAGCCGGACGGCCTTACGCGCCGGGCAGCGCCCGCAGCGCCTCCAGCTGGTCGCGGAACCACAGCTGCGGCGGCAAGGCCGTCGCCGCCGCGGCCAGGCGCTTGGTGCGCTCCGCGCGCTCCGCGCGGCCCATCGACAGGGCCCGCTCCAGCGCGTCGGCCGTCCCCGTCACGTCGTACGGGTTCACCGCAAGAACGTCCTCGCTCAGCTCCTCGAACGCCCCCGCCTCCCGCGACAGGACCAGGACGCAGCCCTCGTCGGAGACCACCGGGACTTCCTTGGCGACCAGGTTCATGCCGTCCCTGATCGGGTTCACCAGCGCCACGTCGGCCAGCCGGTAGGCGGCGAGCGAGCGGGCGAAGTCGTCCTTGACGTGCAGCACCACCGGCGTCCAGTCCGCCGAGCCGTACCGCGCGTTGATCTCCTCGGCCACCCGGGCGACCTCCGCCGTGTAGTCCCGGTAGACCGCCAGGTCCTGCCGCGAGGGGTAGGCGAACGCCACGTGCACCACCCGGCCGCGCAGCTCGGGTCGGGTCTCCAGCAGATGCCGGTACGCGTGCATGCCGCGCACGATGTTCTTCGACAGCTCCGTGCGGTCCACCCTGACGATCGCCTGGCGGCCCTCGCCGATCTGCTCCCGCAGCGCCGCCATCGCCGACTCCACGTCGGGCCGGTGCGAGCGCTCCCGCAGGAAGTCCGCGTCCGCGCCCAGGCCGTGCACCCCCAGCTCCGTGCCGCCCGTGCCGCCCACGACCGCCTCGCAGCAGGCCGCGAACGCGTCCGCCCAGCGCCGGGTCAGGAAGCCGAGCCGGTCCGCGCCGAGCATCCCGCGCAACAGCTGCTCCGCGATGTCGTCCGGCAGCATCCGGAAGTACTCGGGCGGCGCCCACGGGGTGTGCGAGAAATGGCCGATCCGCAGGTCCGGGCGGAGCGCGCGGAGCATCCCCGGCACCAGCGCCAGGTGGTAGTCCTGCACCAGGACGCAGGCCCCGGTCGCCGCCTCGGCGGCCAGCGCCTCGGCGAAGGCCCGGTTGTACGCCTCGTACGACGCCCACTGCCGGCGGAACTCCGCGTCGAAGGTCGGCTCCAGCGGCGTCTGGAACAGCAGATGGTGGACGAACCACAGCACCGAGTTCGCGATCCCGTTGTACGCGTCCGCGTGCACCGCCGGGTCGATGTCCAGCATCCGCACGCCCGGCTCGCCGACGCCCCGCCGGACCGCCTCGCGGTCGCCCTCACCGAGCGCCGCGCACACCCACAGGCTGTCCTCGGCGGAGACCGCGCTCAACCCGGACACCAGCCCGCCGCCGCCCCGCCGGGCGTCGAGCGCGCCGTCGTCCCGCAGGACATAGGTGACCGGACCACGGTTGGAGGCGACGAGAACAGAAGCCATGTGCCGAACCTAGCCCGTCCGGTATCCGCTCAAACGTACGGCCGGAGATCATGGCGAGGATCAGTCACCACGGCGAGGACGGGTCGGCGTGACGAGGGTCGGCCGGCATGGCGAGGATGGGTCAGCGGTCGCGCCGGCCGCGTAGTGCCGCCCTGGCCACGGCGCCCGTCCCGCTCAGCGCCAGCACCAGCCCGCCGAGCAGCCACAGTCGCTCGCCGTGCGCGCCTGCCGCCAGCACGTGCGTCCCCTGCGTCAACCATGCAAACCGCATGAAACGGAAATCTAGCCAGGGCGCGAAACCGTCCGCCGTCACGCCACGCGGCGCCGCGCGTACTCCGCGATCTCCGCCATCGGCGGCCGCTCCTCCGTGTCGACCGGGTACGTCCGCGGCACGAAGCCCGTGCCGCCCTCCTCGTCCCGCTCGAACTGGGTCAGCCACGGCCGCACCAGATGCCCGCGCGACAGCCGGACCTGCGCGGTCCGGTAGATCGCCGCCGCCATCCGGCCCAGCGCCTGCCCGCTCTGGTGCCGGTGCTTGCGCACCCCCACGTCCACCTGCGCCAGCGCGTCCAGGCCCACCGTGTGCAGCGCGTCCACCAGGAGCCCGAGCTCCACCCCGTACCCGACCGGGAACGGCAGCCGCTCCAGGAGCGAGCGCCGGGCCGCGTACTCGCCGCCGAGCGGCTGCACGAAGCCGGCCAGCAGCGGCCAGTGCAGGTTGAGCAGCGGCCGCGCCACCAGCTCCGTCACCCGGCCCCCCTGCCCCGGCGTGTCCCCGAGCGGCCGGTCGTACATCGCCTTGACGAAGTCCACGTCCGGATCGGTCAGCAGCGGGCCGACGATCCCCGTGACGAAGTCCGCCGAGAAGTCCCGCAGGTCCGCGTCGACGAAGCACACGACGTCGCCGCTGGTCGCCATCAGCGACCGCCACAGCACCTCGCCCTTGCCCGGCACGGCCGGGATCCGGGGCAGCACCTCGTCCCGCGCCACCACGCGCGCGCCCGCCGCCGCGGCCACCTCCGCCGTTCGGTCCGTGGACCCGGAGTCGATCACCACCAGCTCGTCGACGAGCGGGACCGCCTCCGACATCAGCTCGCGCCGGATCACCGAGACGATGTCCCCGACCGTCGCCTCCTCGTCGAGCGCCGGCAGCACGACGCTCACCGTCGTCCCGCGCTTGGCCGCCAGGATCTGGTCGAGCGGACGATCGGCCACCGACCAGGAGCGCCGCCCTAGCCAGCGCTCCACTTCTTCCAGCACGTCCGTTACTCCCCAGTTGTGATCCATCTCGCGGTTCGGACGACTATCTCAAGCGTCCTTGCCTTCGGTTACAGTCTTGAACAACGCGGAGGCCCGATGCATGTCGGGGTCCCGACCGCGTCCCACAATCGAATACCGCTCATCCAGAGGGGCAGAGGGATACGGCCCGTTGAAGCCCCGGCAACCCTCCAGCCGGTCTCGTCCGCGTCGCGCGGCACTGAGGCTCCCGGCTAGGGAAGGTGCCAAATCCGTCTCATGGCGAAATGCGCCATGAGGAAGATGAGGAGAAAGGGCCTCCCCTCCATGGCTGTACAGACGGTTGCACACACCCCGAACGCCGAGAACGCAGTCGATCTCGGCCCCGCGTCCGGCCTTTCCTGTCGTGAGTGCGGCGAGCGGTTCGCGCTCGGCCCGATCTTCGCCTGCGAGCTCTGTTTCGGCCCGCTCGAAGTCGCGTACGACCTTCCCACCGGCGACCCCGAGGCACTGCGCAAGCAGATCGAGGCCGGCCCCGCCAACATCTGGCGCTACGCCCCGCTGCTGCCCGTCCCCGCCGACGTCGCCGACAAGCCGAACCTGAACCCGGGCTGGACCAAGCTCGTCCAGGCCGACAACCTCGCCCGCGAACTCGGCGTCGAGCCGGGCAAGCTCTTCGTCAAGGACGACTCCGGAAACCCGACGCACTCCTTCAAGGACCGCGTCGTCGCGCAGGCCCTGGAGGCCGCCCGCGCCTTCGGCTTCACCACCCTGTCCTGCTCCTCCACCGGCAACCTGGCCGGCGCCGTCGGCGCCGCGGCCGCCCGCGCCGGCTTCCGCTCCTGCGTGTTCATCCCGCACGACCTGGAGCAGGGCAAGGTCGTCATGGCCGCGGTGTACGGCGGCGAGCTCGTCGGCATCGAGGGCAACTACGACGACGTGAACCGCTTCTGCTCCGAGCTCATCGGCGACCCGCTGGGCGAGGGCTGGGGCTTCGTCAACGTCAACCTGCGGCCGTACTACGGCGAGGGCTCCAAGACGCTGGCGTACGAGATCTGCGAGCAGCTCGGCTGGCGGCTGCCCGACCAGATCGTCATCCCGATCGCCTCCGGCTCGCAGCTCACGAAGATCGACAAGGGCCTGCAGGAGCTCATCAAGCTGGGCCTCGTCGAGGACAAGCCGTACAAGATCTTCGGCGCCCAGGCCGAGGGCTGCTCCCCGGTGTCGGCCGCCTTCAAGGCCGGTCACGACGTGGTCCGCCCGCAGAAGCCGAACACCATCGCCAAGTCGCTGGCCATCGGCAACCCGGCCGACGGCCCGTACGTCCTGGACATCGCCCGCCGCACCGGCGGTGCGGTGGAGGACGTGACCGACGAGCAGGTGGTGGACGCCATCAAGCTGCTCGCCCGGACCGAGGGCATCTTCGCGGAGACCGCGGGCGGCGTGACCGTCGGCGTGACGAAGAAGCTGATCGAGGACGGTCTCCTCGACCCGACCCTGACGACGGTGGTCCTCAACACCGGCGACGGCCTCAAGACTCTGGACGCGGTGGCCGAGACCTCTCAGGCGACCGCGACCATCCGCCCGAGCCTGGACGCGTTCCGCGACGCCGGCCTGGCCAACTGAGCCGACTGAGCTGACTGAAAGGTAGAAGCATGAGCGTCAACGTCCGCATCCCCACCATCCTCCGCACCTACACGGGCGGCCAGTCCGAGGTCCAGGCGCAGGGCGCGACCCTCGCCGAGGTCATCGCGGACCTGGAGAAGAACCACACGGGCATCGCCGCCCGCGTCCTGGACGACCAGGGCAAGCTGCGCCGCTTCGTCAACGTGTACGTCAACGACGACGACGTGCGCTTCGAGCAGGGCCTGGAGACGTCGACGCCGGACGGCGCGGGCGTGTCGATCATCCCGGCCGTCGCCGGCGGCTGCTGAGCCGATCGCGCGGTTCGCGCGTTACCCGCGGTATCCGAATTGCCCTCTCCGCCGAGAAGCGGAGGGGGCAATTCTGCATGGTTGAGCGCGGTAGAGTTGGGGAAGTCCCCTCCGCTGCCCGTGCCATGCGCATATGAGAATGCGCCCGCACGCGACAAGAAGCAGCCAAAGTGCTCGCGTGTTGTGTACTTTTTGCGACCTTTGCCGGGCCCGACTTGCCCCGGAACTCAAGGGATTCTCCCTAATTCTCCTTTCTTAAGCGCCCAGAATTCTCGCCCGATTGACCTGTTGCAGAGGGCAGTTGGGCAGATACATTCAGCCGCGGTCGACGCGTTCCGGCGCAGGGTCTGACCCGGGTCCGCGAAGTGCGGTCCCGCGCAAGGGCCAGTAATAGGGGAGTTAGGCATGGCTCAGGGCACCGTCAAGTGGTTCAACGCGGAGAAGGGCTACGGCTTCATCGCGGTCGACGGTGGTGCGGATGTTTTCGTCCACTACAGCGCGATCCAGATGGACGGCTACCGCACCCTTGAAGAGGGTCAGCGGGTCGAGTTCGAGATCTCGCAGGGCCAGAAGGGTCCGCAGGCGGACATGGTCAAGCTCGCCGTCTGACCGCGGCGCGATCGGCCACCGACGCACTTCCGTCGAGGGGCCCGCATCCTGACCGGATGCGGGCCCCTCGCGCGTGTCCGGGAGCCGCCGCACCCCCCTGGCGACAGCCCGCCCGATCCCCGAGAGGCGCTTGCCCCCTCCCGTCGCCCGACCACCACTCCTCATCCGACGTCCCTTCGGGACGGCCTTGCACTCTCCTGGGTCGAGTGCTAATCATTGGCGTTAGCACTCTCCCAGTGAGAGTGCTTACGAGGATCGGGCAGACGAGGTCCGCAGGCCGGGCGGGGCAAGGAACCGCACGGCGCGCAGACCGTCCGTCGCGGGCGTCGGCGCGGTCCTGGAGCGTTATCCACCCCATGTCCGGGAGGACCACTTCACATGGCCAAGATCATCGCGTTCGACGAGGAGGCCCGGCGCGGTCTCGAGCGCGGCATGAACCAGCTCGCTGACGCCGTCAAGGTCACCCTCGGCCCCAAGGGTCGCAACGTCGTCCTCGAGAAGAAGTGGGGCGCCCCCACGATCACCAACGATGGTGTCTCCATCGCCAAGGAGATCGAGCTCGAGGACCCGTACGAGAAGATCGGCGCCGAGCTGGTCAAGGAAGTCGCCAAGAAGACGGACGACGTCGCCGGCGACGGTACGACCACCGCCACCGTTCTGGCCCAGGCCCTGGTCCGCGAGGGCCTGCGCAACGTGGCCGCCGGCGCCAACCCGATGGCCCTCAAGCGCGGCATCGAGAAGGCCGTCGAGGCCGTCTCCGGCGCCCTCCTCGAGCAGGCGAAGGATGTCGAGACCAAGGAGCAGATCGCTTCGACGGCCTCCATCTCCGCCGCCGACACCCAGATCGGCGAGCTCATCGCCGAGGCGATGGACAAGGTCGGCAAGGAAGGCGTCATCACCGTCGAGGAGTCGCAGACCTTCGGTCTGGAGCTCGAGCTCACCGAGGGCATGCGCTTCGACAAGGGCTACATCTCGGCGTACTTCGCCACCGACATGGAGCGTATGGAGGCGTCGCTCGACGACCCGTACATCCTGATCGTCAACTCCAAGGTCAGCAACGTGAAGGACCTCCTTCCGCTGCTGGAGAAGGTCATGCAGTCCGGCAAGCCGCTGCTGATCATCGCCGAGGACGTCGAGGGCGAGGCCCTGTCGACCCTGGTCGTCAACAAGATCCGCGGCACCTTCAAGTCCGTCGCCGTCAAGGCCCCGGGCTTCGGCGACCGCCGCAAGGCCATGCTGAACGACATCGCCATCCTCACGGGCGGCACGGTCATCTCCGAGGAGGTCGGCCTCAAGCTCGAGAACGCCGGCCTGGACCTGCTGGGCCGCGCCCGCAAGGTCGTCATCACCAAGGACGAGACCACCATCGTCGACGGCGCCGGTGACAGCGACCAGGTCGCCGGTCGGGTCAACCAGATCCGCGCCGAGATCGAGAACTCCGACTCGGACTACGACCGCGAGAAGCTCCAGGAGCGCCTCGCGAAGCTGGCCGGCGGCGTGGCCGTCATCAAGGCCGGCGCCGCGACCGAGGTCGAGCTCAAGGAGCGCAAGCACCGCATCGAGGACGCCGTTCGCAACGCGAAGGCGGCCGTCGAGGAGGGCATCGTCGCCGGTGGCGGCGTGGCCCTGCTGCAGGCCTCCGCGGTCTTCGAGAAGCTGGAGCTCGACGGCGACGAGGCGACCGGCGCCAACGCCGTGAAGCTCGCGCTGGAGGCCCCGCTCAAGCAGATCGCCGTCAACGGTGGTCTCGAGGGCGGCGTCGTCGTCGAGAAGGTGCGCAACCTTCCGATCGGTCACGGCCTCAACGCCGCGACCGGCGAGTACGTCGACATGATCGCCGAGGGCATCATCGACCCGGCGAAGGTCACCCGCTCTGCCCTGCAGAACGCGGCCTCCATCGCCGCGCTGTTCCTCACCACCGAGGCCGTCATCGCCGACAAGCCCGAGAAGGCCGGCGCGGCCGCTCCGGGCGGCATGCCGGGCGGTGACATGGACTTCTGAGCCCCTTAAGGCTCGGTAGTTCCCGCTCGTACGCGAAGGGCGGCACCCCGCGAGGGGTGCCGCCCTTCCGTCATGTCCGAGCGGATCAGATCACGTCGACGTCGTCCGGCGTCGCCGTGGAGTTGAAGTGCGCCGAGTCACCCAGGTACCGGATGAGGTAGCGCCCGTCCACGGTCGCCGGCACCCGGAAGGTGCACAGGCCGTTCGTCGCCGACTTCGAGGAGCCGAGCAGCCTCCACGTCGTCTGGCCCTTCGGTAGGAACCAGAGCCCGACCGCCTGCCCGCCGTACGGCTTCCAGGCGCCCGACACGTACTGCTGGAGCCCGCCGGTGACCGTCACGACCGCGCCCTTGCGCACCGGCTCGGGCGCGGCGTTGAGCGAGATGATCCGGGTCTGGGTCCGGCTGAGCCGCACGACCGCCCCGACGCTCTCGACGGCGACGTCCGTCGTCAGGTGGCGCGCCCGGTAGTAGCCGCCGAGCGTGCGCGCGGTGAGCGTGAACGTGCCCCCGTCGTACGCCGTGGCGGAGGCGATCTTCGTCCAGCCGGTGACGCCGTCCGCCGAGCGCTCCAGCTGCACCGGCTCCCCACCGAAGCCGCGGGAGAGGTCGTACACGCTGTGGAGGGTGCCGCGGAGGGTGAGCGTCGTGTCGGCCCCGAGCGTGGCCGTCGTCCCCTCGATCCTGGACTCCTCCGGCATCGCCAGCGGGCCGGACACCCGGCCGCTGAGGAAGACGTCCACGGGCCGGGCGGACCAGCCGCTCAGCCGGATCGCCGGGGTCCCGGTGAGCCGCGCGGTGAAGCCGCCGTCCGCGTCGGTGGTGACGACGCCGCCGTACTCGCTGCCCTGCTCGCCGAGCGAGACACGGACCTTCTCGCCGGCGAGCGGGGTGCTGTCGTCCGCCGCCACCAGCCGGCCCTTGACGGTGACGGTCTCGCCGGGCAGGGCCCGGGTCTTGTCCGCGGTGGCGGTCAGGGTGACCGCGCGCGGCTTCCATTCCATGAAGGAGCGCTCGGCGACGACGGATCCGTGGACCTGCTCGCCGGCCTCGGAGAACCGGGCCGTGAACGTGTCGCCCGTGACGGTGACGGGGTAGGGCGCGCCCGCGTAGGCGCCGCTGTCCGACGTGACGACGGACTGCACCGGGCTCTCCGTCGGGGTGGTCCGCTGGATGTCGATCGAGCGGCCGGGGATGACGACCTCGTCGCCGGAGCCGGGCTGAACGCCCTTCAGGGTGCCCGTCGGGCGCACGTTCCGGTCGTTCCACGACGGGACGCCGAGGTCGAGGGAGAGGACCGGCTTCAGGGTGAAGTCGAGGACTCCCGCGTCCTTTCGGGTGAGCGTGTTGCCCTTGCTGTCGGTCGCGGTGACGTCGATCGCGTACCGGCCGAGCTCGGGCACCGGTCCGCCGTCCTCGGTGAGCTTGAGCCGCGCGTCCTGCGGCAGGTCGAAGACGCCCTTGGCCCAGGACCGCTCGGTCAGGGAAGGGAGTTCGACGATGGTCTTGTCGCCCTTGCGGATGACGGCCGAAACGGCGGTGATCGTGCTGTCGGGCGCGTCGGTCCAGGCGGTGACCTGGAACGTGCCGCGGTCGTACTGGCCGGTGACGGCCCGGCCGATGCCGACCGTCGGGTCCTCCGCGAGGGCGGGCGCCGCGGTGGCGGTCAGGGCCAGCACGGTGGCGGCCGCGGTCAGCGAGGCTCTGAGGTCAGCGCGCATCGATGTACACCGCATTCGTCTCGCTGTAGAAGTAGCCGGTGAGCGGCTGGGTCGCCATCCCCCAGTGCCCGTCGCCGTAGTTGGTGGCCGTGAAGCTGAACCCGCCGTTGGCGGCGGTCTTCACGTTCCGCTTCACCCAGTACCACTGGCTCTCGCCGCGCGGCTTGAAGTACAGCGTCACGTACTGGCCCGCCGCCGGCTTCCAGACCCCGCCGACGTACTTCTGCACGGCGCCGGAGACGGTCATGGAGCCGTTCACGTTCGGCCGGGTGGGGCTGATCCGGAACCCGGAGAACCGGGTCGGGACGCGCGTCAGGAAGACCGGCGTCGAGTTGACCGTCACGAACTGGTCGGTCTCGGCGTGGACGACGCGGTAGTACGCGCGGACATAGCCGGGTGAGGTGATGTCGAAGGGGCAGTAGCCGGCGGCGCCGCCCTCGGACTTGCCCCACTTGAGGCTCTTCCAGGTCCGCCCGTCAAGGGAGTACTGGAGGACGAGCGGATCGTCCCCGCACCAGTTGGCGGTCATCCGGCCGGTGGCGCGGACAGTGCCGTACGGGTCGAGCGTGATGGCGAGGTTGGTGAAGGTGAACTTCTGCGGGACGGCGATCTCGCCGAGGGCGTACGGGGCGCCGGCGAGGAACGGCGACGGCCGTACGTGCGTGAACACCTGGGTCGAGAAGGTGCCCTTGGCCGGGTACGCGAACGTGCCGTCGGCCGCGGCGGCGGTCCCGCCCATGAGGCGGTCCACGGTGTGTCCGCTTGTGTCGGGCTGCTGCGGCGTCGACACGACCGGCGCGCCGGCGAACGGCTTCCAGCCGTCCGTCGTCAGGCGCTCGACGCGGCCGGTGACGTTGACGTCGGTGCCGTAGTAGACGCGGTGCTTGTCGAGACTCGCGGTGATCCGGTACTGGGTCGGCGCGACGGGCAGGCTCGGTACGAACTTGGCGTCGTCGGGGTCGGTGTCGGCGGCCGGCTCCACCACCGAGGCGGTGCCCCGATAGACGGACCCACCCAGCGTGAACGGCAGCGAGAAGGCGCCGCCCGCACCGGTGACGGCGACGGCCGACGGGTTCGGCACGCCTTGGCCGCTCGTGTCCAGGGCGACCTTCACCTGGGTGCCCGCACGGGCGGCCGTACGGACGCCGGTGGCCGGGTCGTACGTGACGGCGGTGCCCGACAGGACGACGTCACGGTGGTCGTAGTCGACGCTCCTGCGGTCGAACGACAGCTTCGCGACGCCCGTGTGCAGCTTGTAGCCGAGCGAGCCGCCGGTCCAGCGCTGCACCGTGCCGCCGGGCATCCGGTACTCCACGGAGACCGGGTACGTGCCGTACGCCGTGCCCTCGGGCAGCCGGATCGGCGCGTCCGTGGCCCAGCCCTCGCGCTTGTCGGTGACCCAGTCGTAGTCGTGCCACGACAGCTCGTCGGTCGACGCGAGCACGGCGGCGTCCGGGGCGGTGGACGCGAGGACGTTCACCTTCACCCAGAGCGCGTTGAACGGCAGCCCGATGTCGAGCCGCCCGTCGTCGAGCGTGGCGGTGCGTGTGACGGTCGCGGTCTCCGCGTAGGCCGCGGGCGCCGTGACGAGGGCGGGAGCAGCGACCCCCGCCGACAGAACGAAAACGGCCGCGGCACGCACGAGGGCATGCGGCGGCGTGCGCATTGAGCGCATCAAGGGACCCCCCACAGGTCAGTAAGGCAGCGCGCGTTGATCCTTTGCGGCTGCGTGGGAGCACGATAGCGCCTCTGCGTTGAACGCGTTCATTCATATGGCCCCGGGACGGGTGGGAGTGCCGCTCCCGGGCGGGTGCGCGATGCTGGTGGGAGGCGGCAGGACGGACGGGAGGTGTGGTGGACGAGGACTCGAACGGCCAGGGGCTGGTCGTGCCGCGGCTCGCGGCGGTCTCCCAGGCCGGCGAGGAGTTCGTGCTGCGGCGCTGGGAGATGGCCGACCTCCCCCTCGTACGGGAGGCGTCGACCGACCCGTACATCCCGCTCACGACCACCGTCCCGCCGGAGTACAGCCGGGCGGAGGGCGAGGCGTTCGTCCGCCGGCAGTGGACGCGGGCGGAGCAGGGCCAGGGCTACCCCTTCGTCGTCGAGCGCCGCTCCGACGCGCGCGCCGTCGGCACGGTCGGCCTCTGGCTGCGCGACCTCGCGGACGGGCGGGGGACCCTCGGGTACTGGATCTCCCCGCGCTGCCGGGGCGCGGGCGCGGCGGGCACGGCGCTGATCGCGGTCGCGGACTGGGCACAGCGGGAGCTGCGGATCCCGCGCCTCCAGCTCTTCGTGGAGCCCTGGAACACCGCCTCCTGCCGGACCGCGGAGCGCGCGGGGTTCGCGCGCGAGGGGCTGCTGCGGTCCTGGCAGGAAGTCGGCGGGGAGCGGCGGGACATGGTGCTGTACGGGCG
>NZ_DATCVQ010000052.1:0-6880 GCF_036566765.1 Streptomyces sp.
CGGCGTACACGGTCCGCTCGATCAGCACCGGCTCGGCCGCCGGCGTCCGCATCCGGATGGACGGGGAGCACGAGGTGGACGTGTGGACGGCGCACCTCCACTACACCCCGTACGGGCCGTACGAGGCCGACTTCGACGGGCTGCCCGCCGACGAGCTGGTCGCCACACCTGGTCCCCGGTGCACGACATGCACCCGGACGAGGGCTCCGGCAGCGGCCGGCCCGAACCGCAGGACCGCATCGACTACGTCCTGCACAACGGCCGCGGCCTGCATGTGCTCGACGCGCGGACCGTGGTCACGGGCACGCCCGACCTGTGGCCGCACGTCGCGGCCAACGCGTGGCCGTCGGACCACGCGGCGGTGCTGACGACGTTCGCGGTCGTCTAGCGCGCGTCGGCTAGCTCTCGTCGTCCACCAGTTCCGCCACACCCGTGATGCGGTGCAGCGGGTACGTGCGGACCTCGTCCGCCGTGTGGTCGTAGCCGGTGACGAAGCCGCCCTCCACCCGGACCGGGGCGATCACGCGCTGGCTGGCGGCCCCGTCCGCGTTCACGTAGCCGATCCAGACCGCCGAGCCGGTCATGGCCGCGGCCTGCACGGTGGCGAGGGTGTCGGCGGGGGACGTGCGGGGCAGTTCGCCGGGGGAGCGCGGCGGCGCGTCGGGGCGTTCCTTGCGGACCGCCGTCGAGGCCAGGTCCCCGGCGCGGATGGCGCGTACCGCCGCGCCGAGCAGGGTGGCGTCGGGCGCGGGCGGGCCGTCCGGGACGGGCACGGGCGCGCTGCGCGGCGGCGTGCGGACCGTGTCGGCGCGGGTGATCAGGACATCGCCCTCCGCGGACTCGGCGGCCGGCGCGTACCCCATCGCGCGCAGGCCGTCGAGCAGCGAGGCGGGGTCGGTCTGCGCGGCGAGCACGGTCGGGGCGAGTCTTCGCAGCCGGAGGGACGCGGACCGCTTGTCGGCGAGGATCTCGCCGAGCAGCGCGTCGTCGTCGCAGCGGACGTACGCGGACGCCGCGCCGATCCGCAGGTGCCCGTGCTTCCGGGCCACGTCGTCGATCAGGTACGCGAGCGGCTGCGGCACCGGGGTGCGGGAGTGCGCGGCCAGGAACTCCTGCAGGTCGGACGCGGACCGGCCGGCGTCGAGGGCGCGCCGTACGGACCCGGGCGTGAACCGGTATACCGTCGCGCCGCCCTTCGACTCGACGTCCGCGAGGACGGACAGGGTCTCGGCGAGCGGCCGCCGCAGCGGCCCGGGCGCGACGGCGGTCAGGTCCGCCTGGAGGAGGACGTGGTCGACCGCCTCGGGCAGCAGCGGCGCGAGCAGCGTGGCGGCGCGGGAGGCGGCGAGCGACGGCTCGACCCCGCCGCCGACCTCGCCGACGGGGCGGTCGGGCGCGGCCTCGGCGAGCGGCAGGTTGAGCAGCGCCCGCGCGGGCCCGGAGAGCGCGCCCCGCCCGGTGAGCCCGAGCAACTCGGCCTCGTTCAGCGTCCAGACGGCGAGCCGGGAGCGGAGGTCGGTGGGGGAGGGGGAAGCGACGGCGGAGCGGGCGGGGGGTCCGGCAGTGGTGCTTGTGGTCGCCGTGCCCGTGCCCGTACCCGTCGGGGCGGCCGTCCCCGTACGCGTACCCCCGCCCGCTGCCGTCCCCCGCAGCGGGCGTTCCCAGCTCAGGCGGGCGAGGACGGTCTCCGGGTCGGCGGCCGCGCCCGGGGGGAGGGTGGCCTGGAGAGTCAGGACGCGGCGGCGGACCTCGGGGGCCGGGGAGCGGTCGAGGTCGGGGCCGAGCGCCGACAGCGTGCGCCCCTTGGAGTCCATGCCGCCGACCAGACCGGCCGTGCGGGTGCCGGCCAGCCAGGCGGTGGCGAGGCGGGCCCAGCGCTCGGCGGGCGGCAGGTCGAGCCAGTCGTCGTACGCGGGCGTCGGAGCGTACCGCTCGTCCGCCTCGCCGTCCGAGGCGAGCAGCCCCGCCCCGAGGCACAACTCCAGCCAGAACGAGGCGAGTTGTTCGCTGACATCGAGGGAAGCCGCGGTCCGCTTGAGGTCGCGTACGGACAGGCCGCCGGAGCGGAGCACGGCGGGGCCGCCCTCGTTCCACTCCCGCAGAAGCTCCTCGACGGTGGCCAGCGCGGTGTGAGCCTGGCCGGCCGCGGCGCTGTCCACAACCTGTGGACGGTATTCGCGCAGGACTTCGACGCGGGGCGGGACGGCCTCGACGCTGCGATGGGCGCGCCCGCCACGCAGATGGAGCGCGGCCTCACGGGGCAGCACGAGGGTGCGCAGCGAGGCGGGCAGCAGCAGGCCGCGGTCGCGCAGCCAGCGGACCGGCGGTGCGGGGTCGGCGGTGACCTCCCCGTACGGCGGCCCCCAGACCAGCCGGTCGAGGACGGCGAGGGCGTCCGGTGCGGCGGTGTCGAGCAGCGCGCCCATGCGCGCGCGGTCGGTGAAGAGCTCCGTCAACGAGGCGACCGCGGACACCGGGTCGTGGGTCGGGGGCAGCCCGGCCGCCGCGATGATCTCCTGGAGCCGGCCCGGGGACATGCCGGCGGTGGCCTCGGCGACGGAGGGGCCGAGGCCGGTGGGGGACGGGTGCTGCGGGGAGGGCGCCAGGAGCTCGCGGGCGGTCCGGACGAGCCGGAGCCGGTCGTCGTCGCCCCACAGCAGGGCCTGCTCGCGCAGCAGCTCGACAGCGTGCGGCAGCGCGGCCTCGACGGCCCCGTCGCCGTCGTCCCCGGTGAGCAGCGCGAGGAGGACGGGGTACGGGGCGGGGTCCGGGGCTACGGCGAGGGCCTCGGCGGTCTGCAGGGCGAACCGGTCGAGGCGTTCGAGGGCGCGGACGACGGAGGCGCGGGTGCCGGCGCGGGTGGCGAGCTGGGTGAGGTCGTTCGGCACCGGCGAGAGCAGGTCGGGGCGGGCGCGCAGCAGTGCGGCCAGCCCCTCGTCGCCGCGGGCGCGGAGCGCCTCCGCGAGGGTGCGCGGGGCGGTGGCGGCGCGTGTCGCGCCACTCCCGTCCGTACCGCCATTCCGTTCGGGCACGTGCGCCTCCCGATTGCGCTCGCCGGTCCCCATCCGCCCCACGTTAGCCCCTGCGCAGGCGCTACCGTCGGGACGGACCGGTTGTGGAGGGGCACTGTGGGCATCGAGAGCGACCAGTTGGTCTTCGACTACCTGAGCCGGGTGGGGGACTTGGCGCAACAGCGGCAGCTGCCGTCCGGGGCGCGGATGAACCTCGTGTCGGAGCTGCGGGAGGAGATCGGCCGGCAGCGGTCGAAGGCGATCGGCGGCGAGGACAGCCCGGCGGCGGTACGACGCATCCTGCGCCGCATCGGAGCCCCGGACGAGGTCGTGGACCGCGCGGGCATCCCGTCCCCGAGGAAGGAGCCGGTGACGGACCCGGTGACGGCGGACGCGGGGACTGCGGACGCGGGGACAGGGGACTGGTGGGCCGAGGAGCCCGGCCTGGAGGCCCCGGCGGGCTTCGTGGGCGGGGTGGAACTGGCGGAGATACTGCGCCCGCCGGCGGAGGAGGACGAGCGGGACGAGGACGAGGCGGCCGAGGCGGCCGAGGCGGCCGAGGAGTACGCGGAGGAGGACTCTCCGCAGACCAAGCTCCGCCGCCTGAGGCTCTCCCTCCCCAACCCCTTCCTCCTCCTGGCAGCCCTGCTCCTGGTGGTCGGCGCACTGCTCGGCTCACTCCTGGCCCTGGCAGGCGGCTGGCTCCTGGCCTACGCCTCCCGCCGCCTGACCCCCTTCGAGTCCAAACTCGCGGTGATGGGCCTCCCGGGTCTGGCCGCGGCAGCGGGCGCGATCTGGATCTGGGGCCGCCTGGAAGGCCGCTGGGGCGCCCCCATACCCCCGGGCGCGGACGCGATCTCCGAGGCCCTCTCCACGACGTGGCCCTGGGTGATCCGAGCGGCGGCCGTGGCCTCAGCCCTCTACCTGACGTGGCGCTCCCGCCGCGTCTAGGGCCTGTCGACAGCGGCCTGAGCAGCGGCCGTCACCGCCCCGTTTTCGAACGCCCGGGCACAATGTCCCCCATGACGATGACTGCACCGACCGTCGGTTTCGACCTCGACATGACGCTGATCGACTCCCGGCCGGGCATCAAGGCCGCGTACGAGGCGTTCGCCGCCGAGACCGGGGTCGCGATCGACGCGGACCTCGCGGTCAGCCGGCTCGGGCCGCCGCTGCACCAGGAGATCGCGCACTGGTTCCCGGCGGAGGAGATCGACGAGCGGGTCGCGCAGTACCGCGCGCTCTACCCCTCGTACGCGATCGAGCCCTCGCTCCCGTTGCCCGGCGCGCGGGATGCGATTCAAGCCGTTCGCGAGGCGGGCGGCCGGGCGATCGTCGTCACCGCGAAGAACGAGGCGCACGCGAAGCTGCACCTCGTGCACCTCGGGATCGACCCCGACGCCGTGGTCGGCGGGCTGTGGGCGGAGGGCAAGGCGGAGGCGCTGCGCGAGCACGGCGCGGGCGTGTACGTCGGCGACCACACCGGGGACGTGCGCGGGGCCAGGACGGCGGGCGCGACGAGCGTCGCCGTGCCCACCGGCCCCTGCGACGAGGCCGAGCTGCGGGCGGCCGGCGCGGACGTCGTGCTGCCGGACCTGACGTACTTCCGTGCCTGGTGGGACGCCTACCGGGCCGGCTAGCGGCCCGCGGCGGCCGCGCGCGCCTGGCGGCGCTGCACCGCGATCGAGCGCAGCACACCGGCCCCGGCGACCAGGAAGCCGACGCCCATCAGCATGGACACGGCGTACGCGATCGTCGGGAACGGCTCCGTGCCCAGGAACAGCGGGGCCACCGTGACCAGAGTGGCCACTGCGCCGACGATGAAGACAATCGCACCGGCGCGGACCAGACCGTCACCCGGAGCGGCGGTGTTCGAAGGCTTCGCGGGGGTTTCACTACGCATTCGGCCAGGGTAGTTCCCAGGCCGAAGGAACAAACCGGCGACGTCTTGTCACCAGCCCCTAGACCATTAGCCTTGGTGCACTGGGGGCCAAGAGCAGTGCCCATCAAGAGCCGTATTCCGGCGCACCCGACGAGTACGAGGACGAGGACAGACGTGCCTACCGGCAAGGTCAAATGGTTCAACAGCGAGAAGGGCTTCGGCTTTCTCTCCCGCGACGACGGCGGCGACGTCTTCGTCCACTCGTCGGTGCTCCCTGCCGGAGTCGACGCCCTCAAGCCGGGGCAGCGCGTGGAGTTCGGAGTCGTCGCGGGACAGCGCGGCGACCAGGCGCTCTCCGTGGTGATCCTCGACCCGACGCCGTCCGTGGCCGCGGCGCAGCGCCGCAAGCCCGACGAGCTGGCGTCGATCGTGCAGGACCTGACGACGCTCCTGGAGAACATCACGCCGATGCTGGAGCGCGGCCGCTACCCCGAGAAGACGCAGGGCGCGAAGGTCGCGGGCCTGCTCCGCGCGGTCGCCGACCAGTTGGACGTCTGACCCCGCTCGACGAGAAACCTACGGAAAACGCAGCGCGTCCGGGCCGAGGGGCGGTACCAGTCCCTCGGCCGCGGCGCGGGTCAGCAGGCCGCGCACGGCCGCGTAGCCGTTCTCGCCGAGGTCGGCCGTGAACTCGTTGACGTACAGCCCGATGTGCTGGTCGGCCACCTTCGGGTCCATCTCCTGCGCGTGCTCGACCACGTACGGCCGGGAGGCCTCCGGGTCGTCCCAGGCCATCCGGACCGAGGTGCGCGCCGACTCGGCGAGCAGCCGCAGCGTCTCCTCGCCCAGCGAGCGCTTCGCGATGATCGCGCCCAGCGGGATCGGGAGTCCCGTCGTGTTCTCCCAGTGCTCGCCCATGTCGGCGAGGCTGTGAAGCCCGTAGTCCTGGTAGGTGAACCGGGCCTCGTGGATGACCAGTCCGGCGTCCACGAGGCCGTCCCGCACGGCGGGCATGATCTCGTGGAACGGCATCACGACGACGTTCCCGACGCCGCCGGGGACCACGTCCGCCGCCCAGAGCCGGAACAGCAGGTACGCCGTCGAGCGCTCGCTCGGCACCGCGATCGTCTTCCCGGTCAGGTCCACGCCAGGTTCGGTGGTGAGGACCAGCGGGCCGCAGCCGCGGCCCACCGCGCCGCCGCAGGGCAGCAGCGCGTACTCGTCGAGGACCCAGGGCAGCACCGCGTACGAGACCTTCAGGACGTCGTGCGCCGTGTCGCCGCGCTCCGCCCAGCCGTTGGTGACGTCGATGTCGGCGAAGGTGACGTCGAGCCGCGGCGCGCCGGGGACCCGGCCGTGCGCCCAGGCGTCGAAGACGAAGGTGTCGTTCGGGCAGGGCGAGTACGCGATCCTCAGCTTCACGTCGCCTCCATCGGCTCGACGAAAACGGTGCCGCTGAGCAGCTGGAAGGCGTACCGCAGCGAGTCCATGGCCTGCCCGATGCGCCAGTTGGCGCGGTCGCGCGGGCCGACGGGGTTCGAGACCGCGCGGATCTCGACGGCGGGCACGCCGTAGGCGGCGGCGGACTCGGCGACCCCGAAGCCCTCCATCGCCTCGGCGGCGGCCCCCGGGTGACGTCGCGCCAGCTCGGCGGCGCGCTCGGCGGCGCCGGTGACGGTGGAGACGGTCAGGACGGGCCCGACGAGGCAGCGTTGCTTGCCGCCTTCGAGCGCCCGCGCGATCCGCCCGGGCAGTGCCTCGGGGACCCGGTGGACGGAGCGTCCGAAGCCGAGCTCCTCGACGGGGAGGTAGCCGGTCGGGGTCTGCGCGCCCAGGTCGGCGGCGACGATCGTGTCCGAGACGACGATCGCGCCGAGCGGCGCGTGCGGCTGGAACCCGCCGGCGATCCCGGCGGAGACGACGAGGTCGTACGGGGCGGTGCGCGGCCCGGCCGCGGGCCCGTGCCCCAGGGCCGCCCAGGCGAGGG
>NZ_DATCVQ010000053.1:0-13395 GCF_036566765.1 Streptomyces sp.
TGGCTGGCCCGCCGCCGGGTCGGCGACCGGCTCACCGACCCCGTCCTGCTGCGCCACCTGCTGTGGATCGCCGTCGCCTCGGGGCGGCCGCTCCAGCTCCAGGTGGGCGTCGAGGACCCGATGCGGCTCGCCGACTTCGCGGCGGCGACCACGGGGCTCGGCACGGACCTGGTGCTGCTGCACGGCTACCCGTACCACCGGCAGGCGGCGCATCTGACGAGCGTGTTCCCGCACGTGTACGCCGATCTGGGCCCGGTGCTCGCGCAGACCGGCGCGCGGGCCGCGGCCGTCCTGGCGGAGACCCTGGAGCTGGCGCCGTTCGGCAAGCTGCTGTTCTCCAGCGGCGCGCACGGGCTGCCGGAGCTGCACGTGGTGGCCGCGTCCGCGTTCCGCAGCGCGCTCGGGCGGGTGCTCGGCGACTGGGTCGGGGACGGGGCGTGGTCGCTCCGGGACGCCCAGCGCGTCGCCGCGATGATCGCCTCGGGGACGGCGCGGAGGATCTACGGGCTGGAGTGAGCGGCCCGGCTCACGCGGCCGTGAGCGCCGGGTCCGTCTGCGCCGGGATCTCCGGGGCGGTCACCGCACGCTCGCGCAGGCTCAGCGCGAGGCGCAGCACGGCGATCCACATCAGCGCGGAGCCCAGCATGTGCAGGCCCACGAGGATCTCCGGGACCCCGGTGAAGTACTGGACATAGCCGATCCCGCCCTGCGCGAGCAGCACCAGGAGCAGGTCCCGGGCGCGGGCGCGGGTGTCGTCCGGGGCGTCCACCACGCGCAGGACCAGCCACATCGCGACGGCGAGGGCGCAGACCACCCAGGCGGCGATCGCGTGCAGGTGGGCGGCGTCGGTCCAGTCCCACGGCATGCGCGGTACGGCGCTGTTGTCGCCGGCGTGCTTGCCCGAGCCGGTCACCGTCGTGCCGAGCACGATCAGCAGCGCCGAGACGATCGTGATCGCCCAACCCAGCTTGCGGACCGGCTTCGGGACGCGCGGCCGGGGCGTGGTGTCGCCCTCGCGGGTGCGCTGCCAGGTGATCACGGCGACCGTCAGAAGCGCGTTGGCGGCCAGGAAGTGGCCGGCCACGGTCCACGGGTTGAGCCCCGCCCACACGGTGATGCCGCCGATCACGGCGTTGCTCATCACCAGCCAGAACTGCAGCCAGCCCAGCCGGGTCAGCCCGCGCCGCCACGGCTTGGTGGCGCGCGCGGCGATGATCGCCCAGCCGACCGCGGCCGACAGGACGTACGTCAGCATCCGGTTGCCGAACTCGATCGCGCCGCGGTAGCCCTGCTCGGGCGTCACGATGAGGCTGTCGTCCGTGCACTTGGGCCAGGTGTCGCAGCCGAGACCGGAGCCGGTCAGGCGGACCGCGCCGCCCGTGACGATGATGACCACGCTCATCACGACGGCGGAGAGCACGGCGCGCCGGAGCGTCCGGGGGGACGGCGTCCAGCGCTGGGCGATGTAGGCGAGGGGGGTCTGCACGGGCCCTATCGTAGGACGGGGCTTGTGCACGCTTTCACTAGGGGTGGGTTACGCGGCGGGTTGTCCCGGAACGTCACACCCTGGAAGCTCCGCGTCACTCCCAGCGGAAGAACTTCGCCGCCGCGCCGAGGCCGAGGACGGCCCAGGCCGCCAGGATCCCCGCCGCGCCCCACGGCATGGCCGCGCCGCCCTGGAGCACGTCGCGCAGGCCGTCCGAGAGCGCCGAGATCGGCAGCAGCTCCAGGACCGCGCGGGCGGCCTCGGGGAACCGGTCCAGCGGCACGATCACGCCGCCGCCGACCAGGAGCAGCAGGAAGACCAGGTTCGCGGCGGCCAGGGTGGCCTCGGCGCGCAGCGTTCCGGCCATCAGCAGCCCGAGGCCGGAGAACGCGGCGGTGCCGAGGACCAGCAGCAGCGCGACGGAGAGCGGGTCGCCCTGCGGGGACCAGCCGAGCGCCAGGGCGATGACCGTGAGCAGGGCGACCTGGAGGATCTCGGTGACCAGGACGGAGAGCGTCTTGGCGGTCATCAGCGCCCAGCGGGGGAGCGGGGAGGCGGCGAGCCGCTTGAGGACGCCGTAGCGGCGCTCGAAGCCGGTCGCGATGGCCTGGCCGGTGAAGGCGGTGGACATCACGGCGAGGGCGAGGACGCCCGGGGCCAGGAAGTCCACGGCCTTGCCCGCGCCGGTGTCGACGATGTCGACGGTGGAGAAGAGCACCAGGAGCAGCGAGGGGATGATCACCGTCAGGAGCAGCTGCTCGCCGTTGCGCAGGAGCATCTTGGTCTCCAGCGCCGCCTGCGCGGCGATCATGCGCCCGACGGGGGCCGCGCCGGGCTTCGGCGCGTACGTGCCCGTGCCAGCGCCCGTGCCCGAGGTCGTACCGGCGGTCATCCGCGCAGCTCCTTGCCCGTGAGTTCGAGGAAGACGTCTTCGAGAGTGTGCCGCTCGACCGAGATGCCGTCCGCCATGACGCCGTGCTGGGCGCACCAGCTGGCGACGGTGGCCAGCAGCTGGGGGTCGACGGTGCCGGTGATCCGGTACGCGCCGGGGGTCGGCTCGGCGGCCTGGGAGCCGTCCGGGAGCGCCTTGAGGAGGGAGCCGAGGTCGAGGCCGGGGCGGCCGGTGAAGCGCAGGGTGTTCTCGGCGCCGCCGCGGCACAGTTGCTCGGGGCTGCCTTGGGCGGCGACCCGGCCGGCGTCGATGATCGCGACGTCGTCGGCGAGCTCCTCGGCCTCGTCCATGAAGTGGGTGGTGAGCACGACGGTCACGCCGTCCGCGCGCAGCTCGCGGACCAGGTCCCAGGCAGCGCGGCGGGCCTGCGGGTCGAGGCCGGCGGTCGGCTCGTCCAGGAAGACCAGCTCGGGGCGGCCGACGACGGCCATCGCGAGCGCGAGCCGCTGTTGCTGGCCGCCGGAGAGCCGCCGGTAGGTCGTGCGACCGCAGGAGCCGAGCCCGAGGCGCTCGATCAGGGCGTCCACGTCGAGCGGGTGGGCGTGCAGTTTCGCCGTGTGGCGGAGCATCTCGTCGGCGCGGGCGCCGGAGTAGACGCCGCCGGACTGGAGCATCACCCCGATCCGGGGCCGCAGCGCCTCGTTCTGGGCCACCGGGTCGAGGCCGAGGACGCGGACGTCGCCCGCGTCGGGCCTGCGGTAGCCCTCGCAGGTCTCGATCGTGGTGGTCTTGCCGGCGCCGTTGGGGCCGAGGACGGCGGTGACCGTGCCGGCCCGCACGTCGAGGTCGAGGCCGTCGACTGCGGTCTTGGTCCCGTACCGCTTCACCAGGCCGCGGACCTGTACGACGGACTCGTTCTTCATGCGGGGAAGTCTAGAGAGCCGCCGCGGAAGCCTGGCCGCCGGGGAGAACCCTGGGGCCTACGGGGCAGGAATGGCCGGAACTTGTCGATGAGTTCCTTCACATGCACCTGCCAATTCCTTCACGATCGACGGACGGTACGTACCGATCGGCGCACCACTCGTGAAGGAGTGTCCGTGGCCTTACGCCGCAGAGCCCTGCCCAGACCGATACGCACAAGATCGTTCGCCGCACTGACCGCCGCCCTCGTCGCCCTTCCCCTCGCCCTGAGCGCCACCCCCGCTCAGGCCCAGGACCCGGACGCGCGGCAGCCCTCCGCCTACCGGCAGAAGACCGACGCCTCGCTCGTGCGCGAGCTGACCGGCGACGAGAAGGCGACCTTCTGGGTCACCCTCGCCGAGGAGGCCGACACCGCCACCGCCCGCCGCGCCCCCGGCAAGGCCGCGAAGGCCCGCGCCCTGCGCGCCGCCAAGACCGCGCACGCGGAGAAGAGCCAGGCGGGCGTACGGGCGCTGGTGAAGCAGGCGGGGGGCTCGTACGAGTCCTTCTGGATCGCCAACACCCTCAAGGTCACCGGCGACAAGGCGCTCGCCGAGAAGATCGCCGCCCGCCCCGAGGTCGCCGGGATCGAGGCCGACGACCCCGTCGACCTGCCCGATCCGCTGCCCGGCCAGGCCGAGCCGCGCACCGACGCCGTCGAGTGGAACGTCGACCGGATCGGGGCCCCGCGGGTCTGGTCCGACCTGGGCGTGCGCGGCGAGGGCGTCACCGTCGCCACCATCGACTCGGGCGTGCAGTACGACCACCCGGCGATCAAGGCCGCCTACCGGGGCCTGAGGGCGGACGGCACGTACGACCACGCGTACAACTGGTTCGACCCGGCCAAGGTCTGCTCCACGACCGCGCCCTGCGACAACAACGGCCACGGCACGCACACCATGGGCACGATGGTCGGCGACGACGGCGCGGGGAACCGCATCGGCGTCGCGCCCGGCGCGCGCTGGATCGCCGCCAAGGGCTGCGAGTCCAGCTCCTGCTCCCGCGACTCGCTGCTGCGCTCCGGCGAGTGGATGGTCGCCCCCACCGACGCGAACGGGCAGAACCCGCGTCCCGAGCTCGCCCCCGACGTGGTGAACAACTCCTGGGGCAGCGGCGTCCTGGACACCTGGTACAAGGCCACGGTCCAGGCCTGGCGGGACGCCGGGATCTTCCCCGCGTTCTCCAACGGCAACAGCGGCCCCGGCTGCAACACCGCGGGTTCCCCGGGCGCGTATGCGAACAGCTACGCCACGGGCGCATTCGACATCAACAACGCCATCGCCTCGTTCTCCTCGCGCGGCTCCGGCGAGGCCGGCGGGATCAAGCCGAACCTGGCCGCGCCCGGTGTCAACGTCCGCGCGTCCTGGAACAACGGCGGCTACAACGCGATCTCCGGCACCTCGATGGCCTCCCCGCACACCGCCGCCACCGTCGCCCTGATGTGGTCCGCCTCGCCGGCGATCCGGGGCGATGTGACACAGACCGAGAAGCTGCTCGACTCCACCGCCCTGGACGTCGACGCCACCACGTGCGGCGGCTCCGCGGCCGACAACAACGTCTTCGGCGAGGGCAGGCTCGACGCCTTCGCGGCGGTCTCGGCTGCCCCGCGCGGCCCGCTCGGCGCGGTCGCCGGCAAGGTCACCGCCGCCGGCGCCCCGGTCGCCGACGCCACCCTGCGCTTCGACGGCCCGATGAAGGCCACCGCTGCCAGCGGCGCGGACGGCGGCTACGCCCTGCCCAAGCTGATGGCCGGCGACTACACGATCGGCGTGAGCAAGTTCGGCTATGTCACGGCCACCGGGACGGTGACCGTCACCGAGAACGGCTCCGCGATCAAGGACTTCGCCCTCGACGAGGCCGCGTCCGCCGATGTCACCGGCGTGGTGACCGGCGCCGGCGGGCCGGAGGCCGGCGCGGTGCTCACCGCCCAGGGCACGCCCGTGACCGGGAAGACCGGCTCGGACGGCCGTTACACGCTGCGCCTGCCGCTCGGCACGTACCAGCTCAACGTCGCCCCGGCGCACCGCTGCGCCTCGGCGATCACCGTCCAGGTCGAGGTCGCCGGGGCCACCGCCAGGGACGTCGCGCTCCCGTCCCGTACCGACACCTTCGGCACGGCCTGCGCGGTCTCCGGCAGCGCAGATTTCCCGACCGGCGCCACGAAGCTGACGTACTCCAGCACCACCTTCGGCACGGCGACCTTCGCGCTGCCGTTCGCGGTGCCCTTCTACGGGAAGACCTACCGCCAGGCCACGGCCTCGGTGGACGGCGTGCTCTCCTTCGGCGCCTCCTCCACCTCCAGCACGAACACCACCCTGCCGACCGCGTCCACCCCGAACGGAGCGCTCTACCCGTTCTGGGACAACCTGACGGTGGACGCCGAGGCGGGCGTGTACTGGGCCGCCACCGGCATCGCCCCGCACCGGAAGATCGTCGTCGAGTGGCGCAACGCGCTCATCGCCGGCTCGACGACCGGCGAGCGGATCTCCTTCGCCGCCGTGCTGAGCGAGGACGGCTCCGCGTCCCTGCACTACAAGGACGTCTCCGGCACGGGCCTGGAGAACGGCTCGTCCGCGACGATCGGCGCGGAGAGCCACACCGGCACGGACGCGCTGCTGTACTCCTTCAACGAGGGCACGCTCGCCGACGGGACCGTGATCTCCCTGCGGCAGACGAAGACCGCCGTCGTCACCGGCCGGGTGACCGACGCCAACGACGAGCAGCCGATCGGGAACGTCCAGGTCAGCGCCACCAGCGGCGGCCTGGGCCCGGCCGAGTCCACCGCCGCGGACGGGACCTATCTGCTCCAGGCGCCGGCCGAGTGGCGCGACTACGACGTCGACTTCAGCGCCCCGCACTACGGGAACGACCGCGGCATGATCACGGCCCAGAACGGCCAGATCTACGTCGTGAACGGCTCGCTCGGCACCGGCCGGGTCACCGCCGACCAGGAGTCCCTCACGGTCATCGCCCCGGCGGGCGGCAGCCGCACCCGGACGCTGAACCTGGCCAACACGGGCAGCGTCGCCACCGCGTACACGGTGGCGGAGAAGGACGGGAAGAGCTGGATCACGGCCTCCCCGGCCTCCGGCGGCCTGGAGCCCGCCGGTGAGTCCCCGTACGACCGGGCGAAGGTGACCCTGTCCTTCGACACGACGGGCGTGGCCCCGGGCACCGTGCTCACCGGCGCCCTCCAGGTGAAGTCGGACAGCGGGCGCAGGCCCGTGATCGACATCCCGGTGAAGCTCGTCGTCCCGGCCTACCGGACCGCGATCGACGCCGGCGCCGCCAAGGAGTCCGTGGACGCGCTAGGCGACGCCTGGGGGCCGGACCGCAAGCACGCCGCGGGCTCGTACGGCTACCTGGGCGCCACCACCGCGCCGTCCACTACCCGTGAGATCGCCGGGGCCGCCGACCCGACGCTGTACCGGACCGCCCGCCAGGGCATGTACGAGTACCGCTTCGACGGCCTGCCCTCCGGCACGTACCAGATCGAGCTGGGCTTCGCCGAGCTCGCCGCCAAGGGCCCGACCGACCGGGTCTTCGACGTGATGGCGGAGGGCACGCAGTTCGTGCCCAATCTGGACCTCGCCCTGGAGGCGGGGGTGCGCACCGCGCACGACCGGACCTTCACGGTGAAGGTCACGGACGGACAGCTCAATCTCCGGTTCGTCGCGAATGCCGGAAAGCCGCTGGTCAGCTCGGTGCGGGTGACGGAGCGCCCCGATCTGACCGGCTGACGCCTCGCCCGGGACGACCGCGGCCGCACCCTCCCGGGTGCGGCCGTCGGCCGTCCCGGAGATCGTTTTCGCAGGTCAGGTAAGCCTTACCTGAGTGATGCACGGCACCGTGCCCCCATCCGGACGCCGCTTGTCAGGCTTCGGATAATTACGCAACAATGGCGTTGTGAAAAACGTCGGCGAGGCTCCGGAGGAACTCGCGACCGGTGAGCGATCCACGCGCAACCGAGTCGCGCGGTCCATCCTGGATCACGGCCCCTCCACCGTCGCCGACCTCGCGGAGCGGCTCCGCCTCACCCAGGCGGCCGTCCGCCGCCATCTGGACTCCCTCGTCGCGGACAACGTGGTCGAGGCACGAGAGAAGCGCGTCTACGGCGCCCGTACCCGGGGCCGCCCCGCCAAGGTCTTCGCACTGACCGACTGCGGGCGGGACGCCTTCGACCAGTCCTACGACACGCTGGCCGTCGACGCGCTGCGCTGGATCGAGCAGAACGCCGGCGGAGAGGCTGCCGTCGCAGCCTTCGCCCGCGACCGGATCGAGGCCCAGGCCGAGGCGTACCGCGAGGCCGTCGAGTCGGCGGAGCCCGCGGAGCGCACCGAGGCCCTTGCCAAGGCGCTCACCGCGGACGGGTACGCTGCTACTGCGCGTCACGCGCCGGTCGGCGAGCAGCTCTGCCAGCACCACTGCCCGGTAGCCCACGTCGCCGAGCAGTACCCCCAGCTGTGCGAGGCGGAGACGGAGATCTTCTCCCGCCTCTTGGGAACGCACGTCCAGCGTCTGGCCACCATCGCGCATGGTGACGGCGTCTGCACCACGTTCATCCCGCACAGCGCCCCACAGACCACCTCTTCATCAGCATCTGCACGCACGGCCGGGAGGAACCCCGCATGACCACCGAGATCAGCCACCCCGAGCTCGAGGGCCTGGGTCGGTACGAGTACGGCTGGGCCGACTCGGACGCGGCCGGCGCCACCGCCCAGCGCGGTCTCTCCGAGGCCGTCGTTCGCGACATCTCCGCGAAGAAGAACGAGCCGGAGTGGATGCTGAAGCTGCGGCTGAAGGGTCTGCGCCTCTTCGACAAGAAGCCCATGCCGACCTGGGGCTCCGACCTGTCGGGCATCGACTTCGACAACATCAAGTACTTCGTGCGGTCCACCGAGAAGCAGGCCGAGTCCTGGGAGGACCTGCCGGAGGACATCAAGAACACGTACGACAAGCTCGGCATCCCGGAGGCGGAGAAGCAGCGCCTGGTCGCCGGCGTCGCCGCCCAGTACGAGTCCGAGGTCGTCTACCACCAGATCCGCGAGGACCTGGAGGAGCAGGGCGTCATCTTCGTCGACACCGACACCGCGCTGAAGGAGCACGAGGAGCTCTTCAGGGAGTACTTCGGCACCGTCATCCCGGTCGGCGACAACAAGTTCGCCTCGCTGAACACCTCCGTGTGGTCCGGCGGATCGTTCATCTACGTGCCGAAGGGCGTGCACGTCGAGATCCCGCTGCAGGCCTACTTCCGTATCAACACGGAGAACATGGGCCAGTTCGAGCGGACGCTGATCATCGTCGACGAGGACGCCTACGTCCACTACGTCGAGGGCTGCACCGCCCCGATCTACTCCTCGGACTCGCTGCACAGCGCCGTGGTGGAGATCATCGTCAAGAAGGGCGGCCGCTGCCGCTACACGACCATCCAGAACTGGTCGAACAACGTCTACAACCTGGTCACCAAGCGCGCCGTCTGCCACGAGGGCGCGACCATGGAGTGGGTCGACGGCAACATCGGCTCCAAGGTGACCATGAAGTACCCGGCGGTCTACCTGATGGGTGAGCACGCCAAGGGCGAGACGCTCTCCATCGCCTTCGCCGGCGAGGGCCAGCACCAGGACGCGGGCGCCAAGATGGTGCACGCCGCCCCGAACACCTCCTCGTCCATCCTGTCGAAGAGCGTTGCGCGTGGCGGTGGCCGTACGTCCTACCGCGGCCTGATCCAGATCAACGAGGGCGCGCACGGCTCGAAGTCCAACGTGCTCTGCGACGCGCTTCTGGTCGACCAGATCTCCCGTTCGGACACCTACCCCTACGTCGACATCCGCGAGGACGACGTCTCGATGGGTCACGAGGCCTCGGTCTCGAAGGTCTCCGACGACCAGCTGTTCTACCTGATGTCCCGCGGCATGGCCGAGGACGAGGCGATGGCGATGATCGTGCGCGGCTTCGTCGAGCCGATCGCGAAGGAGCTCCCGATGGAGTACGCCCTCGAGCTGAACCGCCTGATCGAACTGCAGATGGAAGGAGCGGTCGGCTGATGACCGCAGCTGTGCAGGAGGCGCTGGAGCTCGACAAGGTCGAGTCCCACCTCCACCCGGAAGGCTCTTTCGACGTCGAGGCGCACGAGGTGCCGAAGGGTCGCGAGGAGATCTGGCGGTTCACCCCGCTCAAGCGCCTCAAGGGCATCCACAACGACGCCCCGTTCGCCGACGGTGCGACCAAGGTGGAGGTCGAGGCGGCTTCCGGCGTGACCGTCGAGACCGTGGCGGCCGATGATGCCGTACGCGGCAGCTCGGGTCTGGTCCCGACCGACCGCGTCTCGGCGCGGGCCTGGGCGGCCAGCACCGGCGCGACCGTCGTGCGGATCCCGACCGACACCGTCGTCGAGGGCGCGACCGTGATCCGCCACCACGGCACCGGCTCGGAGACCGCCGGCGCCGGTCACGCGGTGATCGTGGCGGAGAAGTTCGCCAAGGCGACCGTCGTGCTGGTCTTCGAGGGCTCTGCCGTCGTGGCCGACAACATCGAGATCGTCGTCGAGGACGGCGCCGACCTCACCGTCGTCTCCGTCCAGGACTGGGCCGACGACGCCGTCCACCTCTCCACCCAGCACGCCAAGGTCGGCCGCGACGCCAACCTCAAGCACGTCTCGGTGAGCTTCGGCGGCGACGTGGTGCGCCACGACTTCTCGGCGGAGTACTCCGGCCCCGGCGGCTCCGTGGAGTCGCTCGGCCTCTACTTCGCCGATGCCGGCCAGCACATCGAGCACCGTCTCTTCGTCGACCACACCGCCCCGAAGACCAAGTCCCACGTGGTCTACAAGGGCGCGCTGCAGGGCGAGAAGGCCCACGCGGTCTGGATCGGCAACGTGCTGATCCGCAAGGAGGCCGAGGGCATCGAGACGTACGAGGAGAACCGCAACCTCATCCTCACCGACGGTGCCTGGGCCGACTCCGTGCCCAACCTGGAGATCGAGACCGGCGAGATCGAGGGCGCGGGTCACGCGTCGGCGATCGGCCGGTTCGACGACGAGCAGCTCTTCTACCTGCAGAGCCGCGGCATCTCCGAGACCGAGGCCAAGCGCCTGGTCGTGCACGGCTTCTTCAACGACCTGATCCGTCAGATCGGTGTCCCCGAGCTCGAGGAGAAGCTGACCAGCACGGTCGAGGCCGAGCTCGCCAAAAACATCAACATTCTTATCGAGAAGGACGCAATCGCATGAGCACGCTTGAGATCAAGGACCTCACGGTCTCGGTGAGCACCGAGGACGGTGCCAAGGAGATCCTCAAGGGCGTGACCCTGACGATCAACTCCGGCGAGACCCACGCGATCATGGGCCCCAACGGCTCGGGCAAGTCGACGCTTGCCTACTCGATCGCCGGCCACCCGAAGTACACCATCACCGGCGGCACCGTCACCCTCGACGGTGAGAACGTCCTGGAGATGTCGGTCGACCAGCGCGCCAAGGCCGGTCTCTTCCTCGCGATGCAGTACCCCGTCGAGGTCCCCGGCGTGAGCGTGGCCAACTTCCTGCGCACCGCGAAGACGGCGCTGGACGGCGAGGCCCCCAAGCTGCGTACGTGGGTCAAGGACGTCAACGGTGCGATGAACAAGATGCACCTGGACCCGACCTTCTCGCAGCGCTCGGTCAACGAGGGCTTCTCCGGTGGCGAGAAGAAGCGCCACGAGATCGCCCAGCTCGACATCCTCGACCCGGCTTTCGCGCTGCTCGACGAGATCGACTCCGGCCTCGACATCGACGCGCTCAAGGTCGTCTCCGAGGGGATCAACGACTTCCGCGCCCGCGATGGCAAGTCCGTCCTGCTGATCACCCACTACACCCGCATCCTGCGCTACATCAAGCCTGACCACGTGCACGTCTTCGTGGCCGGCCGGATCGCGGAGTCGGGTGGCCCGGACCTGGCCGAGGAGCTGGAGGCCAACGGCTACGAGAAGTACGTCGCGGCAGGGGTCTGACATGAAGGGTCTGCTGCCCGACCTGGATCTGGTCCGCAAGGACTTCCCGATCCTGGAGCGCACCTTCGACGGCGGCGAGACCCCGCTGGTCTATCTCGACAGCGCCAACACCTCGCAGAAGCCGCAGATCGTGATCGACACCATGGTCGACCACCTGGAGCGGCACAACGCCAACATCGCCCGGGCGATGCACCACCTGGGTGCCGAGGCCACCGAGGCGTTCGAGGGGGCGCGCGACACCGTCGCGCGCTTCCTCGGCGCGCCCGAGCGCGACGAGGTGATCTTCACCAAGAACGCCTCCGAGGCGCTCAACCTGGTCGCCAACACCGTGCCGCTGGCCGCGGGCGACGTGGTCGTGACCACCGAGATGGAGCACCACTCCAACATCGTTCCGTGGCAGCTCGCCACGCAGCGCGCGGGTGCGACGTTGAAGTGGTTCGGGCTCACCGACTCCGGTGACCTCGACCTGTCGAACATCGATGAGCTGATCACGCCGGCGACCAAGATCGTCGCGCTGACCTGGGTCTCCAACATGCTCGGCACGATCAACCCGATCGCCGAGATCGCCCGCAAGGCTCACGAGGTCGGTGCGCTCGTCGTCGTCGACGCCGCGCAGGCCGCCCCGGTGCTGCCGATCGACCTGGCCGGCATGGCCGAGGAGGAGCGTCCCGACTTCCTCGCCTTCACCGGCCACAAGGTCGTCGGCCCGACCGGCATCGGCGTCCTGTGGGGCCGGCGTGCCGCGCTCGAGGCGCTGCCGCCGTTCCTCGGTGGCGGCGAGATGATCGCCACGGTCACGATGGAGAAGTCGACCTACGCGCCGATCCCGCACAAGTTCGAGGCCGGCACCCCGCCGATCGCCGAGGCCGTGGGTCTCGGTGCGGCACTGGAATACCTCATGCACGTCGGGATGGAGAACGTCCACGCTCACGAGCAGGCGATCACGGCCTACGCGCTGGAGCGCCTCGCGACCGTTCCTGGTGTGACCGTGCTCGGCCCGGCCGACGCCGCCAAGCGCGGCGGAGCGATCTCCTTCGAGCTCGACGGCGTGCACCCGCACGACGTGGCCCAGGTCCTCGACTCCAAGGGCGTCGCCATCCGCGCCGGGCACCACTGCGCCAAGCCCGCCCACCAGCGGTTCGGCGTACAGGCCTCCAACCGGATGTCGTCCTACCTCTACACCACGCCCGCCGAGATCGACGCGCTGGTCGAGGGGTTGGAATACGTACGCACGTTCTTCAAGTTGGACAAGTGATGACTGCCGCGAACCTCGAGAGCATGTACCAGGAGATCATCCTGGACCATTACAAGAACCCGCACGGAAAGGGTCTTCGCGACCCGTTCGAGGCGGAGGTTCACCACGTCAACCCGACCTGCGGTGACGAGATCACCCTGCGGCTCCACGTGGCCGGCGGCAAGATCGAGGACATCTCCTACGACGCCCTCGGCTGCTCCATCTCGCAGGCCTCGGCCTCCGTGCTCAACGACCTGGTCGTGGGCAAGACGGTGGACGAGGCGATGGTGATCCACGAGGAGTTCCTGCGGCTGATGCAGGGCAAGGGCCAGGTGGAGCCCGACGAGGACATTCTGGAGGACGGCATCGCCTTCGCCGGCGTCGCCAAGTTCCCCGCCCGGATCAAGTGCGCGCTGCTGTCGTGGATGGCCTGGAAAGACGCCGCCGCGAAGACTGTCGCTGAGGAGAACTGATGACTGAGACCGACCACGCTGAGCACAATCACGCGGGACACGACCACGCGGGTCACGACCACTCCGGTCATGACCACTCGGGCCACGGCCATGGCCACGGTCACGAGGCGCCTGAGTGGCAGGGGATGCGTACGTCCACGGTCGAGGGCGCGAGCCTGAAGATCGAGGACGTCGAGGAGGCGATGAAGGACGTCGTCGACCCCGAGCTCGGCATCAACGTCGTCGACCTGGGCCTGATCTACGGCCTGCACATCGAGGACCACTCCAACGTGGTCATCGACATGACGCTGACCTCGGCGGCCTGCCCGCTGACCGACGTCATCCAGGACCAGACCTCGCAGGCCTTGGAGGGCATGGTCAACGACGT
>NZ_DATCVQ010000054.1:0-3108 GCF_036566765.1 Streptomyces sp.
CCCACCGCCGCGTAGCCCTCGCCGTCGCCCCCGCTGCCGCACGCGGTCAGCGCCGCGCCGAGGCAGAGCGCCGCCGTGAGAAACCCCAGACGCTTCCGTCGCATCGCGCCAGTGTGGCTGACGGACCGTCAACAAGGAAGCGGAAGAGCGAACTTCACCCATCCCGCGACGCGCCGTGGTACCGGCCGCGCCGCGGGCCCCGGGCGTCAGTCCGCGATCAGGCCCTCGCGCAGCTGCGCGAGCGTCCGGGTCAGCAGCCGCGAGACGTGCATCTGCGAGATGCCGACCTCCTCGCCGATCTGCGACTGGGTCATGTTGGCGAAGAAGCGGAGCATGATGATCTGCCGCTCCCGGGGCGGGAGTTTGGCCAGCAGCGGCTTCAGGGACTCGCGGTACTCGACGCCCTCGAGCGCCGTGTCCTCGTAGCCCAGCCGGTCCGCCAGCGAGCCCTCGCCGCCGTCGTCCTCGGGCGACGGGGAGTCGAGCGAGGACGCGGTGTACGCGTTGCCGACCGCGAGGCCGTCGACGACGTCCTCCTCCGACACCCCGAGCACCGCGGCGAGTTCGGGAACGGTCGGCGAGCGGTCCAGCTTCTGCGACAGCTCGTCGCTCGCCTTGGTCAGCGCCAGGCGCAGCTCCTGCAGCCGGCGCGGGACGCGCACCGACCACGAGGTGTCGCGGAAGAAGCGCTTGATCTCGCCGACGACGGTAGGCATCGCGAACGTCGGGAACTCCACGCCGCGTTCGCAGTCGAAACGGTCGATCGCCTTGATCAGACCGATCGTGCCGACCTGGACGATGTCCTCCATCGGCTCGTTGCGGGACCGGAAGCGGGCCGCCGCGTACCGCACCAGGGGCAGGTTGAGCTGGATGAGGGTGTCGCGGACGTAGGTGCGCTCCGGGCTGTCCGCGGCGACGCCGTCGGTGTCCAGGGCGCGCAGCCGGAGGAACAGGGAGCGGGACAGCGTGCGGGTGTCGATGGCTTCCGAGGGCACGAGAAGCGGCGCGGCGGGCTCGCTCTTCGTGAGCGTGAGCACCTTCGAGCTGCCCTGTTCTACGGACATGCCACCCCCTTGAGGTCGCGGACGGTCGCGGCGGCCACGACCATCGGAGGAACGCAGCCTCCACCTGAATACCGGATGCGCGGCTGCGCCAAACGCGGTTCCAGCAGAATGTCACATGTCGGCAACACGCTGTAGTGACTTGTCGACAAGGCGGGGGTGAATATCCGCAGGAAACAAGGGGTGTACGGCATTTGGGGTGCGGCAGAACTGCTCCGAACCGGTCTACCCGTTCCGGTTACGCATCGATCCGATTTGCGGATCTCAACCGGGCGAAGCTGCGGGCGAGGAGCCTTGACACATGCATCTGCGAGACCCCGAGCTCCTGGCTGATCTGAGATTGCGTCAGATTGCTGTAGTAACGGAGCATCAGGATGCGCTGCTCGCGCTCGGGCAGCTGGACGAGCAGGTGTCGGACGAGGTCGCGGTGCTCGACGCCGGCCAGCGCGGGGTCCTCGTACCCGAGCCGGTCGAGCAGTCCCGGCAGCCCGTCGCCCTCCTGGGCGGCCTCCAGGGAGGTGGCGTGGTACGAGCGGCCGGCCTCGATGCAGGCCAGTACCTCGTCCTCGCCGATCTTCAGCCGCTCGGCGATCTCGGCGGTGGTGGGGGAGCGCCCGTGGGCGGTCGTCAGGTCCTCGGTGGCGCCGTTGACCTGGACCCACAGCTCGTGGAGGCGGCGCGGCACGTGGACGGTCCGCACGTTGTCGCGGAAGTACCGCTTGATCTCGCCGACGACGGTGGGCATCGCGAAGGTCGGGAACTGGACGCCCCGGTCGGGGTCGAACCGGTCGATGGCGTTGATCAGGCCGATCGTGCCGACCTGGACGACGTCCTCCATCGGCTCGTTGCGGGAGCGGAAGCGGGCAGCCGCGTACCGCACCAGCGGCAGGTTGGCCTCGATCAGCGCCCCGCGCACCCGGGTGTGCTCCGGAGTGCCCGGCTCCAGGTTCTTCAGCTGTCCGAAGAGCACCTGGGTGAGCGCCCGGGTGTCGGCCCCACGGGTGCTGCGCTCGCGCACGCGGGGGGCGTCGGGCTCGCCGGCCGGGGCCTCCGCGGGCTCGTTCTGGGGCGGCACTTGAGGCGCAGTACTGGCCGGCACGTTCACGCGACCCCTCTGGCTGGGCTTGCTGGTCAACTACGGTCAACTCATCCGTCAAAAGCGGTCATAGCATCACAAGACATGTCCACTGTGTGCAAGCACCGTATATCCACGTGTTGAGGGCAAGTTGAACCCGAAAGGACGCGTGCGACCAGGTCAGGAACCCGGAAGGCCCCCCGCCGCGAAGGCGAGGGGCCGGAAGCAGAAAGGGTCGGCCGGAGCGGCCGGCCGATCAGAACTCGTAGTCCGCGATCACCCACGTGGCGAACTCACGCCACTGGCCCGCGGCCGCCTGGTGGTCCGGGTGCTCGATGTACCGCTTCAGCGCGTCGGTGTCCTCGACCGCCGAATTGATGGCGAAGTCGTACGCGATGGGGCGGTCGGTGATGTTCCAGGCGCACTCCCAGAACGTGAGCTCCGGAATGACTCCGCCGAGCGCCTTGAAGGCCTCGACACCGGCGACGACGCGCGGCTCGTCGCGCTCCACCCCGTCGTTGAGCTTGAACAGGACCAGATGGCGGATCACAGCAGGACTCCTCGTCGGTGGTTCTAGTTGACGAGCTCGGTCATGAACTCGCCGACGCCCTGTGCGGCGGACGATATGCCCTCGAACCCTACCTGGACGAGATCGGCGGCCCGGGCGGGGGAGTTGATGATCGTGTACAGCACAAAGACCACGACTGCGTACAACGCGACTCTCTTCGCCTGGACCATCTGTCCTGCCCTCCCCTGCGCGGTCGCGTGAGTCTAACCGAGGCCGGAAAACGACGAAGGGCCCGGTGTTTTCACACCGGGCCCTTCGACAAGAGCGGTAGCGGAGGGATTTGAACCCTCGGTGACTTGCGCCACACTCGCTTTCGAGGCGAGCTCCTTCGGCCGCTCGGACACGCTACCGAGAGAGAGCTTAGCCCAAAGGTGCCCCCGCGATGAAATCCGTATCCCCCGGCA
>NZ_DATCVQ010000055.1:0-13182 GCF_036566765.1 Streptomyces sp.
TTCTAGAGGCAACGGATGCGACGTGTGGTGCGGGGCTTCTGGGGCCCACGGGTGGAATCGGTCGAGGAGTTGGCGGTGCGCTGGAAGAAGACTCTGGACCGGCTCGCCGAACTTCTTCCAGATGCTGGTGCGGGGACGGAGGTGGATGGCACGTGGACGTGGCAGCAGGTCCACACGTCTGGCCCTGCGACGACGGAGCTGCGACCCGAAGAGGTGTCGCTTGTCGCCGCCCTGCGCGCGGAACGCGACGACGACGGCTGGTCGGACCGTACGGGCTACGGCCTGCACCTCGTCGTCACGGGCGAGCATGGCTGGGAGATCGCCATCACCAGCCGGGCGGGCGGCACCTCCGAGTTCTTGCTCCAGTCGATGGTGATCGCTGTCAGCTCGCCGGACGGCGCCGCGATCCCCGACGCCGAACTCCTCACCCTCGTCGCCGATGTGTGGGAGCCCGATTTCGGCGATGTCAGTGATTACGACGTGTTCGACGCCCTGGAGGACGATGCTGGCTTCAACGTCGGCGACCCCGGCGTGGGCTGGATCGGCTACCTCTCCCCGGGGCGAGCAGCCTTGGTTCCTGGCGATCTGAAGACGGTGCCCAGGGATCTGCGAGACGGAGGTGTCCTGCTCGAGATCGCTTCACCCGGCGACACCGAAGCCGTAGTCCGGGCCTACGTGCAGCTGCGGGATGCCGGCGCCCTCCAGCCCCTGCCCCGCCCGATGGACCGGCCGCGGCTGTGACGGACCCGCACGCCTTCGACGCGGGCCGGGTGGTGGCGGAGGTCGACGCCCTCCTCGCCGGCCCGGTCCCGGAGGCCGAGGCCTGCGCGATCGCCGGTGTGTGGGAAGGGCCGGACCTCCTGGGCGTGTACGAGGAGGCGTGGACGGCAGCAGAGGAGACGGCCGACGGCCACCTCACCGCTCTCAAGGACGACCTCAAGGCCCGATGGGGCCTGCCTCGCACCGTCGGCATGAGGGTCCCGATCTTTCGCCGGGCCAACGGCGCCCCCATGCCCCCGCTCTTCCGGACCCTCGTGAAGCACGACCTCTTGGGCGACCTCGCGGTCTGGGGCCCGGTGGGCGACCACGGCCGCTACGTCGCCGTCTCCCTCAACCAGATCGACGGCGACCGCCCGTTCAACGTCGCGGCGATCGTCTCCGAGGACCCGATCGTCGAGCTGGAGGACGAGTGATCCCGTCGCTCGTGAGGACGGCGCTGTCCCTGTCTTCCTCGTAATTTCGCTTGCTTTGGCCCCGGGCCCAACGCTGCACTGTGGGCCGGACACCACGAGTCGTGGTGCCGGTATCGAGGAGGCAGCAGCGGCGATGGAGATTCGTTCCACCACCGATGAGGACCTTGACGTCTTCGTCGACACAGTCCATGCCGCGTTCGGGCGCTTCCCGGAGACCCCGATCGAGGGCGGCGGGCTCTGGTGGTCGGCGCTCGAAACGGACCGCTGCCTGCTCGCCGTGACGGCGGACGGCCGGCCCGTCGGCACCGCCGCGGCGCACTCCTTCGAGCTCACTCTGCCCGGGGAGACCCTCGTCCCGGCCGCCGGGGTGACCGCCGTCGGCGTCCTGCCCTCGCACCGGCGTCAGGGCGTGCTCAGCGCGATGATGCGGCATCAGCTCGCCGAGTTGCGGGCCCGCGGGGAGTTCCTCTCCGTGCTGCTGGCCTCCGAGGCCCCGATCTACGGCAGGTTCGGCTACGGACCGGCGACCTACACGGCGCGGCTGACGGTGCCGCGCCACGAGGCCGCCCTCGCCGTTCCCCGGGCACGCGCACTGGCCGGCGCACCGGCGACAGGCTCGGATGACGACTCGGTCGAGGTGCTGCGCCGTGCCGAGTGCGGAGAGATTCTGGAAGAGGTCTACGACCGGTACCGCCGCGCTCAGCCCGGTGCGCTGTCCCGGCCGCACCGCTGGTGGGCCTTGCGCGCGGGGCAGCCCCCGATCTCGCCGGCGCCGCGCTACGTCGCCGTTCACCGTGACGCCGACGGCGTCCCGGACGGGTACGCCAGCTACTCGATCGGCGAGGCCAACACCTTGACGGTCGACGAGACCGTCGCCACCGACGACGCCGTCTTCACGACCCTGGCCCGGTTCGTACTCGGACACGACCTGGTCTCTCAGGTCGTTTTCAAGCACGTCCCGCCCGGGCACCCGCTGCGCTGGCAGTTCGCGGACTTCCGCGCCGGCACGGTGAGCGGCGACACCGACTGGCTCTGGGTGCGGCTGCTCGACGTCCCGCGTGCTCTGACCGCGCGCGGCTGGTTCATGGACGGCGAGCTCGTCCTCGACGTCGAAGACCCGTTCCTCGGCGAGCACGGCCGCTACCTGCTGACCGTCCGGGACGGCAAGGCCGACTGCGTCCCGACGGACCGGGAGCCCGACCTGTCCCTGGACGTCCGCGACCTGGGCTCGGTCTACCTCGGCGGCACCGCCCCGAGCACCCTCGTGCGCGCCGGACACATCCGGGCCCACCGCCCGGGCGCGGCCACCCTCGCCGACGCCCTGTTCCGCCCCGAGCGCTCCCCGCACTGCCTGCACTGGTTCTGACCGCGCGCTCGCGGAGGACGAACGATTCCGGCACCGGAAGATTCAGCTGACGTCGCACCGGGCGAACGCCACGAACGACGCCCAGAACGCCGGCGGCACTGCGAGCTGGGGACCCTCGGGGACCTTGGAGTCGCGGACGTGAACGGTGGTGGGGTGCGCGGCGACCTCGATGCAGTCGCCATCCAGGCCGGCGCTGTAGCTGGACTTGCGCCAGTCGTAGGCGACCTCGATGCACTCGCCGCCGCTGTAGCTGCTCTTGAACCAGGCCAGTCCCATGCTGCTCATAGCTCCCTCAGCGTCTTCTCGATCTCCACCAGGAACTCGTGGGGCGTGAGTGCCTGCGCCCTTTCGGCGTCACCGGGGTGCGGTCCTGAGGCATCAGCTGGAGGTGCACCGTACGGGAGTCGGCGCTCTCGCCTCCGTCTGGCGCGTCAAGGCGCGGGATGTCGGGAAGACCGTCTGGGCGACCGTTCCGTACGGGAGTCGATCGCGGGGATCACAGGGCCACACGGGTCACAACGGGAGGGGCCGGGGGATGGCTGGACCGCTGCGCTACGCCGATGCCGTGCGGTTACTGGGAGGGAACGGGCCCGTGCTCGACGCGCTGGACCGGGTCGTGGGCGGGGCCCTGACCACGGCCGTCGGGCCCGCGCCCGAGCTGGTGCTCTCGCTGTTCGGCGCGGACGCCCAGATCTCCGCGCTCAGCCGGTCGTTGGTCGCCGGGACGGCCGAGCGCATCCAGGGGCTCGGCCGGTTCGAGCGGACCGAGCGGCTCGCCGCCGCGCACGCGGTGATCGTGGTGGCCGCGTACGGGGACGCGGTGGCGCAGGTGCCGCTGCCGTTCGACGTGCGGGAGCTGGCCTCGACGCGGACCGACTCCGTGCGGCTCGCCACCGGCGCGGCCCCCGAGTCGCGCCGCCTGGCCGCCGTGGCCGACCATCTGCTGCGCTCGCGGCTGCCGCTGCCGTCGCCCCACGAGCCGTACGAGGCCACGCTGACCGCCCTGCGCGCGTTCTACGCCGGGATGTCGGGGCACATGGAGGCGTACGTCTCCGGGCTGGCCGTCTGGGACCGGTTGACTGGCGCGCAGCGCCACGAGGTGACCGCGGCGCTGCGCGATCGCGTGCCCGGGACGGCGCTCGCGTGCTACGAGGAGATGTTCCGTCAACTCTGCGTGGACTTCCCGGACGTGGGGGTGTGGGCCGACCAGGTGGATCACCGGGCCACGCGTGCGGAGGTGCGGCGGCTGTCGGACGCGGTGGCGCGGCTCGCCGACGGCGGGCTGCCGGCCGGGCGGCTCGACGTGATCCGTCGCGCGAGCGCGCTGCTGCTCGACGCGCCCGTGCTCGGTGCGGAGGAGACGACCGAGGGGATGGTCATCCCGTCCCTGCGTGAGGCATACGTCAGCCCGGACTTCCGGGTCTGCGCGTTCGGGCCGTCGGACCGGCTCGCGCACGAGGGCTGGTGGCAGCGGCATCCCGTGCGCGGCGGGCTCGACGCCTTCCTGGAGGGGCTGCTCACCGCGCCGCGGGCCGTCGACGGGCCGCTGTTGCTGTTCGGGCTGCCGGGGTCGGGGAAGTCACTGCTCACGAAGGTGCTCGCGGCGCGGCTGCCGGCCGAGGACTTCCTGGTGGTGCGGGTGCCGCTGCGGGACGTGCCCGCCGACGCGGGCGTGCAGGACCAGATCGAGGCGGCGATCCGGCAGGCCACCGGCGAGCGGACCATGGACTGGGCCGACGTCGTGCGGGCCGCTGGGCGGGCGCTGCCGGTCGTGCTCCTGGACGGTTTCGACGAGCTGCTCCAGGCGACGGGCGTGAACCAGTCCGACTACCTGGAGCGGGTGGCGGCCTTCCAGCAGCGCGAGGCCGCGCTCGGCCGGCCGCTGGCGGTCGTCGTGACGTCCCGTACGGTCGTCGCGGACCGGGCCCGGCTCACGTCCGGCGGGATCGCGATCAAACTCGAGCCGTTCAGCGCGGCCCAGACCGGGCAGTGGCTGGAGCTGTGGAACCGTCGGAACGCCGGGTACTTCGCCGACCGCGGCCTGCGGCCGCTCCCGCCGGCCCGGGCGCTGGCCCAGCCCGACCTGGCGAGCCAGCCGTTGCTGCTGCTGATGCTGGCCCTGTACGACGCGGAGGACAACGCCTTCCAGCGGGAGGCGGGCACGCTCGCCGGGTTCGAGCTGTATGAACGGCTGCTGGCCCGGTTCGCGCGGCGCGAGGTGCTGAAGACCGAGCCGGGGCTCACCGAGGAGGGGGTGCGGCAGGCGGTCGAGTACGAGCTGCTGCGGCTTGCGGTGGCGGCGTTCGGGATGTTCAACCGGGGCCGGCAGTGGGTCGCGGAGGACGAGCTGGAGGTCGACCTGGGGGCCCTGCTGCCGCAGCCGGCCGGCGAGCAGGGGCTGCGGGCGGCGCTGACCGGGGCGCAGAAGACGGTCGGGCGGTTCTTCTTCATCCACCGGGCCGAGGCGTTCCGGGACGACACGCGGCTGCGGTCGTACGAGTTCCTGCACGCGACGTTCGGGGAGTTCCTGGTGGCCCGGCTCGTGGTGCGGGAGCTCCAGGACCTCGTGGCGACGGAACGGGCCGAGGCCCGGCGGACCCGGCGATCGCCTACGGACGACGGGTTCCTGCACGCGCTGCTGTCCTTCGCGGCGCTCTCCTCCAGCACGCCGGCCGTGCTGTTCGCGGCGGAGGCGCTGCGGCCGCTGGCGGGGGAGGAGCGGGCGGCGCTGCGGGCGTTGCTGCTGTCGCTGTTCCACGAGGCGCTCCACGAGCGGACGTCGTCGGTCGCGCAGTACCAGCCGAGCATGCGGCCGCTGGCCGCCGGGCCGGCGTTCTACGCTGCGAACCTGCTGCTCCTGCTGCTTCTGGCCGCCGAGGCCGGTGAGGAGCTGCACGGCACGGAGCTGTTCCCGGACGCGCCCGACGTGATCGGGGCCTGGCGGTCCCTGACGCTGCTCCTGGAGTCGCAGTTGTACCGGCACGAGTGGCGTGGGCTGACGTCCTGGCTGGCCCTCGACCGGCGGTGGGACGGCGGGCGGCGTGCCCTGACGCTGCGGTTCGGCGACGGGGGGTCGTACGCCGACGAGTGGCCGCCGGTCCACGGGGCGGAGAACGTGCGGATCGACCCGCACTGGACGGACGGCTACGGCCCAGGGGCGACGCAGGGATTCACCGGCTGGCTGCACACCAGCCCGGCGATGGTCGCGCGGACGGCCCATCTGCGCTGCGACGCGGAGTCGGACGCCCTGCTGCACCTCGCGCAGGGCCTCGACGAGCTCGGCCTGGGGCTGGCACTGACCAGCTACGTCAAGGTGTCCGACGGCGAGGCCCTGTCGGCGGGGCGGGTGCTGATGCGGCTGTGGGCGCTGGGCGCCGCGTTCTCGCCGCTCCACCGGGCGGCGGTGCGCGCCGCGCTGTTCTCCTTCGACCCGGACGCGGTCGACTTCATCGTCGCGTTCCTGTCGGCGGTGCTGCGCCAGTGGGGGATCGCGGGGCGCCCGGTCCCCCCGGAGTGGGCGGACCGGGCCGTCGCGGCGCTGCGGGCGCGCAGCGCCGACGACGTGTACGAGCGGCTGTTCGCGGAGTTGCCGCCCGGGCCGGGGGACGGGCAGCCCGTCCCCTGATCGTCACTCCAGCGGGCCGAGGTCGCCCTCGACCACCGTCTCCCTGATCGGCGGGCGGTCCCACAGGGCCAGGATCTCGTTCGCGAGGGCCGTGATCGCGCGTGGGTGGTGTCCGTCGCCGTGGACCTCGATCGCGGCGGCCTTCAGGCTGCGTGGCACCGCCCCGGCGTCCAGGAGGATGCGCCAGTCCTCCGGGGAGAGCTCCAGGAACTCCAGGCCGGTCAGCCGGCCGATCTCCGACGGGTCGGCGAGCGTGCCCGGGTGAGCGGTGAGGGTACGGAGGCGGGGGAGCCCCGCCACCGGCGCCAGGCTGACCGGGGCCTTCTTCCATACGCCGATGCTCAGGGCCTCCAGGTCCGGGTCGGCGGCCGCCTCCACGCTCGGCACGCTCGCGTGGTTGACGTACGCCACGGCCGGGCTCCGGCGCCGGCCGGGGCGTCCGGCCCGCCGGGGACTCCGGTCCATCACCAGCTCGGTGAGGGAGCCGGCGGCCAGGGCGGCTCCGACGGACTCCTCGTGGCTGATCACGATGATCTGCCCGACGTGTCCGGCCGGGCCGGGCGTCAGGTCGACCGCGATCCGGTCGCCGCCGCCGGTGTCGCCGAACACGATCCAGCCGGGGGAGCCGACCAGGCCCTGCACGGCGGCGTCGGGCGGGGTCTCGACCGCCTCCATCGCGCCGTGCGGCCACCACATCGGACGGGACGCCGCGTCCGCGACGTGCAGCCGGTCGAGCTGCAGGAGCTCGCAGCCGACCGCCGTGAAGACGTGCATCGCGTTGTCGTAGTCGTCGTCCCAGTCCTGCCAGTGCGCCCGCGTCACCCGGTACAGCGCCCTGAGCTCCTCGGGCAGTACGACGCCGAGGCGCGCTTCCGCTTCCGCGATCTCCGCCTCTGTCGCGCCGACGGCGTCAGGGAGCCGCTCGCGGAGCGTCCGCTCCAGGAGCGCGGGATCGGCGGACGGGGCCGGTACCGCCCCCGGCGACGGCTCCGGCAGGCGGCGCCACGGTTCGGGGACCGCGCCCTCGACCAGCACGAGCGCGCCCGGGTCGTGGGCGCCGATGCCGGGCTCCACGGCGGGGGAGTGGAAGACGCGGAGCACGGCCCTTCCGTCCGGCGCGATCTCCGCGACGAACGGGATGTCTTCGATGCCCTCCTCCGCGAGCGCGTCCATGACGCGCCGCGCCGCCTCGGTCTCTGCCGTCCAGTCGTGCGCGTGCGAGGCGCGGCCGGGCGGCCGGAGGGGAATGCTCCAGCTGCCCCGGCCGATCCGGCCCGCCGCGTATCCGCCGGGGGCGCTGAGCTGCTCGGCGCCGCGGGCGCGCAGGAGCCTCAGCAGGGGTTCCCAGGTCGCGAAGTCGTGGAGCGAGGACGAGGACATCGGCGTACGGCCTCCGGTCGGGTCCGTCGTGGACATGGCGGAGGCGAGTATGGCGGACCCCTGTGACAGTCGGCCGCCGCGAGACGACTCACCCCCTCCGCTCCGCCACCCCCCGTACGTACGCCGCCTGCCCCGCGTGCTGCAGGTCGTCCGTGATCACGCTGATCAGGCGGACGCCCAGGGTGACCGGGGGGTTCCAGGACGTGTCGACGACGCGCTCCAGGTCCACGTTCGTCAGGGCGGCGATCTGTTCCAGGGTGCGGGTGTGGACCGCGTCGTAGTAGCCGAGGAGCAGGTCGCCGGGGACCCTGACCGCGGCGACCTGCTTGCTCGTCTGGCCGTAGCCGGTCGCGGCCTTGCCGAAGGGGAGGCCGAAGCGGTCCGCCCAGCCGTCCGTCGTCCACAGCTGGCCGTCGAGCTCGAAGGCGTCGGTGATGTGGTCGTCCTGGATGCGGGTGAGATGCCAGACCAGCCAGGCGATCGAGTTCGCGTCCGGGTCGGGCCGGAAGGCGAGCTCCTCGTCCAGGAGGCCCTCCACCGCCTCGTGGACGGATTCCTGGACGCGGCTGAACGCGTCCGTCAGCAGCTCGGCACTCTTCACGGCGACTCACCTACGATTCCCGGTGTGGGGGAGGGGACATGCTGAGGTCTTCTTGGACGGCTGGGCCGGATCACGGCCGGGGCGGCGGGCCCGTGCTGGTGAGCGTCACGGATTTCACGCTCGACCGGATCGGGGAGCTGCCCGGCGTCTACCGTGCGGCGCGTCGGCTCGCCGAGGGGTGGGGCGAGCTCGAAGGGGCGTACGGGGTGCGGCTGTGGGCGATGCCGTTCGCGCGGCGGTGCGGGGCCGTGGCGGTGTGGCGGGACGAGGCCGCGTTGCACGGTTTCGTGGCGTGGCCGCCGCACGTGGCGATCATGCGGGAGTACCGGGGGCGCGGGGCGCTGACCTCCACCGCCTTCGCGGCGGAGGCGTTCGACCCGGACGTCCTGTGGGCCCGCGCGAGGTCCCTGCTGCGGGACCGCTAGCGGCCGGGGGCGTCCGGCTGCCGGAGCCGCCACTCCTCCACCGCCGCCTCGACGTCGAACGGCCGCCGGTTCAGCGGCGGGCCCTCCGGCGGCCGGCGCAGCGCCGCCTCGATCTTCTCGTTGATCTCGGTCAGGATCCGCCGCACCTGCTGCTCCGAGACCGCCGCGGCCGCCTTCTCCGCCGCGTCCTCGGCCTCCTTGCGCAGGGTGAGCGACGGCGGCAGGACCGACAGGCCCTCGCGGTGCATCTTGCCCTTGACCCACCACAGCTCGTCGTACGGCGCGGTGTCGTCGGGCAGCGGTTTGCCGAACCCGGCCAGGGACCGGAATTCGCCGCGCCGCTCGGCGTCACGGATCTGCTTGTCCACGAAGGACTCGAAGTCGACCCCCGGCGGTTTGCGCTCCGTCATGCCTCCAGCGTAAGCAGAAAGGCAGGAGCCCCGCTGCCGTACCGGAAGGTACGGGAGCGAGGCTCCTTGGGTACTGCTCTAGCCGTGCGCGATCGCCGACCCGGGCAACTTAGGCCGGGGTGACGTTCTCCGCCTGCGGGCCCTTCGGGCCCTGGGTGACGTCGAAGTTCACGAGCTGGTTCTCCTCGAGGGAGCGGAAACCAGCCGCGTTGATCGCGGAGTAGTGGACGAAGACATCCGGGCCGCCGCCGTCCTGGGCGATGAAGCCGAAGCCCTTTTCAGCGTTGAACCACTTGACGGTTCCGGTAGCCATAAGCCCTCCTTGGGCCAAAGGGTTGCCCTGCTCCAGAACCTGCAAACAAGTCTGAAAACTACAAAAGCCTGCGGGTTACATGCTCCGCAGGCTCTGTACTGCAAGGGAAACCAAACTGCAACTTGCGATGAGCGTAGCACGCAGAGTCCCCGTGAGCATAGAGGGGAAGATCACGTCACCCACATGTTTGATGCGACCCGTTCGCGCTGACGGCCCACCCGCCGATGTCCACCGTACGAGACGGGTCTAGCCTCGCGATGTGGACAATGCAACCGACGACCACCAGCGGCGCCGGCCCAGGGTCGGTCACATCCAGTTTCTGAACTGCCTGCCGCTCTACTGGGGCCTCGCGCGGACCGGAACGCTCCTCGATGTCGAGCTCACGAAGGACACCCCGGAGAAGCTCAGCGAGCAGCTGGTGCGCGGCGACCTGGATATCGGTCCCGTCACCCTCGTCGAATATCTGCGGAACGCCGACGATCTCGTCGCGCTGCCGGACATCGCGGTCGGCTGCGACGGCCCGGTGATGTCCTGCGTGATCGTCTCGCAGCGGCCGCTGGCCGAGCTGGACCGGTCGCGGGTCGCGCTCGGGTCCACCTCCCGCACCTCCGTGCGCCTCGCGCAGCTTCTGCTCACCGAGCAGTACGGGGTGACCCCCGACTACTACACGTGCCCGCCCGACCTCGGCCTGATGATGCAGGAGGCGGAGGCGGCCGTGCTGATCGGCGACGCGGCGCTGCGCGCCTCGCTGCACGACGCGCCGCGGCTCGGGCTCCAGGTCCACGACCTGGGGACGATGTGGAAGGACTGGACGGGCCTGCCGTTCGTCTTCGCGGTGTGGGCGGTCCGCAAGGACTTCCTGGCCCGCGAGCCGGAGACGGTCCGCGAGGTGCACGAGGCGTTCCTGGCCTCGCGGGACCTGTCCCTGGTGGAGGTCGCCAAGGTGGCCGAGCAGGCGGCCCGCTGGGAGACCTTCGACGCGGCGCTCCTGGAGCGGTACTTCACCACCCTGGACTTCCGCTTCGGGCCCGAGCAGCTCGCCGGCGTGCGCGAGTTCGCCCGCCGGACCGGCCCGACGACCGGATTCCCGGCGGACGTGAAGGTGGAGCTGCTGCAGGGGAGGTGATTACGGCGCGGCCACCGGGCCCTGCATGTGCTTGCTGATCCACTGGATCGAGCCGTCGCCCATGCCCCGTACATACGTACGGGCATTGTGTCCGCCGTTCTGGATCACCTGGAGGCGCGTCTTCACCGGGCCCTTGGTGTAGTTCCGGACGAAGGACTTCAGGTTCTTCATGCCGGACTCCTTCGTGCCGATCTGGAACGCGAGGTAGACGTCGTTCGCCGGCCCGGCCGGCTTCGCGCCGAGCGACTTGGCCAACCGCTCGGGGTTGTTGGCCTGCTTCTCCTGCTCGTGGCCGGACCAGAGCGGGGAGTCGGGCACGGTGTCCGGGCCGGAGGCTATGACCGCCTTGAACTTCTCCGGGCGCTGGAGAACGGACTTGAGGCCGACGAAGGCGCCCGAGGACGAGCCCATGAACGCCCAGCCGTCGCGCGAGTCGAACGTACGGAAATTCGCCCGTACGAAATCCGGGACGTCCTCCGTCATCCAGGTGCCCATTTTCGGCTGCCCCGGGATATCACTGCCGTCGTAGTAGTAGTCGGCGTCCGGGTTGAGGACAGGCATCACGACGATGAACGGGAGGCTCTTTCCCTCCTCCGCCCACTTGCTGATGCTGCTCTGCAGTTTCAGGTCGGTGCCCATCCAGTAATTGTTCGGATAGCCGTTTCCGCCGGGCAGCGCGATGAGTACCGGAAAGCCGCTCTTCGCGTACTTCGGGTCGAAATACTGCTTGGGGGCCCACACCCACACCTTGCCCGTGAAACCGGACTTCTCGCCCCGGAGTCTGGTGACGCCGATCTTCGTGCCGTCGTCGAGCGTGTTCTGGACGGTGAAGTCCGCCTTCGGGCCCGTCGGCATCAGCGACTTCGGGCCGTCGGCCGTCTTCGACGCGCCGGGCGCGGGCCGGGAGTCGGAAGCCGAGGAGGAAGGGGCGGAAGGGGCGGACGCGGCGGCGCTCGGGCCGTCGAAGGAGACCGGGTCCCCTTCGTCGGAGCAGCCGGCCACCAGGGCGACCGAGGCGAGGGCGAGTGCGGCGGCGAGGGTCCGGGTGCGGTGGTTCACGCCACGGAAGAGGGGGCGTGGAGGCATTCGGTTGACCCGGCGCGGCACGCATTTCCGGTGATCCGCCGCACGGCGAGGTCCGCCGCGTGCTGCCCCGGGCCCCTGGCGTAGGCTGGCTCAGCAGTCAAGAACCCCTCCGAAAGGGACACCCCGGTGACCGAGAAGGCCGAGCTTCAGTCCGTCCTCGACCGTGCCGCCGAAGGTGGCCGGATCACCCCGGAGGAGGCGCTGGAGCTGTACCGCTCCGCGCCGCTGCACGCGCTGGGCCAGGCCGCCGACGCCGTGCGCCGCCGCCGGTACGCGGGTACCGAGCACATCGCGACGTACATCATCGAGCGCAACATCAACTACACCAACGTGTGTGTGACGGCCTGCAAGTTCTGCGCCTTCTACGCGCCGCCGAAGGACACCGCCAAGGGCTGGACCCGCGAGCTCGACGACATCCTGCGCCGCTGCGCGGAGACCGTGGAGCTGGGCGGCACGCAGATCATGTTCCAGGGTGGGCACCACCCGGACTTCGGCGTCGAGTACTACGAGAAGAACTTCGCGGCCATCAAGAAGGACTTCCCGCAGCTGGTCATCCACTCCCTCGGCGCGTCCGAGGTCGAGCACATGGCCCGCATCTCGAAGGTCTCCGTCGAGGAGGCCATCACGCGGATCCACGCGGCCGGACTCGACTCCTTCGCCGGCGCCGGCGCGGAGCTGCTGCCCGCGCGGCCGCGCAAGGCGATCGCCCCGCTGAAGGAGAGTGGCGAGCGCTGGCTGGAGATCATGGAGATCGCGCACGGTCTGGGCGTCGAGTCGACCTCGACCATGCTCATGGGCACCGGCGAGACCAACGCCGAGCGCATCGAGCACCTGCGGATGATCCGCGACGTGCAGGACCGGACGGGCGGCTTCCGGGCGTTCATCCCGTACACGTACCAGCCGGAGAACAACCACCTGAAGGGCCGTACGCAGGCCACGCTCTTCGAGTACCTGCGGATGATCGCCGTCGGGCGGCTCTTCATGGACAACATCGCCCACATCCAGGGCTCGTGGCTCACCACGGGCAAGGAGATCGGGCAGCTGACCCTGCACTACGGCGCGGACGACCTCGGCTCGATCATGCTGGAGGAGAACGTCGTCTCCATGGCGGGCGCGAAGCACCGCAACAACCTGCGCGACATGATCGACATGATCCGCACCGCGGACCGCGTCCCGGCGCAGCGCACGACGACGTACGAGCACATCCTGGTGCACGACGACCCGGCGAACGATCCGATCGACGAGCGCGTCGCCTCGCACATCTCCTCCACGGCGATCGCGGGCGGCACGGCTCACCCCGAGCTGAAGCTGCTGAACGCCAACTGACGCGACCGTGCTGACCCTTCACGTCGCCGAGGCGTCGCCCGAGACCGCCGTCCTGGTCGACGGGGCGCATGTCGCGGCCGTCGGGCCGTACGAGGAGCTGGCCGCCGCCAACCCGGACGCCCGGCTGCGGCGGTGGCCCGGCATCCTCACGCCCGGGCTGCTCAACCCGTACGGGCCCGAGCTGCTCGAACAGACCTACCACCCGGACCCGCGCGAGGCCGAGGAGTTCGGCACCGCGCCGATCGGCGGGGAGCGGGCCCGGGCGATCTTCCGCGCCGACCCGTCGCGCCTCGGCCCGAGCGCGCGGCGCGGTGTGCAGCGGCTCCTCGCG
>NZ_DATCVQ010000056.1:0-12564 GCF_036566765.1 Streptomyces sp.
CCCGGGCCCCGCGCCGACGCGGCGCCGACAGACGTGTCGGTCCGCTGTCGACGTCGCGTCGGCGAGCGGGGCGAGGGTGGGCGCAGACACGGCCTCACACCTCAGGAGTACACCCATGACCCCGTCTCTGCCCATCCGGCGCCTCCAGGTCGCCGCCGTCCGCCCCCTCAGCCCGCGGATGACCCGGGTCACGCTGGGCGGGGCCGACCTGGCCGGATTCGCGCTCGCCGGGCCTGACCAGCAGGTCAAGCTGTTCTTCCCGCGCCCGGAGGGAACGACTCCGGTGCTGCCCGAGCACGGCGCGGACGGCGGGGACGGCAGCGACGTGATGCGCTGGTACGCCGCGTACGCGGCGATCCCCGAGGAGCGCAGGCCGTGGATGCGGAGCTACACGCTCCGGGCCCATGACCCGGTGGCCGGGACCGTCGACGTCGACTTCCACCTGCACACCGGGGTCGACGAGGGCCCGGCGGCGCGCTGGGCGCGTACGGCGCGGCCCGGGAGGACCTGGCCGAGGCCCAGGAACGCCTCGACTTGATAGGCAAGTGAGAACTTGCCTATTCTGTGGTCGTGGCCGACGACCTTTTCAAAGCATTGGCCGACCCCACCCGCCGCGCCATCCTCGACGAGCTCACGGAGAAGTCCGGACAGACACTGTTCGAGATCTGTGCGCGGCTGACCATGAAGCATCAGCTCGGGCTCTCGCGTCAGGGGGTCTCCCAGCACCTCGCAGTACTGGAGGCCGCCGGGCTCGTGGAGACCAGGCGGGAGGGCCGCTACAAGTTCCACGACCTCAACACGGCCCCGCTGCGGCAGATCGCCGAGCGATGGCTCGCGCCCGACACATCCGGACCGGAGAAGAGCACCCCATGAAGATCCATCTGACCAGCGTCTTCGTCGACGACCAGGCCGCGGCCCTGCGCTTCTACACCGAGGTCCTCGGCTTCGTGAAGAAGTACGACGTCCCGATGGGCGGGGGCGCCCGATGGCTGACCGTCGTCTCGCCCGACGAGCCCGGCGGCACCGAGCTCCTCCTGGAGCCCGCCGGCCACCCCGCCGTCAAGCCCTACCGCGACACGCTCGTCTCGGACGGCATCCCGCTCGCCCAGTTCGCCGTCGACGATGTGCACGCCGAGTACGCGCGCCTTCGCGGCCTCGGCGTCCACTTCACCCAGGAGCCCCTGGAGATGGGCCCCGTCACCACCGCCGTCTTCGACGACACCTGTGGCAACCTCATCCAGATCGCGACTCAGCCGAAGTAGGCGGTCGACCGCCCCGGCTCGCCCCGGACCAGCGCCGCCGCCTCACGGACGGGGAGCTCGGCGCCCTCCGCGTGGAGCGCGGCGTACCGGCGCGGCGGCAGGGCGGCCCGCGTCTCCGACTCCGCACGGGTGCGGATCGTCGATTCCGTGGCCTCGGAGACCAGGCGGAACGCTGCCTCGCCGGGGTCCGCGCTCAGGGTGTCGTACGCGCCGAGGAGGCGGGCGGCGTCCTCGGCGCGGCCCTCGTGCGCGTACGCCCAGGCCGCGGTGGGGAACTGGCCGATGACCAGGTGCGGGGCGACGAGGTACGCCAGGGTCTCCAACTGCGCGATCGCGCGGGCGAGATGGGCGGCGGCCGAGGCGGTACGGCCGTCGAGGCAGTCCAGCCAGCCGCGCATGCCGCCGGCCATGCCGGTGAACAGCGCCGGGGTGTCGGAGGTGAACGCCTCTTCGAGGCGGTCGAGTCGGGTGCGGGCGAGGTCGGTGCGGCCGGTCTCGCCGTAGTGCTGGATGAGCAGCATCGCGGCCGTGCTCACCGCCTCGACGCCGACCTGCTCCGCCTCGGCTGCGGCCTCGACCAGGGCCTCTTCGGCGGCCTCGCGCGCGGCCGGGTCGGCCGCCGTCCGCAGCCGTACGCCGGCGAGCCGTGCCTTGAAGACGGGCACCTGCGACCAGGCGCGGAGCTCCGCCACGGCGGCCATGGCCCGCTCGAAGTCGGCTGCAGCCTCGGGGAGTCGGCCGGCGCGTTCGTACGCCTCGCCGCGCGCGGAGAGGGCCTCGGCGATCCCCCACGAGTCGCCGGCGGCCTCGAAGAGGGCGAGGGCCCGGTCGGCGTCCGCGCCGCTCCCGCCGAGCAGCTTGGCCCGCATGAGCAGCGCGAAGCCGAGGTCCCAGTCGGGGCCGTGCGCGGCGCAGGAGTCCACCAGGGCGGTCAGGGACTCGCCGAGGGAGCGGTACTCGCCGAGCATGAGGCGGGCGAAGAACCACATGATGCCCGGCTGCCGTCGGTTCTGCGGCAGCCCGGGCCGGTACGCCTCGACGACGGCGGCCAGGTGGGCGCGGTTCTCGGGGGCCTCGAACGCGTTCGCGCCGTCGCCGCCCTGGGCGGCGACGAGCAGCATCCTGGCCCCGCGGCGGGCCTCCCACAGCTGCTCCTCGGACCACGGCGGCGGGCTGTCGACGGGACGCTCGGTGAGCGGGACCGCGGGGCGGACGGGCCGCCGGAACGGGTCGGGGCCGAGGGCGGCGGCCGCGGCGGCCCAGGTGCGGGCGTCGTCCTGGTGGATCCGGAGCTGCCAGAACCAGTTCATGGACAGCACCAGGCACAGCGCGTCCTGCTCCGCGCCGCGCGCGACGGCGGTACGGAGCGCGGCGCGCACGTTGTCGTGCTCGACCTCGAGCCGCGCGAGCCCTGCGCTCTGGGCGGGGCCACGGAGGTCGGGGTCGGCGGCCCGGGCGAGCTCGCGATAGTGCACGAGATGCCGCCCCTCGGTCTCCCCCCGATCCCCCGCCTCGTCGAGCCGCTCGCCGGCGTACTCGGCGACGGTCTCCAGGAGCCGGTAGCGCATCCCCCCGTCGTCCGGATCCGGTGCGGCCACGACGAGCGATTTGTCGACAAGCGCGCCGAGGACGTCGAGGACGTCGCCCCGGTCCCTGCACACCGCCTCCGCCGCCGCCAGGTCGCAGCCGCCGGAGAAGGCCGACAGGCGGCGGAGCACCGTGCGTTCGGGGGCCGTGAGCAGGTCCCAGGACCAGTCGACGACCGCGCGCAGGGTCTGCTGGCGGGGCAGTACGGTTCGGGCGCCGGAGGTCAGGAGGCGGAACCGGTCGTTGAGGCGGTTCGCGATCTGGCGGGGCGTCAACAACCTCAGCCGGGCGGCCGCGAGTTCGATCGCCAGCGGCAGTCCGTCGAGGCGGCGGCAGATCTCGGCCGCCGCCTCCGGGTCGTCCGCGAGGTCGAACCCGGGGTGGACCGCCGCGCCCCGTTCGGCGAACAGCCGGAGTGCGGTCTCCTGCGGCAGCGGTTCGACCGCGCGCACCGCCTCGCCCGGAACGCCCAGGGGCTCCCGGCTCGTCGCCAGGACCGTCACCCCCGGGCAGTGCGCCAGTACCGCCTCCGCCAGCGCCGCCGCCGCATCGACCACGTGCTCGCAGTTGTCCAGCACGACGAGGATGCGGTGGCGTCCGCAGTGCTCGACGAGGCGGGCGAGCGCGTCCCGGCCCGGCTGCTCGGGCGCGCCGGCCCCCGCCCAGAGCTGCGTCTCGCGCGCCCCGAGCGCGGTGAGCACGGCGGCGGGGACGGCGGACCCGTCCCGTACCGCCGCGAGTTCGACGACCCGCACGCCGTCGCGCCAGGCCGCGCCGGCCCGGTCGGCGACCTCCAGCGACAGCCGGGTCTTCCCGACGCCCCCTGCGCCGATGAGCGTCACCAGCCGACGCTCGGTCACCTCCCGCCCGATCGCGTCCAGTTCGCGGACGCGGCCGACGAAGCCAGTAAGCCGGGCGGGCAGGCCACGAGGGTCGCCGGCGGGGTCGGGGGACGCGGTCGGAGACAGCAACTCCGCATGGATTTCCTGGAGTTCAGGTCCCGGATCCGTGCCCAGCCGGTCGGCGAGCAGGCGGCGGACCGACTCGTACGCCTGGAGGGCCTCCGCCGGCCGGCCCGCCGCGCGCAGCGCGTTCAGGCGGAGGGCCTGCAGAGGCTCGTCCAGCGGGTGCTCGGCGGTGAGCGCGGCCAGCGGGGCGAGGGCGGAGGCGGCGCGGCCGAGCGCCACGTCGGCGGCCAGCCGGTCGCGGCGCGCCTCGACGTGCCGGCGCTCGGCTCGTACGACGAGGGGGTCGTCGTCCCGGTCCGGCAGATCGGCGAGGACGGGGCCGTGCCAGAGCCCGAGCGCCTCGTCGAGCAGTCCCGCCGCCCGCCCCGCATCGCCGCCCCGCAGCGCGGACGCGCCTTCCTCCGCGAGCCGCTCGAACCGGAACAGGTCCACGTCGTCGCGCTCCACCGCGAGCCGGTACCCGCCGGGCACGGACACCACGGCGTCCCGCCCCAGCACCCGCCGGGCCCGTCCGACCAGCGCCTGCAGCGCCGGCGTCCGCTCGGCGACCGGAGTGTCGTCCTCGCCCCAGACCAGGGCGACGAGCCCGCCGACGTCCACGCCGCGCCCTCCTGCCGCCGCGAGCGCGGCGACCAGCGCCCGCAGCCGGCCACCGCTGAGCGCCGGCTCGGCCCCGTCCGGGCCGAGCGCACGGGTGGGGCCGAGGATGCGAAGGCGGTACGAGGACGTCACCGCCCCATTGTCCCCGCCGCGTCCCGGCACCTGGTCCCCGCCGCGTCCCAGCACCCGCCCTCAGCGCACCCCGAGCAGGAACTCCAGCGCCAGCTGGTCGAGGCGTTCGAAGGCCATGCCGCGCGCCGCGGCCGCGGCCGCGTCGAAGTCCTCGTACGCCGTCCGGTCGGCGAGCAGCGCGGTGAGGCCGTCCTCTGCGGTGGGTCGGGCCAGTTCGTCGAGGCGGGCGGCCTGCAGGGCGGCGCGGACCTCCGGGTCGGCGCGGAAGGCGGCGGCTCGGGCGCGGAGGATCAGGTAGTTGCGCATGCAGCCCGCGGCCGACTCCCAGACCCCGTCCGCGTCCTCCGTGCGAGGCGGCTTGAAGTCGAAATGGCGCGGGCCCTCGTAACCCGCGGTCTCCAACAGGTCCACGAGCCAGAACGCGGACCGCAGGTCGCCCGCGCCGAAGCGGAGGTCCTGGTCGTACTTGACGCCGTTCTGGCCGTTGAGGTCGATGTGGAAGAGCTTGCCGGACCACAGCGCCTGCGCGATGCCGTGCGGGAAGTTGAGCCCGGCCATCTGCTCGTGGCCGACCTCGGGGTTCACCCCGTACAACTCGGGCCGCTCCAGGCGCTCGATGAACGCGAGGGCGTGGCCGACCGTCGGCAGCAGCAGGTCGCCGCGCGGCTCGTTGGGCTTGGGTTCGAGCGCGAAGCGCAGGTCGTAGCCCTGCTCCGTGACGTACGCGCCGAGCAGGTCGAAGGCCTCCTTCAGGCGGTCCAGCGCGGTCCGTACGTCCTTCGCGGCACCGGACTCGGCGCCTTCCCGGCCGCCCCACGCGACGTACACCCGGGCGCCGAGCTCCGCGGCGAGGTCGATGTTGCGGAGGGTCTTGCGCAGCGCGTAACGCCGCACGTCGCGGTCGTTGGCGGTGAACGCGCCGTCCTTGAAGACCGGGTGGGTGAAGAGGTTGGTTGTGGCCATGGGGACGACCAGACCGGTCGCGTCCAGGGCCTGACGGAAGCGCTTCACGTGGCCGTCGCGGGCGTTGTCCGACGCGCCGAAGGGGATGAGGTCGTCGTCATGGAACGAGACGCCGTACGCGCCCAGGCCGGCGAGGCGGTGCACGGTCTCCACGGGATCCAGGGGCGCCCGGGTGGCGTCGCCGAAGGGGTCTCGGCCCTGCCAGCCGACCGTCCACAGACCGAAGCTGAACCTGTCCTCGGGCACGGGAGTGAAGCGTTCCGTCATCATCGGCCCCTTCATGAGACGCGCATCATGAGACGCGAATTTGTTCATTGCCATGACTAATGATGCAGAGCCGCGCCCCATCCGGGAAGGACCGCGCACGCCCCTCCTCCCCCACGCGCCCGTGCACCCCCCATGCACCGCCGTGCACCCCCGCTGCGTCCGTTCGGAGCAATCCCGTACCGGTCCGGGGCGGACAGTCCGCGCACCGCCATGGCGTTCCCGCCCCGCCGGTTCGACAATGAGGGGGATGACCGACGACGACCGGCGCCTGCCTGCCGGCTCGCCCCCGCCCCCGGCGCCGGACGGGCCGCGCAATGGCGAGATCGGCCCCACCGAGCGGCTCGCCATGAACCGCACGGGCAGTTTCGACTGGGATCTGACGACCGGGACGATCGACATCGACGACCCCGCCCTGCTGGTGTTCGGGCTGGAACCGGACGGCTTCGACTCCCGTCCGGCCTCCCTCACGGCCCATCTCGACCCGGAGGAGCGGACCCGCCTCGAAGCGGTGATCCGCGAGGCGATCGTCAGCGGCCGCTCCTCGTACACCGCGCACTTCCGGATCGAGCGCGACGAGGGCACGCCCCAGTGGACGCACGTCCAGGCGCGCATCCTGCGCGACCCGCAGGGCATGGCGCACCGCATCGTCGGGATCGTCCGGGACGCGACGGCCGAGGTGACGCACTCGGCGTTCATGCTGGAGCTGGAGAAGCGCCGCGAGGTGCAGACCAGCATCGTCGAGCGGACCACGCACGCGCTGTCCCGGGCCGTCACCGTGGACGACGTGACGGCCGCGCTCACCGGCCCGGGCGGACTGGCCAGGCTCGGCGCGGACGGCCTGGCGCTCGGCCTGGTGGAGAACGGCGCCCTCAACATCATCGCGCTGAGCGGCGAGTCCCTGGAGGTCCTCAACGACTTCCGCAGCCGCCGCCTCGACCGGGGGCTGCCGCTGGCGGAGACCGTGCTCAGCGGCCGGCCCCGGTTCGTCACCTCGCTCCCGTCCCTTGGGCGGGACTTTCCGCAGCTGGCCCCGTACCTCGAGCGGATGCGGTTCCGCGCGGCGGCCTATCTGCCGCTGGTGGCCCAGGCGCGGTCGCTGGGCGGAATGGCGCTGTTCTACCGGGGCCGCACGGCGTTCAACGCGGACGAGCGCAATCTCAGCCTCGGCCTGGCCGCGATCGTCGCCCAGTCGCTGCAGCGCGCGCTGCTGTTCGACGAGGAGCGGGAACTGGCCACCGGGCTGCAGGAGACCATGCTGCCGCGCAGGATCCCGGTGATCTCGGGCGGCGAGATCGCGGTGCGGTACCACGCGGCGTGGAGCGGTCGGCAGATCGGCGGCGACTGGTACGACGTGATCTCGCTGCCCCGGGGGCGGGTCGGCGTCGTCGTCGGCGACGTCCAGGGCCACGACACCCACGCGGCCGCCATCATGGGGCAGTTGCGGATCGCGCTGCGGGCGTACGCGGGCGAGGGCCACTCCCCCGCGACGGTGCTGGCCCGGGCCTCCCGGTTTCTCGCCGAGCTCGACACGAACCGGTTCGCGACCTGCACGTACGCCCAGGTCGACCTGAGCACGGGCACGGTCCGCGCGGTACGGGCCGGGCACCTGGGCCCGCTGATCCGGCACACCGACGGCCGGGTGGGGCAGCCGAAGCTGCGCGGCGGGCTGCCGCTCGGGCTTGCGTCGGTGTTCGGCGAGGAGGAGTTCCCGGAGACCCGGCTCGACCTGGTGCCGGGAGAGACGATGGTGCTGTACACGGACGGGCTCGTCGAACAGCCGGGCTCGGACATCGAGTCGGGCATGGAGGCCCTGGCGGCGGCGGTCAGCAGCGGTCCGCCGCAGGCGGAGGCGCTCGCCGACCACCTGTCCGAGCAGCTGTGGGAGCGCTGGGGGCCCGGCGACGACGTGGCGCTGCTGGTACTGCGCCGCAGCCCCGACCCCGGCACGCCGCGGGCGCCGCGGATCCACCAGTACATCCACCAGGCCGATCCGCAGGGTCTTTCGGACGCGCGGGCGGCGGTCGGCCAGGCGCTGCGCGACTGGAACATGGGCGACCTCGCCGACGACGCCGAGCTGCTGACCGGGGAGCTGCTCGTCAACGTGCTGCTGCACACCGAGGGCGGCGCGGTGCTGACCCTGGAGGTGCTGCCGGAGCCGGTCCGCCGGGTCCGGCTCTCGGTGCAGGACCGCTCCAGCGCCTGGCCCCGGCGGCGCACTCCGGGCGAGGCGGCGACCTCGGGGCGCGGGCTCCTGCTGCTCGACGCCCTGTCGTCCCGGTGGGGCGTGGAGCCACGGGGCGAGGGCAAGGCGGTGTGGTGCGAGATCGGTCCGTCGGCGGGGTCGGGGGCCGGGGCGGCGGTCAGCAGCGGCGCGGGCGCCACGTGACGGGAGCTCAAGGGCACGAAGGGAACGGAAGGAAAGCCTCATGGACCCGGTCGCCGCGCTGAACCGCATCGCGTACCTGCTGGAGCGCGCCCAGGAGCCGACGTACCGCGTACGGGCGTTCCGTACCGCCTGCGCCGTGGTGGAGGCGATGGAACCGGGCGAGGCGGAGCGGCGGGCCGCCGCCGGGACGCTGGAGAAGGTGAAGGGGCTCGGGCCGAAGACGGCCGGGGTGGTGCGGGAGGCGCTGGCCGGGCAGGTGCCGGAGTATCTGGCCCGTCTGGAACAGGAGTTGGCGGACCGGTTCGACGTCGGGGCGACGGTCGGCGGGGAGGAGTTGCGGGCCGCGCTGCGCGGGGACTGCCATCTGCACTCCGACTGGTCCGACGGTGGCTCGACGATCGAGGCGATGGGCCGGACGGCGGCGGAGCTGGGCCACGACTGGGCGGTGCTGACCGATCACTCGCCGCGGCTGACGGTGGCGCGCGGGCTGTCCGCGGAGCGGCTGCGCGAGCAACTCGACGTGGTGGCGGAGCTCAACGAGCGCTGGGCGCCGTTCCGGCTGCTGACCGGGATCGAGTGCGACATCCTGCCGGACGGCTCGCTGGACCAGGAGCCCGAACTCCTCGACCGGCTGGACCTCGTGGTCGGCTCGGTGCACTCGAAGCTGCGGATGGAGGCGCCTGCGATGACCCGGCGGATGGTGAAGGCGGTGGGCAATCCACTGCTCGACGTCCTGGGGCACTGCACCGGGCGGCTTGTGACGGGGCAGGGCCGGCCGGAGTCGGAGTTCGACGCGGAGGAGGTCTTCGCGGCCTGCGCCGCCTCGGGCGCGGCGGTCGAGATCAACAGCCGGCCGGAGCGGCTCGACCCGCCGCGCCGGCTGCTGCGGCAGGCGGTCGCGGCGGGCGTGTACTTCGCCGTGGACACCGACGCGCATGCGCCGGGCCAGCTGGAGTGGCAGATCCTGGGCTGCGCGCGGGCCGAGGAGTGCGGGGTGCGGACGGAGCGGGTGATCAACACCTGGTCGGCGGACGAGGTGGTGGAATGGACGCGGACGCGGCGGGCGCCGACGGGCTGAGCCTTCGCGGGTCGTGGTCCGGGTCGATCCGCCCCTTAAGGGCCTGTCCGGCGGACAGGCCCTAGGCATCAACCCGGACCCACATGCCTTCAGTTGCCGGTCGAGCGCCGCCAGACCGTCGTCATGTTGCAGAACTCGCGGATGCCGTGGCCGGAGAGCTCCCGCCCGTACCCGGAGCGCTTGACGCCGCCGAAGGGCAGTGCGGGGTGGGAGGCGGTCATGCCGTTCACGAAGACCCCGCCGGCCTGGAGGTCCCGCACGAATCGGTCGACGTCCGCGTCGTCGAGGGTCCAGACGTTGGAACTGAGCCCGAACGGGCTGTCGTTGGCGACGGAGACGGCCTCGTCGAGGTCGCCTACCCGGTAGAGGGTGGCGACCGGGCCGAAGGCCTCCTCCTGATGGATCCGCATCTCGGGCGTGATCCCGGCGAGGACGGTGGGCCGGTAGAACCATCCGGCCGACCGGTCCTCGGGCCGGCCCCCTCCGCACAGCACCTCCGCGCCCTTCGCCACCGCGTCGTCGACCAGTTCCTCCAGGTCCCGGCGGCCCTGCTCGGTGGCGAGCGGGCCGACGTCGGTGCCGTCGGCCATCGGGTCGCCGACGGTCAGCGCGGCCATCCCGGCGGTGAAGTGCTCGGCGAAGGAGTCGTAGACGTCCGCGTGGACGATGAACCGCTTGGCGGCGATACAGGACTGGCCGTTGTTCTGGACGCGCGCCGTGACGGCGGTCTCCGCGGCGCGTTCGACGTCGGCGGAGGCCATGACGATGTACGGGTCGCTGCCGCCGAGTTCGAGGACGGTCTTCTTCACCTCGTCGCCCGCGACGGAGGCGACGGAGCGGCCGGCGGGCTCGCTGCCGGTCAGGGTCGCGGCGGCCACGCGCGGGTCGCGGAGCACCGCCTCCACCTCGCGGGCGCCGATCAGCAGGGTCTGGAAGCAGCCCTCGGGGAAGCCGGCGCGGTGGAACAGCTCGCCCAGGTAGAGCGCGGTCTGCGGGACGTTGGAAGCGTGCTTGAGCAGCCCGGTGTTGCCGGCCATGAGCGCGGGTGCGGCGAACCGGACGACCTGCCAGAGCGGAAAGTTCCAGGGCATGACGGCGAGGACGGGGCCGAGGGGCCGGTAGACGACGAAGGCGGAGTCCGCCCCGGCGTCCCGGACGTCGGCCTCGGAGGGGCGCTCCTCGGCGAGCAGGGACTCGGCGCGGTCCGCGTACCAGCGCATGGCCTTGGCGCACTTGGCGGCCTCGGCGCGGGCGGCGGCGAGCGGCTTGCCCATCTCGACGGTCATGGTCCGGGCGATGTCCTCGCGGTCCTCGTCGAGCAGCTCGGCGGCGCGGCGCATGAGCCGGGCGCGCTCGTCGAACGAGGTGGTGCGGTAGGTCAGGAACGTCGCGTGGGCGGCGGCGATCCGTCGCTCGACCTCTTCGGGCGTGTGCGGCTCGTACGTCCGGACGGTCTCGCCGGTGGCGGGGTTCACGGTGGCGATGGGCATGGCGTCTCCTCTGCCGACTCGACGCTCCGACCCTCCCCCGGGGCGGGGCCGGGCGCAATCGGGAGGGGGCCGATGGAAACCGCCGTCGCTCACGCCGCCGTGAACCGGGCGCTCGCCGCGCCGCGCAGCCGCCCCGCGGGAAGCCTGCGCCCGTACGCGAGAAGCAGGAGGTCCTGGGCGGTGCCGTGCAGGGGGCTGCCGGTGCCGTACGACCAGTCGAGGTCGGCGGCGCGGAGCTGGACGCCGTCGAGGTCCACGCCGAAGAACCGCAGGCCGCTCGGGCGGATCGTGTCCAACTGGACACGCAACCGGTCCTCGGGGACGCGGCGGTCGTGGCCGAGGGCGACGGTGATGTCGAGGCCGTGCACGACGTCGTGGCCGAGCGCGGCGGCGAAGCCGCCGACCGGGGGCGTCCAGGGGTGGTGGGCGTTGTCCCGCAGGAACGCGGCGAGGTCGCCGGTGGCGTGGGCGGCGGCGTCCCGCCGGGCGACGCGGTCGGTCATCCGGTGCAGGCTGCCGCGCGCCTTGGCGAGCTCGACGAGCGTCGCGGGCAGCGAGAGCCGGAAGCCCATGGACATGTGGGCCGCCACCTCCCGTACCCGCCAGCCGGCGCAGAGGCTGGGCGCGTGCCACTGGGCGTCGTCCAGTCCGTCGAGGAGGTCCGCGAGCTCGCGGCGCTCCGCCGCGATCATGGCCCGGACGGCGGTGTCGTACGCGGTGCGGTCGTTCGTGGCTTCGCTCATGTGATCACTTCGCTCATGTGATCAAGGGTGCGGGCGAGCGGGTGGATAAGTCCAAGAGCTGGATCTGCTCGCACCTAGAATCGATGGTTATGGAACTCCGCCGTCTCCAGTACTTCGTCGCCGTCGTCGAGGAGGGCGGCTTCACGCGCGCCGCAGCCCGGCTGCACCTGTCGCAACCGGGGCTGAGCGCACAGATCCGGCAGCTGGAGAAGGACCTCGGGCAGCCGCTGCTCGACCGTTCCGGCCGGACGGTGACGCCGACGGAGGTCGGCCGGGCCGTGCTGCCGTACGCGCGGGCGGCGCTGGCGGCGGTGGAGGGGGCGCGGCAGGCGGTGGACGAGTACACCGGACTGCTGCGCGGCCGGGTGACGCTCGGGGTCGTGTCGGGCGCGTCCGGGCAGGCCTTCGAACTGCCCGCGCTGCTGGCGGACTTCCGGGATGCGCACCCACGGGTGGAGATCTCGCTGACCGAGGACTCGTCGGAGCGGATGCGGGCGGCGCTGCTGGCCGGGGAGCTCGACGTCGCCCTGCTGGGGACGGCGGACGCGGAGCCGCCGCCGGGGCTCTCGTACCGCGTGGTGGTGGACGAGCCGCTGGTCGCCGCGGTGGCCGCGGCCGACCCGCTCGCCGGGCGCGCGTACGACCCGCTCGTCGGGCGCGGCGAGGTCCCGCTGGCGGAGCTGGCCGGGCGGCCGCTGATCTGTCTGCCGCGCGGCGCCGGCGTGCGCGCGGTGCTCGAACGGGCCTGCGCGCGGGCGGGGTTCGCGCCCCGCGTCGCCTTCGAGGCGGCCGCCCCGCAGGTGCTACAACAGCTCGCCGCCCGCGGCTTGGGCGTCGCTGTACTGCCCTGGGGCGAGAAGGGACCGGTACCGGACGACCTGTGCGTGCTGCACATCGTCCGCCCCGCGCTGCGCGGCCGGGTCGCCCTGGCCTGGCGCTCGGACGGCCCGACGAGCCCGGCGGCCCGGGCCTTCCTCGACCGCCTGCGCGCGACCCTGCCGCCGGCTCGCACGCGCTGACGTCGCGATCAACCCGCCTTCTCGACCGGCCACGATGCGGCGGTGACGGCGGTCGCCACGGCGACCGCC
>NZ_DATCVQ010000057.1:0-11684 GCF_036566765.1 Streptomyces sp.
CGCCCGCGTCGCCGCCGTACGGCAGGGGAGGTCTCGCATGCCGACGACTCCGCCCCCTCCCGGCTGGGGACCCCGGCCGCCGGAGGGACCGCCGCCCGGGCCGCCGGGCCCGTCCTCCTGGGGCGCGCCGCCGCCTCCGCCGAAGCGGAGGAACACCTGCCTCATCGTCGCCCTGATCCTCGGCGGCCTCGCGATCCTCACGGTCGTCGGCGTCATCATCGCGATCGTGGCCGTCGACAGGACGGTGAAGCTGCCGCCGGGCAAAGGCGTCGCCCGTGACGTCGAGATCACCGCCTGCGAGGTCGCCGGCGACAGCCGGTGGCCGCGCGCCGACCTGACCGTCACCAACCACAGCAGCAAGACCAGCGACTACGTCATCAGCGTCGAGTTCGTGACGAGCTCCGGAACCCGCGTCGCCGAGGCGGCGACCACCGTGGACAACCTCGCCCCCGACCAGGTGGCGAAGGAGCGGGCACAGAGCCTCACCCAGGTCGACGGCCCCATCACCTGCAACATCACCAACGTGACCCGCTTCGCCGACTGAGGGCGCCGACCGGCGCCTATCGGACGGCGGCGGCCCGGAGGTCCAGCTGCTCCGGCGCGACCAGCGGGTGCGCGAACGGCACCGCCGGAGCCTTCGCGGCGGCAGACGCGCTCTTGCGGGCGGCCTTGCCCGGCGCGGCCAGCGCCCCGTCCACGTATGCGACGAGCGCGTCGGTGACCGGGTCCGGCTTCGGCTTCCCCTCCTCGTCGAAGCGCTGGTACTTCATCAGGTTGTAGGCGATCGCCACCTGCTTGCGGCCGTCCTCCGTGGACAGCGCCCAGGTGCCCGCACCGAAGACCGCGCCGTCGTGGCCCCAGTACCAGCCGCCGCTCGGCAGCTGCAGCGTGTACAGGCCGAGCCCGTACCGCATGCGCGCCTCCTCGCCCGGCTCGGTCTCGTACGCGGGCACGGTGGTCTTCATCTCCTTCAGCTGTGCCGCGCCGAGGAGTTTGCCGCCCAGCAGCAGCCGGTAGAACGTGGCGAGGTCGGACGGCGTCGACACCATCGCCCCTGCCGTGCCGGCCCACGACATGTCGTACTCGCTGTAGTCCTTGGCGGGCTCGATCAGACCGAAGAACGACTCGTACATCTTCGGGTGCGGCCCCGAAAGCCGGGCCGAGGCCGGGAAGTAGGTGTGCTTCAGCCCGGCCCGGCGTATGACGTTGCGGGTTATGTACGCCTCCGCGTCCCGGCCCGTCACCTTCTCCAGGAGCAGCCCGGCGAGGACGTAGTTGGTGTTGGAGTAGGCGTGCTTGCCCATCGGCTGCGCGGACGGCGCGGCGAGGCCGAGCCGGACCAGCTCCTCCGGCTCGATGTGCCGGAGCCGGTTGGCGTCCAGGGACTTGCCGGGGTCCTGCAGGATGCCGGGGAACGCGGGCAGCACGTAGTCGCCGATGCCGCTGGTGTGGTTCAGCAGCATCCGCACCGTCACCTTCTGGCCGCGCTCGCCCGGCACCAGCTCCGGGAGGTAGCGGCCTATCGGCGCGTCCAGGTCGATCCGGCCGCGGGCGGACTGCTGGAGCACGGCGACCGCCGTGAAGGTCTTGGTGATGCTGCCGATCCGGTGCTCCATGTCGGGGCGCATCGGCTGCTTGGTGTCGATGTCCGCGAACCCGGTCGCGCCGCGCCAGCGCGCGGAGCCGTCCCGGACGACCGTGTGCGCCCCGTACATGCCCGCCTTGTGGAAGGCGTCGAGGGCGGTCCGCAGGCCGGCCCGGTCCAGTGGGGCGGACTGGGCCACGGCGACGGCGGTGGCGGAACCGGCCCGGGCGTCGGGGCCGGCCGCCTGGGCGGGGAGCGTCCCGAGGGACAGAGAGGCGAGGGTGACCGCGGCGACGGCGGCGAGGCGGGCACGGCCATGACGGGACGTCCGTCCGCCAGTGGTGCTCGAAGGGGTCAGGCGCATGGGGAACAGGTCCTGTTCTCGTGGGAGGTGGCCTACCCGACCCATCCTCACCGCGCCGCCCGCACCCGGGCGTCCACCCTGGGAACGATCTTGTGCCCGGAAATCCGATGACAAATGTCATGCGGCCGCAGCGACATGACGAAGTATCAGACCAACGCAACCCCGCGACCTGTCAGGCCGTCAGCTCCTTGGTGAGCGGAGCCGGGAACCGGGTCGTCATCCGGTAGTGCGCCAGCCAGTCCTGCAGCGCCGCCGCCTCCGCCTCCACCGCCGCCCGGGCCTCCGCGCCGCGGTCGGTCAGCAGCCGCCACGCGATCTCCCCGTCGGCGCGCTGCGCCCACGCGCCCACGATCTCGCCGTTCCACCACACCGTGGGGCCGCCGTTGCCCGCGCTGTCGTACAGGAGCTTCCGGTGCGCCGGGTCGACGTACCAGTCGCGATGCTTCCAGCCCATCGTCGCCGGGTCCAGACCGGGCAGGAACGCGATCCACGGCTGCTTCGAACCCCCGGCCGCAGCGAGCTCCTCGCCGAGCCGGGCGCACGCGAGGACCAGCCCCGTCCCCTCCGCCAGTTCGACCTCGACCGGGCCGATCCGCCCCAGCGCCTCGCGCACCTGGCCGTTCGGCCAGCCCGTCCACCACGCGATGTCCTCGGCCGTGCCGGGGCCGTAGCACGCGAGCCATCTTCGGACCAGCTCCGCCCGCGCCTCCGCCGGATCCATCGGCGGCATCTCCGGGGCCACCGAGTAGCGGAACTGGTTCGACGTCCAGCCGCCCAGCGGCCGGCCGCGCCGGATCCGCCCCTCCATCGCCAACAGCCGCAGCACCCAGCCGCCCACCCGCTGCGTCGCCTGGTACGGCTTGCCCGGCGACAGCACGATCGTCTCCTGGAGCGCGGGCACCTCGGCCGTCAGCTCGACCGCCCCGGCCTCGCCCAGCCGGGTCAGGGCGGCCAGCGCGGCCGTCTCGGCAGCGTTCAGCCACCGCTCATTGCGTGCCGGCCCGGTCGCCGCCAGGTGCTTGAGCAGCACCGCGCGCTCCCGCTTCGCGATCGCCTCCGACGTGGAGTGGTGGAAGACCGGCACCAGATCCGTCGGGACGACGAACAGCGTGCGCCGCATGCAGTGCATGCGCAGCAGCGTCCGGTCCTCGTACAGCGCCCGGTCCACGTCCGCCGGCGAGGGCTCGCGCACTCGTGCCCGCGCGGACAGCACCACGCTGGCGGCGTCGGTGGCGTGCAGCCCCACCAGCGTCTCGGCCACGTCCTCTACCAGCCCGGCCCGGTCCCCGGGCGCCAGCAGATGACGGTGTCCGAGCAGCTCGCGGCGTTCGGCAGGAGTGATCCGCATGTACTCAGCCTAGGCTCCGCGCCCGCCCTTCGCGCCGTCCAACACCGCGCCCGCCCCCTCGGCGTGTCCGGCTTACGGCGTGGCCCGGGGGCCGCCCAGTAGGGTGCACGGTGTGCTTGCCGAACGACGACACCGGGTGACCCTGACCATCCTCGGCGGGGGCGGCTTCCGCGTCCCGCTCGTGTACGGCGCCCTCCTCGGCGACCGGCGCGAGGGCCGCGTCACGCACGTCACGCTGCACGACGTCGACCCCGGCCGGCTCGCCGCCGTCGCGCGGGTCCTCGCCGAACAGGCCGCGGGCGTCCCCGACGCCCCCGAGGTCCGCGTCACCGCCGACCTCGACGACGCCCTGCGCGGTGCCGACTTCGTCTTCTCCGCCATCCGCGTCGGCGGCCTGGAGGGCCGCGCGGCCGACGAACGCGTCGCGCTCGACGAGGGCGTCCTCGGGCAGGAGACCGTCGGCGCCGGAGGCATCGCGTACGGACTGCGGACCCTGCCCGTCGCCACGGACATCGCCCGCCGGATCGCCCGGCACGCGCCCGACGCCTGGGTCATCAACTTCACCAACCCTGCCGGACTGGTGACCGAGGCCATGTCCCGGCACCTCGGGGACCGCGTCATCGGCATCTGCGACTCGCCCGTCGGCCTCGGCCGCCGGATCGCCCGGGTTCTCGGCGCGGACCCGGGGCGCGCCCGGATCGACTACGTCGGCCTCAACCACCTCGGCTGGGTCCGCGCCCTGCACGTCGACGGCCGCGACGAACTGCCCCGGCTGCTCGCCGACCCGAAGCTCCTCGAATCCTTCGAGGAGGGGCGGCTGTTCGGCGCGGACTGGCTGCGCTCCCTGGGCGCGATCCCCAACGAGTACCTGCACTACTACTACTTCAACCGCGAGGCCGTCCGCGCCTACCAGGAGGCCGAGCAGACCCGGGGCGCGTTCCTTCGCGACCAACAGGCCCGGTTCTACGCGGAGATGGCCGACCCGGCCGCGCCCGCGCTGCGCACCTGGGACCGCACCCGCGCCGAGCGGGAGGCCACCTACATGGCGGAGAACCGGGACGTCGCCGGCGTCGGCGAGCGCGAGGAGGCGGACCTGGAGTCCGGCGGCTACGAGCAGGTCGCACTGGCCCTGATGCGGGCCGTCGCCCGGGACGAACGGACCACGCTCATCCTCAACGTCCGCAACCGGACCACCCTTTCCGCCCTGGACGCCGACGCCGTCGTCGAGGTCCCCTGCCTCGTCGACGCCAACGGCGCCCACCCGCTCGCCGCCGAACCCCTGCCGTACCACGCCACCGGGCTCGTCACCTCCGTCAAGGCGGTCGAGCGCGAGGTCATCGCCGCCGCCGAGAGCGGCTCGCGCGCCGCGGCCGTCAAGGCCTTCGCGCTCCACCCGCTCGTCGACTCCGTCGGCGTCGCCCGCCGGCTCTTGGACGGCTACACCGCGGTCCATCCCGGACTCGGGTACCTCAGCTGATCGCTGACGCCCCCTGGCGTTTCCTGATCGACTCCGACATTCTGTGCGTCATTCGTGAGCGCGGACCGATGTCGATCCGCACCGTTCCGGCCCGCAGCACAAGGGGAATGCATGAGCTCGTTCCGCCTGTCCTACCGCCGTTTCGCTGTCATGTCCCTGCCTCTCGTCCTGGCCGCGTCGCTCACCGCCTGCGGCAGCGGCGACGAGGGCGCCACCGTCAAGGGCGCCAAGCTCGTCAAGTCCGGTCAGCTGACCACCTGCACCCATCTCCCGTACGCCCCCTTCCAGTCCGAAAAGGACGGCAAGGTCGTCGGGTTCGACGTCTCGATGATCGACCTGGTCGCCGCCGACCTCGGCGTGAAGCAGGTCGTCGTGGACAAGTCCTTCGAGACCATCAAGACCGGCGCCGACCTCAACGCGGCCGTCTGCGACGTCGCCGCCGCCGGCATGACGATCACCGACGAGCGCAAGAAGAACCTCGACTTCTCCGTGCCCTACTTCGACGCCACCCAGGCCCTGCTCGCCCGCAAGGGCGTCAAGGCGGCCACCGTCGAGGAGATCGTCCAGAAGAAGCTCAAGCTCGGCTCCCAGTCCTCCACCACCGGCGAGGACTTCGCCCGCGAGCACGGGGCCGACCCGCAGTCCTTCGAGAGCTCCGACGCCGAGCTCAACGGCCTGCGCACCGGCCAGGTCGACGTCATCGTGCAGGACTACCCGGTCGTGCAGAACTGGCTCAAGGACCCCGCCAACGCCGCGAAGTTCGAGATCGTCGGCAACCTCGACACCGGCGAGCAGTACGGCTTCGCCGTCAAGAAGGGCGGCAACCCCGAGCTGCTCAAGCTGATCGACAAGGCCATCGCGGACGCCAAGGCGGACGGCACGTACAAGAAGGTCTACGAGCAGTGGATCGGGCCCATGCCGAACGGCGCCGACGCCTCGTGACCATGTCGCCCCGCCGCCGGCGCCGCGTCGTGCGCGCCGTCCAGTACGCCGTCTTCGCCGCGGCCCTCGCGGCCGTGGCGACCATGGCCGACTGGCAGCGACTCCAGGAGCAGTTCCTCGAACCCGACGTCGCGCGCCGGCTGTTCCCCGAGCTCATCACGGTCGCCCTGCTCAACACCATCGCCTACACCCTCAGCGGATTCGCCGTCGGGCTCGTCCTGGGTCTCGTCGTCGCCCTGATGCGGCTCTCGTCGGTCGGCCCGTACCGCTGGGTCGCCATGGTGTACATCGAGCTGTTCCGCGGCCTACCCGCCCTGCTGATCTTCATCTTCGTCGGGGTCGGCGTCCCGCTCGCCTTCCCCGGGCTGCAGTTCCCGGGCGAGACGTACGGGCAGGTCGCCTGTGCGCTCGGCCTGGTGTCGGCGGCGTACATGGCGGAGACCATCCGGGCCGGCATCCAGGCCGTGCCGCGCGGCCAGCTGGAGGCGGCCCGGTCGCTCGGCATGTCGCAGTTCACCGCGATGCGCTCGATCGTCATCCCGCAGGCCTTCCGGATCGTCGTGCCGCCGCTCACCAACGAACTCGTCCTGCTCTTCAAGGACTCCTCGCTGGTGCTGTTCCTCGGCGTGACCCTCCAGCAGCGCGAACTCACCAAGTTCGGCCGCGACTTGGCCAGTACCACCGCCAACACCACCCCGATCTTCGTCGCCGGCCTGTGCTACCTGCTGGTGACCGTCCCGCTCGGCCAGGTGGTGCGCCGCCTCGAAGCCAAGCACGCGAAGGCGAGGTGAGGCGCGTCATGACCGCGGCCATCGAGATCAGGAACCTGCGCAAGTCCTTCGGCGACCACGAGGTGCTGCGCGGCATCGACTTCACCGTCGCCCCCGGCGAGGTGGTGTGCGTCATCGGGCCCTCCGGGTCGGGCAAGTCCACGCTGTTGCGCTGCGTGAACCTGCTGGAGGAGCCCACCGGCGGCAGGGTCAGCGTCGACGGCGTCGACATGACCGACCCCGACGTCGACCTCGACGCCGTACGCCGCCGGATCGGCATGGTCTTCCAGCAGTTCAACCTGTTCCCGCACCTCAGCGTCCTGGAGAACCTGACGATCGCCCAACGGCGGGTGCTGCACAGGGGAAAGGAGGAGGCGGCCGTCGTCGCCCGGGAGAACCTGGCCAAGGTCGGCCTCGCCGACCGCGCCGACAGCTACCCAGCCCAGCTCTCGGGCGGCCAGCAGCAGCGGGTGGCCATCGCCCGCGCCCTGTCGATGGGCCCCGGCCTGATGCTCTTCGACGAGCCGACCAGCGCCCTCGACCCCGAACTCGTCGGCGACGTGCTGGCGGTGATGCGCGCCCTCGCCGACGAGGGCATGACGATGATGGTCGTCACCCACGAGATGGGCTTCGCCCGCGACGTCGCCGACCGGGTGGTCTTCATGGACGACGGCCGGCTCGTCGAGGAGGGACCGCCCGCACAGGTGCTCGGCGACCCCGCCCACGAACGCACCCGCGCCTTTCTCGCCCGCGTCCTGCACACGGATGCCTGAGGCGCCTGACGGGGAGGGCGTGCGGTGGGTCGTCCATACCCCCGGGCGCGCTCCCCGGCGCGGTTGACCCGCCGCGGGGAGCCCGGGAAACTCGGGCGTCGGCGTCGACCACAGGAACCCCAGGGGGCATTGATGGCAGGTCAGATCCTTCCGCACGAGGTGCACGGCACGGGTCCGGTCCGGGTGATCGCGCTTCACAACTGGTTCGGGGACCGCTCCAGCTTCGACGCGCTGCGCGGGCATCTCGACGGGGACGCCTTCAGCTACGCCTTCGTCGACTGCCGCGGCTACGGCGAGGCGATCGACGCCGAAGGCGCGTACACCATGGAGGAGATCGCCGAGGACACCCTCGCCGTCGCCGACCACCTGGGCTGGGACGCCTTCTCCGTCCTCGGCCACTCCATGGGCGGCAAGGCCGCCCAGCTGATGATGCTGGACGCGCCCGGCCGGATCCGCTCGATCATCGGCGTCTCGCCCGTGCCCGCGGCCGGGTTCCCGCTCGACGACGCGACCTGGGAGCTGTTCGCCGGAGCCGCGGCCGAACACGGCAGCCGCCGCGCCATCATCGACAACACCACCGGCGGCCGACACGGCGACGACTGGCTCGACGCGATGGTGGACCGCTCCGTCGGCCGCTCCTCGCCGACCGCGTTCCGCGCCTACCTCGACTCCTGGTCGCGCGCCGACTTCCACGAGCGGGTCAAGGACAACCCCACCCCGGTCCTCCTCGTCGCGGGTGCCCACGACCCCGCGCTCGGCGCCGCCACCATGGAGTCCACCTGGCTCCAGTGGTACCCGAACGCCCGCCTCGAAGTCTTCGCGGACGCGGGCCACTACCCGACCGAGGAGACCCCGGCGGAGTTGGCGACGGCCGTCGAGCGCTTCCTCGGCCTGCTCGACGGCTGACCGGCCGGACCATCGGGCGGCTCCGCCGCCGACGCCCGGCACGGACTGCTACCCTGCGCTCTCAGTCCATCACCATGTGTCATTGCCGGGAGCACCCCTTGAAGGTCGCCTGCGTCGGCGGCGGTCCCGCCGGCCTGTACTTCTCGATCCTGATGAAGCGACAGGACCCGTCCCACGACATCACCGTGTACGAACGGAACTCCGCCGGAACGACCTACGGCTGGGGGGTGACGTACTGGGCGGGCCTGCTCGACAAGCTCCGCGCGCACGACCCCGAGTCCGCCCGCGCCGTCGCCGACGGCTCGATCCGCTGGAGCGACGGGATCGCGCACGTCAACGGGGTGTCCACCGCGCACCACGGCGACGAGGGCTTCGGCATCGGCCGGCACCGGCTGCTCGACATCCTCACCGAACGCGCCCGATCCCTCGGCGTACGCGTCGAGTTCGAGCACGAGATCGCCCCGGACGGCCCCCTGCCCGACGCCGACCTCGTCGTCGCCGCCGACGGCGTCAACAGCCGGCTGCGCGAACGGCACGCCGACCACTTCGGCGCCCGCGTCGGTGTCGGCCGCAACGTCTACACCTGGCTCGGCACCACCAAGGTCTTCGACTCCTTCACCTTCTCCTTCGTCGAGACCGAGCACGGCTGGATCTGGTGCTACGCCTACGGGTTCAGCGACACGCACAGCACCTGCGTCGTCGAATGCGCCCCGGACACCTGGACCGGACTCGGCCTCGACCGGATGAACGAGGCGGACGGACTCGGGGCCCTGGAGAAGCTGTTCGCCGACGTCCTCGACGGGAACGCCCTGATCGGCCGCGCGCAGACCGAAGACGCCGTCCAGTGGCTCCACTTCCGCACCTTGACCAACGAGACCTGGCACCGCGACAACGTCGTCCTGCTCGGCGACGCCGCCCACACCACGCACTACTCCATCGGCGCCGGCACCACCCTCGCCCTGGAGGACGCCGTCGCGCTCGCCGAAGCGCTCCGCGACACCCCCGAACTCCCCGCCGCGCTCGCCCGGTACGAGAACGAACGGCGCTCCGCACTGCTGTCCGTGCAGAGCGCCGCCCGCTACAGCGCCCAGTGGTACGAGAACCTCCCGCGCTACATCCGGCTGGCGCCGCCGCAGATGTTCGCGCTCCTCGGCCAGCGGCACTCCCCGCTGCTGCCGCACATCCCGCCCCAGCTGTACTACCGGATGGACCGGGCCGCCGAGCAGCTCGACGCGCTGCGCCGGTTCAAGCGCTGGCTCGGGCCGCGGGTCGCGCGGACGCTGCACGCGCGAAGGTGAGCGCGGATCCGGACAGCGGATGGATCAGGGCGCGATCGGCAGCTGACGCTTGTGCTCGGTGAGGCGGTAGCGGCGCACGATCGACGCGAAGGCCGCCTCGCCGACCGGCTTGCCCTCCAGGAAGTCGTCGATGTCGTCGTAGGTGACGCCGAGCGCGTCCTCGTCCGGCTTGCCCGGGTCCAGGGTCTCGAGGTCCGCCGTGGGCGTCTTCCATACCAGCTCGGCCGGGGCGCCCAGCGCATCGGCGACGGCGCGCACCCGGCGCTTGGTCAGCCCCGTCAGCGGCACCACGTCGGCCGCGCCGTCGCCGAACTTCGTGAAGAAGCCGGACACCGCCTCGGCCGCGTGGTCGGTGCCCACGACCAGACCGTCGTGCGCGCCCGCCACCGCGTACTGCGCGATCATCCGCTGCCGGGCCTTGATGTTGCCCTGCACGAAGTCCTGGTGGTGCGCGTCCTTGAAGGCGACCCCGCCCGCGATCGCGGCGTCGAGCGCCGCGTCGGAGGCCGGCTTCACGTCCACCGTCAGGACCTGGTCGGCCTGGATGAAGGAGAGCGCGAGCTGGGCGTCCTGCTCGTCCGCCTGGACGCCGTACGGCAGCCGCATCGCGTAGAACGCAGCGTCGTGCCCGGCCGCGCGGGCCCGCTCCACGGCGAGCTGGCACAGTCGGCCCGTGGTCGTCGAGTCGACGCCGCCGCTGATGCCGAGGACCAGCGAGCGCAGGCCGGTCGACGTCAGCCGCTCGGCGAGGAACGCGACCCTGCGCTCGATCTCGGCCGTCGCGTCGAAGGTGTCGGCCACCTGGAGTTCCTTGGCGATCTCCTGCTGCAGGGCGGTGGACGCCGGCTCGGTCACGGGTGCTCCTCGTGTGGGTCGGGGGTGGTGCGGATCCGACTCTATGCGGCCCGCACTCCGCCCCCGCCCCACGGCTCCTGTGACCCCCGCCACGGGCGTGTGACGTGCTTCACATCCGGGATGGCGACGTCAGAACTGCGCCTCCAGTCTCCCCTCCGAGCCCGGCCCCGTCCCGTCGGCCGCCCGGCCCGTACGGTGTCGCCATGGTGGGGATACGGGAGATGACGCAGGGCGACGCGGAGGCGGTCGCCGGGGTGCGGGTCGAGGGCTGGCGCCACGCCTACACGGGGATCGTGCCGCGGTCCTGGCTCGATGGGATGACGGTGGCCGAGGATGCGGCCCGGCAGCGGGCTCGGCTGGCGGACCCCGGGCGCACGGCCACGGACCTGGTCGCGACGGACCCGGACGGAACGGTGGTGGGGTGGGCGTGCTTCGGCCCGGACACGGCGGCTCCGGACGCGGCCGAGCTGTACGCCCTGTACGTGCGTCCCGACCGCATCGGGGCCGGGATCGGCCGCGCCCTCCTCGACGAGGTCCACGCCCGCGCCGCGGCCGCGCGCTTCACGTACATGACCCTGTGGGTCCTCGCCGACAACCACCGGGCCCGCCGCTTCTACGACCGCGCGGGTTACGCGCCGGACGGGGCCGCGCAGAGCGACACGTACGACGGCGTCGTCCTGGACGAGCTCCGCTGCCGCCGGGACCTCGGCGGCCGGGATCTGGCGCGGTGATCGTTCGCGGGCTACCGTGACCGGACCGGTGGGGCCGGGAGGTCCCGGGGGTTCGAAGGGGGATCGGACATGGGCGCAGTTCTCGTGCTGTTCGGGGTGCTCGGCGTCATCGCCGCACTGCTGATCGTGACGCTGCTCCGGCGCGGCAGCGGCCGGACGGAGAACGCAGACGGCCTGCTCATCGAGCAGGACCGCCGGCTCCAGGCACACAGCGACCGCACCTCGTACAACTCCTACGCCGCGCACAACGCGCCGCCCACGATGGGCGACAGCCAGCGCTACCGCCGCTAGACGGGCCCCTCAATCGAAACGCGTCGTAGCGTTTCGATTGAGCGACAGTACGCTGCTACGGTGACGGGGTGCCTACTGGAGAGAACCCAACCCGCCGCACCGGAGGCCGGATTCGCAATGAGGACGCCCACAAGGCCGTCCTCACCGCGACCGTCGAGATCCTCGAGGAGTCCGGCTATCAGGCCGTCACCGTCGAACGCGTCGCCGCCCGCGCCGAGGTCGCCAAGAGCACCATCTACCGCTGGTGGAAGTCGAAGGCCCCACTGGTCATGGACGCGTACCGCACGGTCGTCGAGCACCGCATGCCCGACGCCGACACCGGCACCGTGGCCGGCGACCTGACC
>NZ_DATCVQ010000058.1:0-15896 GCF_036566765.1 Streptomyces sp.
CGCGCTCGGGCTGCTCGGCGCCGCCGTGGCGCTCGCCGCCACGATGGCCCCGGCGCGGCCCGCGCGGGCGCGGACGCCGGGGCGGCGGGTCGAGGAACTGCTCGGAAAGCTCACCCTCGACGAGAAGATCTCCCTGCTGCACGGCGCCCGCGACCCGAAGTCCCTCGGCCAGGCCGGGTACGTGCCCGGGGTCCCGCGCCTCGGCATCCCCGAGCTGCGGCTCGCCGACGGGCCCGGCGGGGTGCGCGTGCGCAAGACCGCCACCGCGCTGCCCGCGCCGGTCATGCTCGCCGCCGCGTTCGACCCCGGCCTGGCGCGCGCGTACGGCCGAGTCATCGGCCGCGAGGGCCGCGCGCTCGGCCAGGACGTGCTGCTCTCCCCGATGGTCAACCTGATCCGCACCCCCTACGCGGGCCGCAACTTCGAGACCTTCTCCGAGGACCCGCTGCTCTGCGCCGACATGGTCGCCGAGGAGATCCGCGGCATCCAGGCCGAGGGGCTGATCGCCACGGTCAAGCACCTCGCCCTCAACAACCAGGAGAAGAACCGCACTTCGGTCGACGCCCGAGCCGGCGAACAGACCCTGCACGAGACCGAGCTGCGCGGCTTCGAGGCCGCCGTCGCCGCCGGTACGGGCGCGGTCATGGCCGCGTACAACAAGGTCAACGGCGTCCACGCGGGCGAGAACGCCGTCCTGCTCTCCGCCGTCCTGCGCGACCGCTGGGGCTTCGACGGCTGGGTGATGAGCGACTGGAACGCTGCCCACAGCACCGTCGCCGCGCTCACCGCCGGCCTCGACATGGAGATGCCCTCCGGCGCCCGGTACGGCGACCCGCTCAAGGCCGCCGTCGCGGACGGCAAGCTCCCCGAGGCCGCCGTCGACCGGGCCGTACGCCGGATCCTCGGCGTGCGCGAGCGCTTCGGCCTGCTGGACGCCTCGGAGCGCCCCGTCCGCGACCCCGCCGCCGGCGCGCGTCTCGCCCTTCGGGTCGCCACCGCCGGGGCCACCCTGCTGCGCAACGAGAACGGCGCGCTGCCGCTGACCGGCCCGGCCGCCCGCTCCCTCGCCGTCGTCGGACCGACCGGCTCCGTCCCCTTCGTCAGCGGCGGAGGCAGCGCCCACGTCGTCCCCGACGCCGCCGCCCGCCCGGTCGACGCCCTGCGCGCCCGCGCCGGAGCCGGCGCCCGGGTGACGTACGCGCTCGGCGAGGACATCTACGGCAAGCGGCTGCCGGCGCTGACCCCCGCCGCGTCCCTGGAGGACCGGAGGGTGGCCGCCGGCGCGACCTGGAGCCACGACGCCGCGTTCACCGTTCCGGACGGCGACACCTGGACCTTCGTCGTCCACTACAGCGGCGAACGCCCGGTGATCAGCGTCGACGGCGCCGAGCTCTTCCCCGTCCGCCAGGGCGTCGCCGAGTACTTCGCCGGCGGTCTGCTCGGCCGCGCGCCCGACGGCCTGCACGTGCGCCGAGCCGACGTCCGCCTCACGGCCGGCGAGCACCGGCTGAAGGTGACCGCCGAGGGCGGCAAGGCGGGCCAGCGGTTCCGGCTGCGCGCGATCACCGCCGCCGGCCGGGCGGCGGACGCAGCCGAGGCGGTCGCGGTCGCCCGCGCCGCGCACAGCGTCGTCCTCTTCGCGTACGAGGACGCCACCGAAGGCCGCGACCGGACCTCGCTCGCTCTGCCCGGACATCAGGAGGCGCTGATCGAGGCGGTGACCGCCGCCAATCCGAGGACCGTCGTCGTCCTCAACACCTCGTCCGCCGTCACCATGCCGTGGCTGGACCGGACCGCCGCCGTGCTGCAGATGTACTACCCCGGCCAGGAGGGCGCGGCCGCGACCACCGAGGTCCTGTTCGGCGACGCCGACCCGGGCGGCCGGCTCACCCAGACCTTCCCGGCGGCCGAGGACCGCCACCCCATGGCCGGCGACGCGCACCGCTACCCCGGCGAGGACGGCACGGAGGAGTACTCCGAGGGCGTCCACGTCGGCCACCGCTGGTACGACGCCCAGGGCGTGGCACCGCTCTTCCCGTTCGGGCACGGACTCTCGTACACCTCCTTCGCCTACACGGACCTGGCGGCCGCCCCGCGCGCCGACGGCGGCCTGGACGTCACCTTCACCGTGCGGAACACCGGCGGCCGGGCCGGCACGGAGGTCGCGCAGGTCTACACCGGGCCCTCGCCGGACCTGGATCTCGACCAGCCGAAGCAGCTCCTCGCCGGCTACCGGCGCCTGGAGCTCGCGGCGGGGGAGAGGCGTCGGATCACCGTCCCCGTCGCCGCGCGCACCCTGTCGTCGTTCGACCCGGCGCGCGGCGGCTGGGTGCTCGGGACGGGGTCGCGGACCGTCCGCGTGGGGGCCTCCTCGCGGGACCTCCGGCTCACCGCCGCGTTCGAGGTCCGTTCGCGGTGACCGGTAGGCTGCCGGGGCGTGCGCGAAGCGGCGCGCGCCACGATTCCGGGAGGAACTCGCCTTGCACGTCCAGGAGTGGCTGGAGACGATCCCCGCGGTCGCCGTCTACGCGCTGGTCGGGGTGGTGATCGGGCTCGAGAGTCTGGGCATCCCGCTGCCCGGCGAGATCGTCCTGGTGAGTTCGGCGCTGCTGGCCTCCCAGCACGGCGACATCAACCCGTACGTGCTCGGCGCCTGCGCCACGGCGGGCGCGATCATCGGCGACTCGATCGGCTACGCGATCGGCCGCAGAGGCGGCCGCCCGCTGCTGGCCTGGCTGGGCGGGAAGTTCCCCAAGCACTTCAGCGAGGCCAACATCGCGCTGGCGGAGCGGTCGTTCGAGAAGTGGGGCATGTGGGCAGTCTTCTTCGGCCGCTTCGTGGCGCTGCTGCGGATCTTCGCGGGACCGCTGGCGGGCGTGCTCAAGATGCCGTACTGGAAGTTCCTCATCGCCAACGTCTTCGGCGGGATCCTCTGGGCCGGCGGCACCACCGCGGTCATCTACTCGGTCGGCATCGTGGCCGAGGCCTGGCTGAAGCGGTTCTCCTGGCTGGGCCTGGTCCTGGCGGTGCTGATCGGCCTCTCCTCGATGCTGATCCTCAAGAACCGGGCGAAGAAGGCGGCGGAGAAGGCGTCCGCGGCCGAGCCCGAGGCGGTCGCGGCGACGGCCGACTGACCTTCGTTCATACGGAAGGGCCCGGAGCTCCACGGAGCTCTGGGCCCTTCCTCTGTGCGCGTCAGCCCTGCTCGTGGGCCTCTCGGTGCGCCTTCGCCAGGTGCAGGTACATCTCCGCGTTGAGCTTGATGCCCTCGCGCTCCTCGTCCGTCAGCTCGCGGCGCACCTTCGCCGGGACGCCCGCGACCAGCGAGCCGGGCGGGACGATCATGCCCTGCGGGACCAGCGCCTGCGCGGCGATCAGCGAACCGGCCCCGATCACCGCGCCGTTGAGCACCGTGGCGCCCATGCCCACCAGGACGTCGTCCTCGATCGTGCAGCCGTGCACGGTCGCGTTGTGCCCGACCGTGACCCGCTCGCCGATCGTCACCGGGAAGCCCGGGTCGACGTGCACCGTGCAGTTGTCCTGGATGTTGGAGTCCGCGCCGAGCACGATCGGGCCGCAGTCCGCGCGCAGCACGGCGTGGTACCAGACGTTCGAGCCCGCGGCCATCGTCACGTCGCCGATCACCACGGAGGTCGGCGCGGCGAACGCCGCCGGATCGACGTGCGGCTCCTTGCCGCCCACACCCATGATCAACGCCCGCTCGGTCATCGTCCGTTCCGCCTTCCTCGCTGTCGGTCGCACCATGGGCACCCTACGAGATGCTCATGACGGACATCACAGCGCACCGCACTGATCAGCGACGACACCGCCGACTACGGTGTCCGGGTGCCCAAGAACAGAAACACGTTCTCGTCCTTCACCGCCTGGCGGCGGCGCGTGGTCGCCGGCGCGCTGCAGGGCGGCTGGCGGTGGATGCAGCAGGCGGGCGCCGTCTCGGCCGAGACGCCCGGGCGGCTCCGGTTCCGCCGGCTCGGCGCGGGCACCCGGCTGGCGTTCCCGCAGGGCACGGTCTTCGGCGAGCAGTGGATCGAGCTCGGCGAGCACTGCATCATCGCCGAGCAGGTGACGCTCACCGCGGGCATGATGCCGGGCCTCGACCTCGGCCCCGACCCGATCCTGACCCTCGGCGACGGGGTGGTCCTCGGCCGCGGCAGCCATGTCATCGCCGACACCCGCGTCACCATCGGCTCGAACACGTTCTGCGGGCCGTACGTGTACATCACCTCGACCAACCACAGCTACGACGATCCGCACGAGCCCGTCGGCCGGCAGTGGCCGCGCGCCGACCCGGTGGAGATCGGCCCGGGCTGCTGGCTCGGCACGGGCGCGGTGATCCTGCCCGGGGCGCGGATCGGCCGCAATGTGGTGGTGGCCGCGGGAGCGGTCGTACGCGGCGAGGTGCCGGACCACTCGGTGGTCGCCGGCGCCCCGGCGAAGGTCGTCCGCAGCTGGGACCCGCAGCGGGGCTGGCAGCCGCCGCTGCGCACGCCCGCGCCGCTGCCGATTCCGGACGGCATCACTCCGGAGCAGCTCGCGGCGCTGGCGGAACTGGACCTCCAGGACGGCTGAGCCCCGTTTCCTGCGGCCTCAGCCCGTCGCGAGCAGCACCGTGCCGACGAGCGCGAGCGCCGCGCCGCCCGCCTGGACCGCGCGCAGCCGCTCCTTGAGCACGCCGCGCGCGGCGAGCGCCGTCACCACCGGGTACAGGTTGGCGAGCACGGCGGCCACCGTCACCGGCCCGTTCTGCGCGGCGAGCGCATAGGTGCCGTTGGCGGCCACGTCCGCGAGGCCGACGAACGCGAGGGCCGGGAGCGCCGCCGTCACCACGCGCATGCCGCCCTCCTCGGGCAGCGCCCGCCCGCCGCGCTTGACGGAGACGTACAGTGCGCCGCCGCCGACCGCCACGTTGGTCACCCGCTGCACGAAGAGGGCGAGGAAGAGGCCCGTGAGCGTCGTGGACGCCTCGGCGATCAGCGCCATCACCGAGCCGAAGCCGAACGCGGCGATCAGCGTGAGCATCACGGCCTGCCGCTGCACCGGCGCGCCCCGCAGCTCCGGCCCGCCGGCCAGGACCACGCCCACGATCGCGACGCCGATGCCGGCGAACTGCAGCAGCCCCGGCCGGTCGCCGAGCAGCAGCCCGATCGACACCGGGACCAGGACGCCGAGCGAGCCGAGCGGCGAGACGACGCCCATCGGGCCGAGCGCGAGCGCCTTGTAGAAGCAGAGCATCGCCACCGGGCCCACGGCGCCGGCCGCCACCGCGTACCAGAGAAGCGGTCCGGCCTCGGTCCAGCCGCCGGTGGCGACCACGATCGCGCCGAGCACGACCACGGCGATCGTCTGCGAGGCGACCACCACGCTCAGGGCGGGCATGCGTCGTGTGAGCAGCCCGCCGCCGAAGTCGGCCAGCCCCCACAGGAGACTGGTGGCCAGGGCGAACAACGCTGTCATGGGATCCTCGCAGTACAGTGCGGTGCACATCGGTGAACAGTGGGGTGCACTCCACGGTAGTGCAGTCTATTGAACTCTGTCATCCAAAATATTGGACGGATTGTGTCGGACCTCGATCAGCTCACGCAGTCGCTCGCCCGCAATCTCAAGCGGTGGCGCGGCGAACGCGGTTTCACGCTGGACGCCCTCGCCGCCCGCTCCGGTGTCAGCCGCGGCATGATCATCCAGATCGAGCAGGCGCGTACGAACCCCAGCGTCGGCACCACGGTGAAGCTGGCCGACGCGCTCGGCGTCTCCATCACCACGCTGCTCGACTACGAACAGGGACCCCACGTCCGCCTCGTCCCGCCGGAGCAGGCCGTCCGCATGTGGTCCACCGACGCCGGCAGCCACACCACTCTGCTCGTCGGGACGGAGTCGCGCGGCCCGCTGGAGCTGTGGTCCTGGACCCTGATGCCCGGCGACGGCAGCCCGTCCGACCCGCACCCCGAGGGCACCACCGAACTCCTGCACGTCAGCGCGGGCGAGCTGACCCTGGTCGTCGACGGACAGCCGTACGCCGTGCCCGCCGGCACCTCGGCCACCTTCGAGGCCCATGTGCCGCACGAGTACCGCAACGAGGGCGCCGAACCCGTCGAGATGACCATGGCCGTCTCGGTCCCGCCCGTACGCTGAGACGCCGAACCGGGGCCCGCGCAGGCGCTGTTAGCGTTCCGCCATGCGCGCACCGATCGGAGACTTCGACCACGCCCTTCCCGCCCCCGAGTGCCTCGACCAGCTGACGGAGCCCGTCGCCGCCGCCGTCCGCGCCTGGCAGGGCGTCGTTCCCGCCGACCGGATCCTGTACGTGGACACCGACCCGGCGATCGCCGACACCGCGGTCTTCACCGAGCACTACGGCCCCCAGCTGCTCGACGAGTCGGCGAACTGCGTGATCGTCGCGGGCAAGCGCGGCGAGACGACCACCCTCGCCGCCTGCGTGGTGCGCTCCGCGACCAAGATCGACGTCAACGGCGTCGTCCGCAGGCACCTGGGTTCGCGGAAGGTGAGGTTCGCCGCGATGGACACCGCCATCGGCGAGACCGGCATGGAGTACGGGGGCATCACCCCCATCGGACTCCCGGCCGACTGGCCGGTCCTCGTCGACGCGACCGTCGTCGACACCGAATGGGTCCTCGTGGGCAGCGGCCGTCGCCGCGGCAAGCTGATCCTCCCCGGCAAGGCCTTCGCGGAACTCCCGGGCGCGGTCGTCCTGGAGGGCCTGGGCGTCGCCTGAGGACGGCAGCCCGCAGGGCGGTCCTCGCTCAGCCGAGCCGGGGGATCTCGATGGCGGGGCAGCGGTCCATGACCATGTCGAGGCCCGCGGCGCGGACGCGGTCGTAGGCCGTCTCGTCGATGACGTCGAGCTGGAACCAGACCGCCTTGGCGCCGGCGGCGACCGCTTCGTCGGCGACCTGGCCCGCCAGGTGGCTGTTGACGAACACATCGACGACGTCGACGTCGAAGGGGATGGCTTCCAGGGACGGGTACCCCTGCTCCCCGTGGACCGTCTCCGCCTTCGGGTGGACGGGAACGATCCGCTTGCCGTAGCGCTGCAGGACCGCCGCGACCCCGTATGCGGCCCGTTCCCGGTTCGAGGACAGGCCGACGACGGCCCAGGTGTCGCCGCTCTCGGTGAGGATCTTGCGGATGGTCTCCGGGCTGCCGTACATGCTCGTCCTCCTGAGGGCCGTGACATCGTCCATCAGATCATCAACCGGCACTGACGCGAGAGGATTCCCCGCGCCCGGCGCGCTCATCAAAACCTCAGCATCGCCCCGCGATGCTCCGTGAGCCGAGCCGCATCTCACGGGAGCCCTTCGTTGCATCGTGCCGTCCGCCGCCACGCCCTGCCCGGGCTCGCCCCGGGGCGGGGCGTCGGCTGGATCGTCGGCGTTGCTCTGGTCGCACTGCTGGCCGTGACGGCTGTGTGCGGCGGGCGCGGTGGGCCGCCGTGTGCGAACGGCACACCGGCGTACGCGGACCGTGTCGCCGGACCGGGCGCGCCCTGGGGGACGACCACGGCGAAGGCGTCCTCGCGCAGGCTCGTCGCCGGAATCTGCGGGTGGGACGGAAGGGCCGTGCAGCCGTGACCGCATGCGTGTACCCCGGCGTCGCCTCGCCTCTCGTCCTCTCCTCCTCCTTGGGGCTGACATCGCCCCGCCACCCGGCTGCTCCGCCGCGTCCTGCGGACGATCTCGGCCGCGGGCGGGCAACGGCCCGCCCTCTCGTCGCCTCTTGGGACTCGACAGCCGAACCCCGGCCCCGGAAGGGACGCATCGTGGCTACGAGACACGCGAGACTGACGAGGAACACGACGAACGCGGCGGTGGCGCTCACCGTGATCGGAGCCGTACTGGCCCCCGTGTCACCGGCGTTCGCCGCGAACCCGCCACAGGCCGCCTGGCGAGTCGATCTCCGGGCGGACGTGAACAGGGACGGACGGGTGGACGTCGCGGGCACGACGGACACCGCCGGTGAGGACGCCTGGTCCGCCGCGAGAGGAGCGGTGCTCCTGCCGAACGTCGACGACGACACCAAGCGGTGCGCGGTCAGGGGTCCGGGCGGTCGACCGCTGCCGGACGCCCAGCTCGCCGCCTGCAACGACGCCTCCGACACCAAGGTGAACGGCTCCGAGGACGCGGCCGATCTCGCCCGGATACGCGCCCTGCCCATGGCGAACCTGCCTGCGGGGGCCACGGGTTCCGTGAGCGTGGTGACCGGCGGGCGGAAGAGCAGGGTCTTCGTCAAACGCCCCACGGGATGGACCCATGTGACGGCCACGACCCGGCTGACCGCCGCCGAGCTGCGCTCCGGTGTGGAGTTCGGCGTCGAGGCCACCGACGTCATACGGGACAGCGCGGTCTGGGACGGCCGTACGGTCGTCCGACTGACCGTGACCGCGGGAGGCCGACGCAGCTCGGACGACGTCACTCTGCGCACCGCTCCGCTGCTCACCCAGCATCATCTGCAGAACGCCCAGCAGCTGATGGTGACCAGGGTGCCGGGACGGGACGACTACGCGCGGCGGCAGCAGGCGTTCGTCAAGGGACTCGCGGCGGAGGTCAGGGCGGCGGGCATCGACAAGCCGCTGTTGACGTTCGACGCGTACGGCGACGTCTGGGCGCAGGACTTCGTCGAGCCGGGCTATGTGAGCATGACCGGCCCCGGCGGACGCCGGCAGGTGATCCGCGTGATGCTGCGCTCGGCGCAGCCGGACCGCGAGGCCGGCCGGGAGCTCTTCGAGAAGCTCCGCGGCAAGGGCGTGGGGGTCGTGCAGGCAGCGGGGGTCCGCGACACGGAGGAGTGGACCCTCAACTCCATGGGCAATCTGGAGACCGTCCCGCCCTACTCCCACGGCGGCCGGTCCTTCCCCGCCGGGCGCATCATCATGGGCGAGCGCAAGGACAGCGGCTCGAAGCCCGCGGCGGCGATGCGGACGCTGCTGAAGTCCCAGGGCTTCCAGGACCCGTTGCTCCTGGACACCTCCTGGCTGCACGTGGGGCATGTGGACGAGTTCGTCCAGTTCCTCCCCGCCGACACCCCGCGCGGCTGGCGCATCGGGATCGCCGACCCCGAGGCGGGGCTGCGGCTGCTGCGCGAGGCGCAGGCGGCGGGGCACGGCGCCACGCGGATGTTCTCGGTGCCGGGGAGCGCCGGAACGCCCGCCCCGAAGGAGACCGTCGACCAGGCGCTCGCCTCCCCGTGGCTGGTGAAGGACAACACGCTGGCAGCGGAGCGGATCGCGGCGAACCTGGAGGTGCTCAAGCGCGAGACCGGCGTCACCGACGCGGAGGTCGTACGGGTGCCCGCCCTCTACACGCGGGGCGCCGAGCAGGGCGAGCGGGGCGACCGGGTGCCGAGGCTGTCGCGGATGGGAGCGGGCGAAGTGCCCGATGCGGTGAGCCGGTACGGACAGCAGGAGGTCGTCGGGGACCGCAAGCGCGACGCGGCCCCGGGCACGGTCATGACCAGCGCGTACGTGCCCGGCGCCGTCAACGGCATCGTCCTCGGCCGGAACCGCTACCTGGCGCCGCGCCAGTGGGGGCCGGTGATCGGCGGCACGGACGTCTTCACGGCCGCGGTGAACGCCGCGTACGCCCGTGCCGGGATGAAGGTGTCGTACCTGGACGACTGGTACACGTACCACCTCGGTCAGGGTGAGGTGCACTGCGGGACGAACACCCTGCGCGACGCCTCCGCCGCGTGGTGGAAGCCGCAGGGGCGCTGATCGCCGTCGTGCCCGGCGCCGATCCGGCCGCCGGGCACGATACCGGGTTCGCTGCGGGTGTCAGCGACTCGGAAGCGGCTCGACGGGTCCTGTCGGTTCCCCGGGCGCGGCCCCCAGCGGCAGCTCCGCGCTGACCGCGAAGCCGCCGTCCGCCGTGGGCTCCGCGGTGAGCCGCCCGCCGAGCAGGGCGATGCGTTCCTGCAGGCCGAGGATGCCGTAGCCGCCGCCCGGCAGGTCGGGGCGTGAAGCGTCGTCGGCCGGCGGGCTGTTGAGCACGGCCACCCGCAGCGTCTCGCCGTCGACGTGCACGGTCACGGACGTCGCCGCGCCGGGCGCGTGCTTGCGCACGTTGGTCAGCGCCTCCTGCACCGTCCGGTACACGGTGCGCTCCACCGCCTCCGGCACTACGCGGGCGTCCGTGCCGCTCATCCGGAGCGTGGCGTCCACCCCCGCGCCCTCGACCAGATCGGTCAGTTCGCTCAGCCGGGGCTGCGGGCGCAGCTGGGTGGGGCCGGCGCCGGCCGCCCGCAGCACCACGATCATCCCGCGCAGCTCCTCCAGCGTGCCGGTGGCCAGCTTCCGCAGCGTGCCCGCGACCTCCTTGGCGTGCGGATCCCGCGTGGTGACCTCCAGGGCCGCTGCCTGGACCGCCATCAGGCTCGCCTGGTGGGACACCACGTCGTGCATCTCCCGTGCCAGCCGCGCGTGTTCGCGGGCGATGACCGTGCGCGCGTGCAGCTCCCGCTCGTGGTCCCGTACGGTCGCCAACTCCGCGACGCGGGCCGCCAGATCCTGCCGGGTCTGCACCAGGAGGCCGACCACGGCCGGGCCGACGCCGAGCAGCAGCGAGTAGAGCAGGTGCTGGATGTGCGCGTCGGTGGGCGTCTGTGCGAACAGGCCGAGCGGCCACGGCACGAAACTGCCGGCCACCACGGCGACGACGGCCAGTTCCACCTGCCAGTCCGGGCGCCGCCGGTGAGCGAGGGCGCCCAGGGCGAAGATCGCGGCGAACAGCGCGGCCCCCGCGTACAGGCCGGGCAGGGCGAGCAGCAGCGTCACGCGCGGCATGCGGCGGCGGAGCAGCAGCGCGGCGGCGGCCACGAAGGAGATCACGGTCTGCCACAGGTGCGGCGTGGGCAGGGAGAAGGCGACGTCGAGGGCGGCGAGGCCGGCCAGCGCGAGGTCCGCGGGCAGGCCACGGAAGAGCCGGGAGCCCCAGAAGGCGCGCCGCCGCTCTGCGGTGGCCCAGGGCGCGGCGGCGGCCCCGGCGCCGGTCAGCCGCATGCGTCCGGGCCGCCGGGCCCGACCAGGCGGGCCCCGCCGAGGAGCCCGGCGCGTTCGGCGATCACCGCGGCCTGCACCCGGTTGGCCACGCCGAGCTTGCTCAGGACGTTGCTGACGCCGTCCTTCGCGGTGGCCACGGACAAGTACATCCGGGCGCCGATCTCCGCGTTCGAAAGCCCCTCGCCCATGTGCGCGAGGACCTCGCGCTCCCGGGGCGAGAGCTCCGCCACCGCTCTGGCCGCGGACTGGGTCTCCGCGCTGTGCCCGCCGTCGCCGCGGAGCCGGCGCACCACGGACGGGGACAGACACCCGGCGCCGGTCGCCAGGGCGCGTACGGACCTGATCAGCGTGTCCGGGTCGGTGTCCTTGAGCAGGAAGCCGCCCGCGCCGAGCGCGAGTGCCTCGCCGAGGTACTCGTCCGTGTCGAACGTGGTGAGCATGGCCACCTGCGGCGGATCGGGAAGCGCCCGGATCAGGCGCAGCAGCGTCAGCCCGTCGATGTCCGGCATCCGGATGTCCAGGAGGACCACGTGCGGCCGGTGCTCCTCGACCGCCGCGAGGGCGCCTGCGCCCTCGCAGGAGGCCACGACGTCGATGTCGCCCGCACTGCCGAGGATCATTGTCAGACCCGACCGGATGAGCCCCTCGTCGTCGACGACGAGCAGCCGCAACCGCGGGACGGATTCCGGGGTGGGGTGCACAGGAATTCCTCAGGCAGCGGGACCACTTGCTCCGGACACACTGCGGGACCGCGGCGTGGGGCCGCCACCCGCTGTCACGGATCTCACATCGGTGTGACCGGCAAGTATGCGGGTCCGAACACCTCGCCGGAACCCGCCGACCGGCGGCCCTTGCCCGCCTGCCGACTGGATTGGTTCATGCGGAGGTCGCGGAAGCGCGCGAAGGCCTGTCGCAGGCCCATTCCGCAAGGCAAGGCTGTCCTTCGCGCGCGCCGCGTCGAAGCCCGTGTATCCGCGGCCCGCGCCGCCATCAGAGCAACAGCCTTGAGATCCACGGCTGTTGGGACACGATCCCAGAAACGGAGACCAACCCCCCATGAGACTCCTGCGAGTTTCCCTGCCCCGACCGCACGCCCGGCGCATAGCCGCGGCCGGCCTCGCGTCCGGTGCGGCCCTGGCGCTGGTCGCGTCGGCCGTCGGCACGGCCTCGGCCCAGACGGGACAGGGGGCGCAGTCCGGCGAGCGGACGAAGCCCAGCGTGAAGATCATCGGCGGCAAGCCCCAGGCCGACAACGCGTACCCGTGGATGGCCGCTCTGCTCCAGAAGGGCCCGGGCAGCGCGACCGAGCGCCAGTTCTGCGGCGCCAGCCTGGTGAGCGACACCGCCGTGCTCACGGCAGCCCACTGCATCATGGGCACCAAGCCGGCGGACATCGAGGTCACCGTCGGCCGGACCGTGCTGTCGGCCAAGAAGCAGGGCCAGCTGCGCGGTGTGAAGAGCATCGTCGCCCACCCGCGGTACGTGAAGGGCCAGCAGGCCTACGACCTGGCCGTGATCGAACTGGCCAAGCCGGTCACCGGCATCGCCCCGGTCAAGATGCCGACCCCCGGCACCGACGCCCTGCTCCGCCCCGGGGCCGAGGCCACGGTCATCGGCTGGGGCAACACCGACACCGAGGTGCCCGCCTTCCCCGACCGGCTGCTCGGCGTCCAGGTGCCGCTGCTGTCGCACGCCGAGTGCAAGGCGACCTACGGCGACTACGACAAGGCCGTGAACATCTGCGCGGGCGTCGAGGGCAAGGACTCCTGCCAGGGCGACAGCGGCGGCCCCCTGTTCCGCAAGGTGTCCGGCCGTACGTACCAGATCGGCATCGTGTCGTACGGCGACGGCTGCGGCGAGCAGGGCGCCCCTGGCGTCTACACCTCGACCAGCTCGGCGAAGCTGTGGAAGACGCTTGAGGAGTCTCCCGAGGGCAAGCGGATCAAGAAGCTGCTCAAGCGCTGACAGCGGTATTGACACCGTAGGCGGCCGTGCCCTTGGGCACGGCCGCCGTGGCTGCGGGTCTCGCGTCGGGCCCGACGGGTTTGAGGGCGTCCACGGCGGCATAGGGTGGCGGGATGCAGGAGCAGTACCGCACGGTGGCCCGCGAGGGCGTGCACGAGTCCGAGATCAACCGTTCGCGCTTCCTCTGCGCGCTCGCGCCCGCCGCGACCGAGCAGGAGGCCCAGGACTTCGTCGCACGCATCCGCAAGGAGCACCCCACCGCCACCCACAACTGCTTCGCGTACGTCATCGGGGCCGACGCGGCCGTCCAGAAGGCAAGCGACGACGGCGAGCCCGGCGGGACCGCAGGCGTCCCCATGCTCCAGATGCTCATGCGCCGCGAGATGCGGTACGTCGTCGCCGTCGTCACCCGCTACTACGGCGGCGTGAAGCTCGGCGCGGGCGGGCTGATCCGGGCGTACGGCGGGGTCGTCGGCGAGGCCCTCGACGCGCTCGGCACGATCACCCGGCAGCGCTTCCGGCTGGCTGCCGTCACCGTGGACCACCAGCGCGCGGGCAAGCTCGAGAACGACCTCCGGGCCACCGGGCGGGCGGTGCGCGAGGTGCGGTACGCGGACGCCGTGACGATCGAGATCGGGCTGCCGGACGCGGACGTGGAGGGGTTCCGGGCCTGGCTCGCCGACGTGACCGCCGGTGCGGCGGAGCTGGAGCTCGGGGGAGAGGCGTACGGGGATGCGTGAGGGTGGGAGCCGGGCCGCTCTGCCGGAGGGCGGGAGTCTGGCCGCTCCGTCTGAGGGCGCGCCTCGCACGGCGTCGGCCGAGGGTTCGGCCCGTACGGTTTGTGCCGCCCCGGTCGAGCGGCTGACCTGGGGGATCTCCGAAGCCGCCGCCTTTGTCCGAGCCCACCGATACGCTCCTCGATCATGAGACTCCTGCACACGTCGGACTGGCACCTGGGACGGTCGTTCCACCGGGTGAGCCTGCTCGACGCCCAGGCAGCGTTCCTCGACCGTCTCGTGGCGACGGTGCGCGAGCGCGAGGTGGACGCGGTGCTGGTGGCCGGGGACGTCTACGACCGGGCCGTGCCGCCGCTGGCGGCCGTCGAGCTGTTCGACCGGGCCCTGCACCAGCTCGCCGAGGCCGGAGTGCCGACCGTCATGATCTCCGGCAACCACGACTCCGCGCGTCGGCTCGGCGTCGGCGCCGGGCTCATCGAGCGGGCCGGGATCCATCTGCGGACCGACCCGGCCGGGGCCGGCGTCCCCGTGGTGCTCTCCGACGCGCACGGCGACGTCGCGCTGTACGGCCTGCCGTACCTGGAGCCCTCGCTCGTCCGCGAGCAGCTCGGCGCGGCGAAGGCCGGACACGAGGCCGTGCTCGGCGCGGCCATGGACCGGGTCCGAGCCGACCTCGCCGCGCGGCCCGCCGGCACCCGGTCGGTCGTCCTCGCGCACGCCTTCGTCGCGGGCGGCGAGCCCAGCGACAGCGAGCGGGACATCACGGTCGGCGGGGTCGCCGCCGTGCCCGCCGGGGTCTTTGCCGGCGTCGACTACGTGGCCCTCGGCCACTTGCACGGCAGCCAGACCCTCACCGAGCGGGTCCGGTACTCCGGCTCGCCCCTCGCGTACTCCTTCTCCGAGACCGACCACCGCAAGACGATGTGGCTGGTCGACCTCGGCGCCGACGGCACGATCGAGGCTGCCGAGCGCGTCGACTGCCCCGTGCCGCGCCGCCTCGCCCGGATCCGAGGGCGGCTCGACGACCTGCTCGCCGACCCGGCGCTCACCCGGCACGAGGAGGCGTGGGTCGAGGCGACCGTCACCGACCCGATGCGGCCCGCCGAGCCCATGGCGCGGCTCACCGCCCGCTTCCCGCACACGCTCCACCTGGTCTTCGATCCCGAGCGCACCGAGGCCGACCCGCACGCCTCGTACGCCCAGCGGCTCCGGGACCGCACCGACCAGCAGATCGCGGAGGACTTCGTGGCCCATGTGCGCGGCGGCGCCGGACCCGACGGCGCGGAACGCACGGTGCTGCACGGCGCGTTCGAGGCCGTACGGGTGGACGCGGCGGAGCGCGAGGTGACCAGGTGAGGCTGCACCGGCTCGTCGTCACCGGCTTCGGACCGTTCGGGGGCACCCAGGAGATCGACTTCGACGCGCTGTCGTCGGCCGGGCTGTTCCTGCTGCACGGGCCGACCGGCGCGGGCAAGACGTCCGTCCTCGACGCCGTCTGCTACGCCCTGTACGGAGCGGTGCCCGGCGCGCGGCAGAGCCCCGGGACGTCGCTGCGCAGCGACCACACCCCGGCCGGCACGTACACCGAGGTCATCCTCGAACTCACCGTGGGGGAGCGGCGGTTGGAGATCACCCGCCGCCCCGCGCAGCAGCGCCCCAAGAAGCGGGGCGGCGGCTTCACGACCGAGAAGGCGCAGAGCTGGCTGCGCGAGTACGACACGGGCGCGGCGACCTGGCAGGGGCTCAGCCGCTCCCACCAGGAGATCGGCGAGGAGATCGCCCAGCTCGTGGGGATGAGCCGGGAGCAGTTCTGCCAGGTGGTGCTGCTGCCGCAGGGCGACTTCGCCCGGTTCCTGCGGGCCGACGCGGAGGCGCGTGGCAAGCTGCTCGGCCGGCTCTTCGACACCCGGCGGTTCGCCGCGGTCGAGGATCGGCTCGCGGATCTGCGGCGCGGCGCGGAGCAGCAGGTGCGGGAGGGCGACGAGCGGCTGCTCGGGCTCGCCCAGCGGATGGCGGAGGCGGTCGGCGGCGGCGCGGTCGAGGAGCGGCCGGGCGAGCCCGGGCTCGCCGAGGCCGTACTGGTCCGGGCCGCCGTCGCCCGCTCCGAGGCGCGCGAGGCGCTCGACGTTGGGGACCTGGCGCTGCTGGCCGCCGAGAGCCGGCGG
>NZ_DATCVQ010000059.1:0-2202 GCF_036566765.1 Streptomyces sp.
CTCGTCCGCCGTGGGAGCGCTCGCGGGATCGCTGAGGTGCTGGATCATCAGGCCCGACATCAGGGCCAGCTGGACGCTTCCGAGGCTTCGCACGGTGTCCTCGGGGACCTGATCCTCGGGGACACCCTCCAAGATGGCGGCCATGCCCCGCCGTCCCTGGGCCGTGCCGCTGGCGAGGGCGGTGCGCAGGTCGGACTGACGCTGGGCCTGCATGAACAGCTCCATCGAGGCGAGCCACAGGTCTGGGTGGGCTGCGAAATCGTCGATCAGGCTCTGCCACATCCGCGCGAAATCGCGCTCGGTGGAGCCGTCGGCGTCCGGGACGATGGCGCGTCCCATGGCGTCGCCCCATTCGTCGAGGATCTCGAACAGCGCCTGGTTCAGAAGGGCTTCGCGGGACCCGTAGTGGTAGCCGATCGCGGCCGTGCTCACCCCGGCGGCGGTGGCGATGTCCCGGATGCTGCTGCGGTCGTACCCCTTCTCCCGCAGGCATGCCTTCGCGCCGATGAGGAGGGCTTCGCGGTTTCCCATGCGACGGACGCTAGCACCTGTTGCCCGATCGACTCACTCGATCGATTTATACAAACGTATTGCTCGATCGAGCAAACCTCTCTACTGTTCCTTCCATGACGAACACCAAGATCGTTGCGAAGTGGTTGGCCGCCGCCGTGCCGATGGGCCTCGGGCTCGGCCTGACCGCCCCGACCCTCGCCCACGCCGCCCCCGTCGGCACCGCCGCCGACCGGACGGTGGTCGCCACCACGAACGGCAAGGTCCGCGGCACGGCTGAGGGCAAGGTCCGCACCTTCCAGGGCATCCCCTACGCCGCACCCCCCGTCGGAGGCCTGCGCTGGAAGTCCCCGCAGCCCGCGGCGCGGTGGACCGGAGTACGGGACGCGACGACCCCCGGCCGGGCCTGCGCCCAGCCCGAGGGGTTGCCGATCGGCATCCCGAACGACAACGAGGACTGCCTCTACCTGAACGTCACCACCCCGACCGCGAAGCAGGCGGGGAAGCAGGCCGGGAAGCGACCGGTGATCGTATGGATCCACGGCGGCAGCCTCATGTACGGCGCCGGCCACCAGTACGGAGGCGCGAGCCTGGCCGAGCAGGGCGCGGTGGTCGTCTCGATGAACTACCGCCTGGGCGTGATGGGCTTCCTCACCGACCCCTCCCAGCCCGGCGCCGACGGCCTCGGCCTCGAAGACCAGCAGGCCGCCCTGCGCTGGGTGAAGGCCAACGCCGCCGCCTTCGGCGGAGACCCGGACAACGTCACGATCGCGGGCCAGTCCGGCGGCGGCTACAGCGTCTGCGGCCACCTCGCCTCACCCGCCTCCGCGGGCCTCTTCCACCGCGCCGTCGTCCAGAGCGCCCCCTGCGCCACCGGCGGATCCCGCACCCGCGCCGAAGCCGAGGCCGACGCCCGGCGCGTCATCGCCACCCTGGGCTGCGAGACCAACACCGCCGACTGCCTGCGCGACAAGTCCGTCTCCGAACTCCTCGCCGCCTACGACCCCTACAGCGAACCGCGCCCGGTCACCGGTACCAAGCTCATGCCCCTCTCCCCGGCCGAAGCCCTGCGCACCGGCAGGTTCAACCGGGTCCCCGTCCTCATCGGCGTCAACCACGACGAGGAACGCGGCAGGGTGCTTGGGCAGGAACTCGCCTCCGGCACGCCGATGAAGCCCGAGGAGTACGAGCCGGCCATCCGCCACCAGTTCGGCTCCAAGTCCGACGCCGTCCTCGCCCTCTACCCGCTCACCAAGTACGGCTCGGCGGGCGAGGCGCTGGCCGCCGCCCTCACTGACTCCGCTTGGTCCACGCCCACCCTGGAGACGGCCCAGCTCCTGTCCCGATGGACCCCGACCCGGACGTACGAGTTCTCCGAACGCGACACCCCGTGGTTCGAGGGCTTCCCGACCCCCAGCTTCGAGCAGCACGCCGCGCACATGACGGAACTGCCCTACCTCTTCGATCACCCGCCGCTGTTCGAGGGAGTCCCCGCGGACCAGGCCCGCTTCCGCACCCGCATGCTCCGTACCTGGACCCACTTCGCCGCCACGGGCAAGACCGACTGGCCCGACTTCCGCACCGGCCACGACTACGTCCAGACCCTGTCCTCAACCACCTGGAAGCGCGCCGACTTCGCAGCCGACCACAACACCGCCTTCTGGAAGAACAGCCGCTGACGGTCGGCGATCC
>NZ_DATCVQ010000060.1:0-3163 GCF_036566765.1 Streptomyces sp.
GCGTCGCCCAGGTCCGCGCCACCCGCATCGAATCCGCCCTGGCCGCCGCCCTGGGCTCCGACGACCCCACCCGCCTGACCGAGATCGAAGAGGCCCTGACCACCCTCTCCCGCCACCTCATGCCGGCCTCAGGCCCGGCCGGCGGGGCGCGCTGACCCGGTCGAATCAGCCTTTCTCCGCCCGGTCCGCCGAAGTCGCGAGTGAGGTCGAACAACGCGTCTCGTCCCAGCTGTTGATGCTCACCGCGGGCGGGTGGCGGCTGCTGGTGGATTGCGGGTGGCCTAGTGGGCCAGGTCTCTCCGCAGGGCCGCGAGCCCCGCCGTGGCCAGCAGCGGCAGTTCGTGCGTCCATAGTCGCGTCCCGACGGTCCTTCTCCTTCGACCGCTTGAACACGCCGCTGCGGCGGGCGGCTTCCTGCGCCCTGCCTCCAGGAGAGCGTTCACCCTCAATACATTGCAACGAACAGGTTGATGGTCGTTGCGTTATGCTCGAAACTGTTGCAATGAAATATCGTCACCCACCTGCGATGATGGCGATTTCGCGCAACGGACTTGTTGCCAACTCCCTGAACGCAACGTAGCTTTTCGTTCATCAGAAACGGCGGGCCGACGGACGGTCCGCCGAACGAAGAAGGAGAAGCACCATGCAGCAGTTCGCCACCACCACCGCCGTCACCGCCGTCCTGGACATCCCCGCGGGCCGTATCCAGTTCATCGCCGCCGACCGCGTCGACACCACCGTCGAGGTCCGCCCCGCGAACGCCTCCAAGAGCCGCGACGTGAAGGCCGCCGAGGAGACGACGGTCGAGTACGCCGACGGCGTCCTGCGGATCACCGCCCCGGAGCCGAAGAACCAGCTCCTCGGCAGCTCCGGGTACGTCGAGGTGACCGTGCAGCTGCCCGCCGGTTCCCACGTCGAGGCGAAGACGGCCGACGGCGAACTCCGCGGCGTCGGACGGCTCGGCGACGTCGCCTTCGAGGCCGCCCGGGGCACGGTCAAGCTCGACGAGACCGCCGCCGCCCGCCTGGTCCTCATGGCCGGCGACGTCCACGTCGGCCGCCTCAGCGGCGACGGCGAGATCCGCACCCAGGCGGGCGACCTCACCATCGCCGAGGCCGTGCGCGGCACCGTCACCCTGCGCACCGAGAAGGGCGACATCCAGATCGGCGCCGCCCGCGGCGCCTCCGCCACCCTCGACGCCGGCACGACCTACGGCCGCATCAACAACGCACTGGCCAACTCCGAAGGCGCGGCCGCCGGCCTCAACATCCACGCCACCACCGCCTACGGCGACATCACCGCCCGCAGCAACTGACCCGCAACGTTCACAACCGATCTAAGGAGCCGCCATGTCCCTCCCCCTCACCGCCGCTGCCGGGCAGAATCGTCCGGAGCTGCAGAAGGTCATGCAGGAGATCGTCGATTCCGGGTTCGCCGGGGTGCAGATGCGCGTGAACGACGAGCGCGGCGAGTGGGTCGGCACCGCCGGCGTGAGCAAGCTCGGCGAGAGCGCGAAGCCGCCGACGAACGGCCGGGTCCGGATCGGCAGCAACACCAAGACCTTCACCGCCACCCTCGTCCTGCAACTGGTCGCCGAGGACAGGATCGACCTGGACGCCCCAGTCGCCGACTACCTCCCCGGGTTCGACCTCGACTCGCGGATCACGGTGCGGATGCTGCTCCAGCACACCAGCGGCATCTTCAACTTCACCGGCGAGTACTACGAAGACGGAACCGTCGGTCCGGGGATCGACTGGCAGGGCCAGGCATGGGTCGACAACCGCTTCAAGACCTACCAGCCGGAGGCACTCGTACGCCTCGCGCTGTCCAAGCCCGCCCGCTTCGAACCGGGCACCGACTGGAGCTACTCCAACACCAACTACGTCCTCGCCAGGCTCCTGATCGAGAAGGTCACCGGCCGCCCCATCGCCGAGGTGACGCAGCGCCTGATCCTCGACCCGCTCGACCTACGGGACACCGTCGTGCCCGGCACCCAGACGGACCTCCCCGAGCCGCACGCCCACGCCTACTACCGCTACGAAGACGAAGACGGCCAGCAGCAGACCGTCGACGTCAGCCGCCAGAACCCCTCCTGGATCTCCGCCGGCGGCGACATGATCTCCACCACCCACGACCTCCACACCTTCATCACCGCGCTCGTGACCGGCAAGCTCCTGCCCGCTCCCCTGCTCGCCGAGATGCTCAAGACGCACCCCAAGGCCGGTTACGGCCTGGGCGTCATGGTCCAGGACGCCGGCCCCGACGGAGGCACCGTCATCACCCACAACGGTGGCATCGCCGGCCACGCAGCCCTCATGTACAGCACCCCCGACGGCCGTACGACCCTCACCGCCGCACTCAACTACGTCGACGACACCGAGATGTCCCTCGCAGAACCCTTCCAGAACGCCCTGCAGGCACTCCTCAAGGCAGTCTTCGGCGAGCAGACCGCGGACTGAGGCGCAAGGGATGGGGCAGGTGTGACGTCGCGTGACTCGCGAGCCGACGCCCGGACGTCAAGAAGCACGTTTGCACCGCCCCGCCGCCCCACAGGCGGGCAGACACCCCGGCACCCCTCCCCCTACCGGACAGTGACCAGCCGGGTCGTGTCCCCTGTCGTGGTGTAGGGAGCGGCAGCCGGGTCAACTCGCCGGGCTGGTCAGGACGCAGTTCGGATAATCGTTGTCCGGATCGCCGATGGCGGCCCAGAGCTTAAGGACCTTGCCCTCCCTCAAGGCGGAGTAGGCGTCGGGCACTCGCTCACGCACTTCGGGGTGATCGGCGTCGAAGGTCACACCGACGAAGCTTTGCTTCTTGTCGGAGCCTTGCTCCCAGGTGCCTGTTCCGGACCAGGCCAAACTGTCATACCAGCCGACGGCGACGCAGACTTTGTCGGCGATGAACGTCCCGTCCTGCTTCAGCGTGAGGGTGCCGCCGTCGGCATCGGTCCACGTGGTCGCAAGTTCGGCCGGCTTCAGAACGACCGGTTCACCGTCGGGCGGCGGCATGACGGTCAACCTGCCGCAGGCCGTCAGAGCAAGGGCCGTGGCGAGCAAGATCAGGGCAGTACGACGGGAACGCAACACACTCCACCCCTGGCGGGTTCCGCAGGCCGCGTGCGCGACCGATGGGCTCAACAACTCACGCCGCACCCTGGCACGAA
>NZ_DATCVQ010000061.1:0-2522 GCF_036566765.1 Streptomyces sp.
ACGCCCCGGACCGAGCGGGACACGCTGTCCTGGATGAAGGCGTCCGGGTCGAGGCCCACCGAGCGGACCACGTCGGCGTCGAAGGTGCGGCAGAAGAAGCCGCGTTCGTCGGCGTACGGCGTCGGCTCGAAGAGGTACGCGCCGGAGATCTCCGGGACTTCGATCGCTTTCATGGAGTCTCCCGCAGGGTGTGGGCGTGGTCGGCCGCAGGGAACAGGGCCTTGGTCAAGTCGGTGAATTGGTCCTGGAGTTGCCGGGCGGCGACCAGGTTCCGCTCGGTGAGGGTCTGCCGCAACTCCGTCGAGCGCTTCTCCAACGCCCGGAACTGTTCGAGCAGTTGTGCGGCGTCGACCTCGCGGGCCGGGTGGCAGTACGTGCCGAGACCCATCCAGTCCATGAGCGCGTCGCTCTTCGCCGCATAGCTGAGGGCGAGCGTCGGCGTGCCGACCTTCAGCGCGCAGACCAGGTTGTGATAGCGGGTCGCCACCACGGTGTCGGCAGAGGCCATCTCCTTCATCAGGTCGGCGAGCGAGGCCGCTTCGGCGGCGGTGACCAGCGGCGAGTCCACCGCGTCGAGGATCGCGGCGACCACCGACGCATCGCACGCGTCGCCGGTGACCAGCCGGACCGTCCTGCCGTCCTCAACCAGTGTGCGGACGAAACGAGTTGTCCCGTCGAGGTAGCGCCGGTGGATCTCCTCGGCCCGGGCGCGGTCGTCGTTGCCGCCGTGGAAGTCCATGACCCCGACGCAGACCGGGCCCGATGTCGTAGGCGCAGGGGGCGTCGGAAGGGCGAAGGCGAGGTCCGGGTAGACCTCGTCGCGCGCGGTGTCCACGCCCATCGCCCGCATCGCGTCGCGGGACGGGGCGTCCCGGTACGACCGGTACGCGGCCAGCCTCGCCGACCAGCGAACCAGCGCCCGGGTCGACCGATTGCCGATCGGGGCGGCGCCGACGCCGACCAGCGCGACCCGGGTGCGCAGCAGTCGGCCGCTCGCGCAGAGCAGGAACAGCGCGTACGGGAAGCCCCAGGGCCGCAGCGGCAGCGTGGCCTCCAGGACGCCCATGCCCGGCACGATCACCACGTCGTGCCGGCGCACCCAGGCAGCCGTGCGGAAGGCGTCGACGAGTTTGCCCAGGCCCTTCCCCGCGATCGCGCCCGCACGCGAGGCGGTCCTGTACTCCCCGCCGTACCAGTGCAGCCGCGTCGCGGGGATCCCGTACCGGGCCGTGACGACCTCAGGTCCGCCACACAGCGCGTCCACGACCGCCTCCGGGTGCTCGGCGCGAAGGTAGCCGAGCACGGCCTCGAGCGACCCGTCGTTGCCGAGGTTGCCGGAGCCGAGCAGGCCGAACACCCCGACACGTACCGGAGTCACGCCTGCCTCCCCTCGCGACCGGCGACGAGCGCGTCGACGGAGACGGCGAGCAGGGCCGGGTCGACCGGGGCGCGGTCCTCGACCCGCTCGCCGGCGCCCGGCCGGGCCCGGCTGGTCATCCATGCGGCGAGGTGGCGGTAGCACGCGCGCCGGTCGGCCGAGGAGAGCGGCGCCCGGCGGATCGCCGAGACGAAGCCCAGGACGTACTCGGCGAGCAGCCGGGGCGTCGGGTGCAGCGGGCCTGCCCGGCGCGGGTCGAGGTTGACGCACCGGGAGCGCTTGGACGGGTTCGCCCGCTCGGCCCGGGTGGGGTGGTCGCGGCGGAAGTACAGCAGCTCCGGCACCTGATGGAAGGGCCCGTGCAGGCCGATCTCGGTGACGAACGTGCGGTCCGCGTGGTGGTAGCTGTCGTGCGGCTTCACCCGGCGCAGCACGTCGGCCCGCATCACCCCGTAGAAGTCGTCGCCGCCGGGCTCGAACAGCATGCTGCGGAAGCGCTCCGGCGCGTGCGGCGAGGCGGTGGCGAGGGTGTACTCGTACGGGACCTTCACCTGTCCTGCTTCGTCGATGACCGCCTGGTCGGCGTGCGCGAGGATCACGTCCGGCCGCTCGTCCAGCGCCTCCACGCAGCGCCGCAGCAGGTCCCGGGCGTACAGGTCGTCGTGCGAGGCCCACTTGAACAGCTCGCCGCGGCACTGGGTGAACACGTAGTTGTGGTTCGGCGCGGCGCCGATGTTCCGGGGCAGCCGGAGGTACCGGATGCGCGAGTCCTTCTCGGCGTACCGGCGGCAGATGTCCTGGGTCCCGTCGGTCGAGGCGTTGTCGGAGACGACCAGCTCGAAGTCCTCGTAGGTCTGGCCGAGCAGGGCGTCGAGCGACTCGGCCAGGTACTCCTCGCCGTTGTACACGGGCAGGCCGATGCTCAGCCTGGGTTGGGCGGTCATGAGGTCCTCACTTCGGGGATGGGATTGTGGTGGCGCTCGCGCAGGGCGGACCGCAGTTGCAGCCACCACACGGTCGAACTGCCCAATGTCGCGGCGGCGACGCCCCAGGCCGAGCCGACCGCGCCGGCAGCGGCCGCCCCGCCGAGCCCGCCGGCGGCATAGCAGGCGGAGGCGAACAGTTGGGCACGCAGGCTGCGCCG
>NZ_DATCVQ010000062.1:0-5129 GCF_036566765.1 Streptomyces sp.
ACTTCCTCGGTGGAGCGTGTGGCCTTCTGCTGGCCGCCGCCGGTGTCCTTGGTTGACATAACCCTCACCCCGCTCAGTTCGCCCGACATGGTCGACAGGTCGGCATTGCTGCCGATCGGTGATGATCAGACCCTACAAGCCGGGTCTGACATCGGCCCCGCAGTTTCTCCAACGTACGGGGGCCACCTCGATGATTCCCGGACGTCGGGATTTCCACCCTGTCCGGAGGTCTCGTTCCGGGTACCCGCTCAGCCGCCGGAGAGGACCCTGACCAGGTCTTCCGCCGTGCGGCAGCGGTCCAGGAGCTCCTTGACGTGATTTCGCGTTCCGCGAAGCGGTTCGAGGGTTGGGACCCGTTGGAGCGAGTCCCGGCCCGGGAGGTCGAAGATCACCGAGTCCCAGGAGGCCGCGGCGACGTCGTCGGCGTACTGCTCCAGGCAGCGGCCGCGGAAGTACGCGCGGGTGTCCTCAGGGGGCTTGGTACGGGCTCGCTCGACCTCGTTCTCGTCCAGCAGGCGCTTGATGCGGCCGCGGGCCGCGAGTCGGTTGTAGAGGCCCTTGTCGGCTCGTACGTCGGCGTACTGGAGGTCCAGGAGGTGCAGTTTCGCGGCGTCCCAGTCGAGGTCGTCGCGGCGCCGGTAGCCCTCCATGAGTTCGCGTTTGGCGACCCAGTCGAGCTCGCCGGCGAGGCTCATGGGGTTGTTCTCGAGGCGGTTGAGGGTGTCCTCCCAGCGGGCCAGGATGTCCTTGGTCTGGTCGTCCGCGTCGGCGCCGAAGCGTTCTTCGACGTACTTGCGGGAGAGCTCGTAGTACTCCATCTGGAGCTGGACCGCGGTGAGTGTGCGGCCGCTGCGGAGGGTGACCAGGCGCTGGAGGGTGGGGTCGTGCGACACCTGGTGCAGGGTCCGTACCGGCTGGTCGACCGCGAGGTCCACCGCGATGAAGCCATCCTCGATCATGGACAGGACGAGAGCCGTGGTGCCGAGCTTCAGGTAGGTCGAGATCTCCGAGAGGTTCGCGTCGCCGATGATCACGTGGAGGCGGCGGTACTTCTCGGCGTCGGCGTGGGGCTCGTCGCGGGTGTTGATGATCGGGCGCTTGAGGGTGGTCTCCAGGCCGACCTCGACCTCGAAGTAGTCGGCGCGCTGGCTGAGCTGGAAGCCGTGTTCGTGTCCGTCCTGGCCGATACCGACGCGGCCGGCGCCTGCGAAGACCTGGCGGGAGACGAAGAAGGGCGTGAGGTGGCGCACGATGTCCGAGAAGGGGGTTTCCCGCTTCATCAGGTAGTTCTCGTGCGTGCCGTAGGAGGCGCCCTTGTTGTCGGTGTTGTTCTTGTAGAGGTGGATGGGCTGGGCGCCGGGGAGCTGGGCGGCCCGCTCGGCGGCCTCCGCCATGATCCGCTCGCCGGCCTTGTCCCAGAGGACGGCGTCGCGCGGATTGGTGACCTCGGGGGCGCTGTACTCGGGGTGCGCGTGGTCCACGTAGAGCCGGGCCCCGTTGGTGAGGATCACGTTCGCCAGGCCGATGTCCTCGTCGGTGAGCTGGCTGGAGTCGGCGGCCTCGCGGGCGAGGTCGAAGCCGCGGGCGTCCCGCAGCGGATTCTCCTCCTCGAAGTCCCAGCGGGCGCGCCGCGCCCGGTGCATCGCCGCCGCGTAGGCGTTGACGATCTGGGACGAGGTGAGCATGGCATTGGCGTTCGGGTGGCCCGGGACGGAGATGCCGTACTCCGTCTCAATGCCCATTACTCGCCGTACGGTCATGCGGCCCTCCTTGCCCGGCGGCGCTCCCGTCCGGGAACGGCGCTCAAGTACCGCTGCGTCTCCGGTGCGTGTGCGGTGCCCGTCCCCGCACTGCGCGACTCAGCGGTACCGATGAGCCTAGAACGCCTCTGCGCTGGTGGGGAGATCAATTCGGTCATTGCTGGGGGTGAATGGCCGTGCCGGCCGGTGCCCTCGGAATGCGACGGCTGCGGATGTCCGTCTTCCGGACATCCGCAGCCGGCCGGCGTTCTAGAGGTACTGACCGGTGTTGGCCACCGTGTCGATGGAGCGTCCGGTGTCCGCGCCCTGCTTTCCGGTGACGAGGGTGCGGATGAAGACGATCCGCTCGCCCTTCTTTCCGGAGATCCGGGCCCAGTCGTCCGGGTTGGTGGTGTTCGGCAGGTCCTCGTTCTCCTTGAACTCGTCCACGCACGCCTGGAGGAGATGGGAGACCCGAAGGCCCTTCTGGTTGTGGTCGAGGAAAGCCTTGATGGCCATCTTCTTGGCCCGGTCGACGATGTTCTGGATCATCGCTCCGGAGTTGAAGTCCTTGAAGTAGAGGACTTCCTTGTCGCCGTTCGCGTACGTCACCTCGAGGAAGCGGTTCTCCTCGGATTCGGCGTACATCTGCTCCACGACCGACTGGATCATTCCGTTCGCGGCGGCGTCCTTCGAGCCGCCGTGCTCGGCGAGGTCGTCGGAGTGCAGCGGCAGCGAGGAGGTGAGGTACTTCGCGAAGATGTCCCTGGCCGCCTCTGCGTCCGGACGCTCGATCTTGATCTTGACGTCGAGCCGGCCCGGCCGCAGGATCGCCGGGTCGATCATGTCCTCGCGGTTGGAGGCGCCGATGACGATGACGTTCTCCAGCCCCTCCACGCCGTCGATCTCGGCGAGCAGCTGCGGGACGATGGTGTTCTCCACGTCCGAGCTGACACCGGAGCCGCGGGTGCGGAAGAGGGATTCCATCTCGTCGAAGAAGACGATGACGGGGGTGCCCTCGCTCGCCTTCTCACGGGCACGCTGGAAGACGAGGCGGATGTGCCGCTCGGTCTCGCCGACGTACTTGTTGAGGAGTTCCGGGCCCTTGATGTTCAGGAAGTAGGACTTTCCGGCGGGCTGGCCGGTGACCTCGGCGACCTTCTTGGCAAGGGAGTTGGCGACGGCCTTGGCGATCAGCGTCTTGCCGCAGCCGGGCGGCCCGTAGAGCAGGATGCCCTTGGGCGGCCGGAGCTCGTGCTCCTTGAAGAGGTCGGGGTAGAGGTACGGAAGCTCGACGGCGTCCCGGATCATCTCGATCTGGCCGCCGAGGCCGCCGATCTTGCCGTAGTCGACGTCGGGGACCTCTTCGAGGACCAGTTCCTCGACCTCGCTCTTGGGCACGACCTCGTAGACGTACCCGGAGCGGGGCTCCAGGAGCAGGGCGTCGCCGGGGCGGATGGTGATGTCGAGGAGCGGCTCGGCGAGCCTGACCACCCGTTCCTCGTCGGTGTGCCCGATCACCAGGGCGCGCTCGCCGTCCTCGAGGATCTCCTTGAGGGTGACGATGTCGCCGACGCTCTCGTACTCCATGGCCTCGACCACGTTGAGAGCTTCGTTGAGCATCACTTCCTGGCCGCGCCGGAGCTCTTCGAGTTCGACGCTGGGGCTGACGTTCACCCGCAGTTTGCGGCCGCCGGTGAAGATGTCGGCGGTGCCGTCCTCGATGGCCTGCAGGAAGACTCCGAAGCCGGCCGGCGGCTGTGCGAGCCGGTCGACTTCTTCCTTGAGGGCCACGATCTGGTCGCGGGCCTCACGGAGCGTGTTGGCGAGCCGCTCGTTCTGTGCGGAGACGCCGGCCAGGTTTGTCTGTAGCTCGACGATCCGCTCTTCGAGAATCCTCGTATGACGCGGAGAGTCGGCGAGCTTGCGGCGCAGGACGGCGATTTCCTGCTCGAGATAGGCAACCTGGCCGGCAGGGTCTTCAGACCCCCGCCCGGGCCGGATGCCGCGGTTGATGTCGTCGTCGTGGGCTGCCACGGTCCTCACCTCCTCCAAGGGGAGCTGGACGCTTCCTGACCCTACCTGCGTGGGTGGCGATTGAAACCCCTAGATCAATAAAGACTGTCGGGGCGTGTCCGATCTTCACCCTTGCGCTTCCCCTCACGCCAGGGAAATACCCACCCATGAAACATCGGAAAGCGGGCGGTTGTATCGTCGTCGGTGGTCAACACCCGTCAGGGCTGGCCCGACTTACTTCAGAATGCTTCACCGGACGCAGGAAACGGCAGGAGATATGACCGTGCAGCACGAGGCACCGTCCACGGGCGCCGCGGAGGCGCTGGAGGTCTGGATCGATCAGGACCTCTGCACCGGGGACGGGATCTGCGCGCAATACGCGCCGGAGGTCTTCGAGCTGGACATCGACGGCCTCGCGTACGTGAAGAGCGCGGACGACGAGCTGCTCCAGGCCCAGGGGGCGACGACCCCGGTGCCGCTGCCGCTGCTGCAGGACGTGGTGGACTCCGCCAAGGAGTGCCCGGGCGACTGCATCCACGTACGGCGCGTCACGGACGGCGTCGAGGTGTACGGCCCCGACGCCGAGTGACGGATCAGACGCTCTGCGCCGCCGCTCGAGCGGCAGTGCGGACGAACGTGCCGCCCTGCCAGCGCCATTCGGCGCTCTCCTTCACATCGGGACAGCAGCTCGGCACGTCCGCGGACGAGTAGCCGAGCAGCGTGGCCGTGACCACTCCGTCACGGACCGCGAGCGTCTCGACGTTCTGCTTGCTCGTCGGCTCGACGAGCGTGGCGACGACTCGGGCGGCGCCGTCCTTGCCCCGGGTCAGCACATAGACCCCGCTCGGCGGGGTGCCGGAACCGGCGTCGCAGTGCGCCACCGCCACGGTCTCCGGACTGCCGTCGCCGTCGAGGTCTCCGGCGGCCTTTCTCGCGACCACGCTGGGCGCTCCCCCGCACTCCAGGGGGTACGCGGCGGTGGCCGCGTCCGGCGCGGGTTTCAGGGCCGGCCGGGGACCGTCCGCGCCTGTGGTGGCCGTGGCCGCGTCGGGCTGAAGCAGGCCGGCGCCGGCGACGACGGCGGCCATCGCGGCCGCGGTGGCGAGCCAGTGCACCGGGCGGGTGTGGGTGTGCGCGAGGTCCGGGAGGGCGGCGGGCTGCACGCGAGGCGTCTCCTGTGAGGCAGTGCGAGGGGAGTGGCCAGCATCGTGCCACACGTCACAGGAGGGCGGAACAGGTGGGGTGCGACCGAGTGCGCGGGGCGCGACCGGTGTGAACGCGGCGGCGCCGCCGTCGAGTTCTCGCCAGGGGCGGGGAACTCGGCGGCGGCATCTTCACGTTCGGGTACGTTCGCGTTTGCTTTCGGCATTTCCC